>NZ_CP136628.1:3099260-3402369 GCF_032918005.1 Bradyrhizobium sp. NDS-1
TGCGGTCAACGTAGCTTGCTTCGACGGGATAAGTCCGTTCGATTTTCTTGAGGTTCCTGTCACGGACGGCGTCAATCATACCAACGACACCGGCAAACCGACGCGCCGCGCAGGCACCCTCCGCTTCATTCCGGCGGACTGACCATCGCCATGGGCTAGCGCCGCTTCAGCCGCTCCGCCGGCACCGTCATCGCGGCAACGCCGGCCATCACCAGCAACAGTCCCAGCGCGAGGTTCGACGGCACGCTCTCGCCGAGCAGCAGCACCGATAGACCCACGCCGATCGGGATGCGCAAGTATCCTTGCGCGTTGGTGGTCAGCGTGCCGAGCCGGCCGAGGCAGACGTAGAACAGCATCAGGCCCAGCGCGCTCGAGACGATGCCCATGACGATGGTGGCGACGATCGCCGTCGGCGTCGGATGCAGCGTCCAGGGCTGGTCGATGAGCAGCGAGGGCGGCAGCAGGATGAGGCCGCCGAACAGCAGCGAGCCGGCCGCCACCACCATCGGGTCGTATTCCGACAGGCGAAGACCGAAGATCGTCGCGCAGGCAAAGGAGATCGTGGCGAGCAGGATCGCAATCTCCGCGACGATCTCGCTGCCGAAGCCGCGCAGCGCATCGAGCCCGACGATGGCGACGGTGCCGGCGAGTCCCAAAATCGCGCCGGCGAGCTTGAGCAGCGTCGCCGGCTCGTGCCGCGTGATCAGCGAGGTGATCAGGAAGGCGAAGATCGGCGTCGTCGAGGCCAGCACAACCGTGTTCGACGCCGGCACATATTGCTGCGACCAGGTGATGATCAGGAATGGAAAGGTCGAGTTGATCAATTGCTGGGTGGCGAACAGCTTCCAGGCCCTCGCGTCGGTGGGAATCCTGATGCCGCGCATCCACAGGATCGCGAACAGGAAGGCGGCCGCGATCAGTGAGCGCGCCGAAATGAAGGTGATGGGCGGGATCGTGGGAAGCGCGAGCTTGGTCAGCGGATAGGTCGAGCTCCAGCAGCAGGCGAGCGCCAGCAGCAACGCATAGTCGCGCCAGTTGCGCGCGCCGGTTGCGGCGATGGGCGACAGTGGTGCGGCGGCTGTCGCGCGCCTCGCCTCCGATGTGCTCTGCGGCACCTTGTTCTTGCTCCCCGGCGCGGTAGCGCTTGCCGCGAAGTCTGGGCGAGGGCGCGCGAAAAAGGAAGGCGTCGAGCTATGCGTTTGGCTGAGGGAGCGCCTTCCGCTTCATCCGCTTGATCGTGCCGGAAAAGGTGAGCAGCAGCCGTTCGCCGGACATCATCTGGCCGCGCAGGAAGATCAGCGAACCGCCGGCCCGGCTCACTTCGCCGGTGCATTCGATCAGCTCGCCCTCCCGTGCCGCGTCGAGGAACTCGCAGGAAAAATTGGTGGTCACGGCCCGGCTGTCCAGGACATGGGTGGCGATCGCAAACAGGGAGTAGTCGGCAAAGGCCATGTAGCAGCCGCCATGGACGTTGCCCGAGCCGTTGAGGTGCTTCTTCTCCACCCGGAAGGCGCTGCGGACGCTGCCGTCTGCCTCGATCCGGTGCCAGAAGGGGCCGACATGGGCCTCAAAACTGTCGCGAATCCAGGTCCGCCAGCCCAGAAATTCGCCCTCAGTGGCGACGTGGAGGTCGGGGCGGCGGGGCGGGGGTGCTTTGGTCAATTCGTGCAAGGAGATGGGCCTTCAATTGCGGGTCTTCAGCCCTTAAATCCGATCTGTCCGCGCCGTGCAATTCCTGTTCCCGAAGGGCGGCCTGCCGCAAAATGTGGGACAGCGGGAAAATGCGCCATAAAGGGCTTTTCGCGAGCCCCGGATGTTCCTAAGAACGGCCAAACCGCCGCCCGAAAGCCCCGAATCCATGAAGAATGAACCGAAGATCACCCCCGAACTGGTTGCCGCCCACGGGCTCAAGCCCGACGAATACGAGCGCATCCTGAAGCTGATCGGGCGGGAGCCGAGCTTCACCGAGCTCGGCATCTTCTCGGCGATGTGGAACGAGCACTGTTCGTACAAATCCTCGCGCATCCACCTCAAGGGGCTGCCGACGAAAGCACCCTGGGTGATCCAGGGCCCGGGCGAGAATGCCGGCGTGATCGACATCGGCGACGGCCAGGCCGTGGTCTTCAAGATGGAGAGCCACAACCACCCGAGCTATATCGAGCCCTATCAGGGCGCGACCACTGGCGTCGGCGGCATCTTGCGCGACGTCTTCACCATGGGCGCGCGCCCGATCGCCTGCCTGAACGCGCTGAGCTTCGGTGCGCCCGAGCACGCCAAGACCCGGCATCTCGTCTCCGGTGTCGTCGCCGGCGTCGGCGGCTACGGTAATTCCTTCGGCGTGCCGACGGTGGGCGGGCAAGTGCGCTTTCACACCCGCTACGACGGCAACATCCTCGTCAACGCGATGGCGGTGGGCCTCGCCGATGCCGACAAGATCTTCTATGCAGCCGCCTCCGGCGTGAACATGCCGATCGTCTATTTGGGCTCCAAGACGGGGCGCGACGGCATCCACGGCGCTTCGATGGCCTCGGCCGAGTTCGACGACAAGTCCGAGGAGAAGCGCCCGACCGTGCAGGTCGGCGATCCCTTCGCCGAGAAGCTGCTGCTGGAGGCCTGTCTCGAGATCATGGAGAAGGGCTGTGTCATCGCGATCCAGGACATGGGCGCGGCGGGCTTGACCTGCTCGGCGGTGGAGATGGGTGCCAAGGGCGATCTCGGCGTCGATCTCGATCTCGACGCGGTGCCGACCCGTGAAACCGGCATGAGCGCCTACGAGATGATGCTCTCGGAAAGCCAGGAGCGCATGCTCATGGTGCTCAAGCCCGAGAAGGAGAAGGAAGCCGAGGCGATCTTCAAGAAGTGGGGACTGGATTTCGCCGTCGTCGGCTACACCACGCCGAGCAAGCGCTTCGTGGTCAAGCATGGCGGCGACGTCATGGCCGATTTGCCGATCAAGGAACTCGGGGACGAGGCGCCGCTCTATGATCGCCCGCACGTTCCCTCCGCCGCGTTGCCCGTCGTGCATGCGCGCGACGTGCCGGCGCCGATGAGCCTTGGGCCTGCGCTGGAGAAGCTGATCGGCACGCCTGACATGTGCAGCAAGCGCTGGGTCTGGGAGCAGTACGACCACGTCATCCTCGGCAACACCATGCAGCGCCCGGGCGGCGATGCCGCCGTGGTGCGTGTCGAGGATGGGCCGAAGGGCCTGGCGCTGACCGTCGACGTGACGCCGCGCTATTGCGAGGCCGATCCGTTCGAGGGCGGCAAGCAGGCGGTGGCGGAGGCCTGGCGCAACATCACGGCGGTCGGCGGCAAGCCGCTCGCGATCACCGACAATCTCAATTTCGGCAATCCTGAGCGGCCCGAGATCATGGGCCAGTTCGTGGGCTGCCTGAAGGGTATCTCGGAAGCCTGCCGCACGCTGGACTTCCCCGTCGTCTCCGGCAACGTCTCGCTCTACAACGAGACCAACGGCCGCGCGATCCTGCCGACGCCCTCGATCGGCGGTGTCGGCCTGCTCGACGACTTCACCAAATCAGCCTCGCTGGCCTTCAAGGCAGAGGGCGAGGCGATTCTCCTGATCGGCGAGACGCACGGCTGGCTCGGCCAGTCGGTGTACCTGCGCGACATCTGCGGTCGCGAGGAGGGCGCGCCTCCGCCGGTCGATCTCGCCGCCGAGAAACGCAATGGCGATTGCGTGCGCGGCATGATCCATGGCGGCACGGCGACCGCCGTGCACGATCTCTCCGACGGCGGCCTCTTGATCGCGCTTGCCGAGATGGCGATGGCGAGCGGCATCGGCGCAAAACTGCTCGCGGCGCCGACTGCGCTGGTGCCGCAGGCCTATTGGTTCGGCGAGGATCAGGCGCGCTATCTCGTGACCGTGCCTGAAACGGAAGCGGGCCGCGTGCTCGCCAAGATGCGCGGCTGCGAGGTGCCCTGCGTGCGGATCGGCACCACCGGGGGCGATGCCATCGCGGTCGCCGGCGAGGCGCCGGTAACGATCGACAGCTTGCGCAAATCGTTCGAGCGCTGGCTGCCGGAATATATGAGCGGCAAGGCGGCATAAGGCGCTGCCACACACTTCGTCATTGCGAGGAGCAAAGCGACGAAGCAATCCGGACTACCTCCGCGGAGGGATTCTGGATTGCTTCGCTGCGCTCGCAATGACGAGTGGAGAGGCCATGCCTCACAATATGCGCGATGCGCCCGGGATCTGCCGCAATGCTCGCGTCAGAGCCCAGCTCGCCGCGACCGTCAGCACAAACCCGATCGTGGCCTTGACGATGGCCGGCAGGTCGTAGTCGAACAGCCAGTATTGCAGCCACAATGCGATCGGATAGTGCACCAGGAACATGCCGAACGCGTCGCCCTGCATCGGATCGAGCAGCCGGGCTGAGCCTGATTGCTTGAATCTCTGGAAAATGGCCAGGATCAGAAACATGATGGCCACGCTGAAGACAGTGAAGCAGATCGCATAGAGCGCTTCATACCAATCCGGCAAAGGCGCCGGGTTGCCCAGTATTTCGCGCTTGATGAAGATCAGCGTCCACAAGAGGCAATACGGCACGATCGCCAGCACCATCCAGTCCCAGCTGACCTTGGCCATGCGGCCGTCGACAGAGAGCAGCCCACGATCCATTTGCGCAACGCCGATGCCGGCACCGAAAAAGAAATAGGTCGCGTAGAGCATCACGCGCCCGTGCTGGACCGAGAACGGCCCGAACTCGAACCAGCTGCTGTGTCCGTAGTGAACCAGCCCGGGAATGTAGAACGCCGCGGTTACGGCCAGCATGACTGCGAAGAACACGGCGGGCCGGCGGCGACCATGCAGCGAGAGGCGATTGATCGGATCGAGCAGATTGGGTGACAGCCGGTGCAGCAGGCAGGCCACCAGGTCGAAGGCGAACAAGACCCATAGGAACCAGATCGGCCCGCTCGGCCATGGGCCCTTCGTGACCATATTCCACCAGAATTCCGAAAAGCCGATGTCCGGATGATGCCGCAGGGAGATCGCGTAATAGGCGAGCGGAATGACCGTAAAGGCGCAGATCACGAAGGGTAGGCCAAGCCGAAGCAGGCGATCTGCCATGTAGCTCCGCGCTCCCTTCCGGGCGATGCCGGACCAGGCGAACAGTCCCGACAGGAAGAAGAACATCGCCATGAAGAAACTGTCGGTGGCGAGCACGATCATATCGAAGCCGAAAAAATAACTCGGATCGGTATGACCGAAATAAGTATAGGGGATCACCGCGTGATGCAGCAGCACCACCAGGGTCAGGAAGGTGCGGGCGCGATCGATCGCCAAATTGCGCACCTTGGTCTGCGGCGCGGCATGCACCTCTGCGCCGATCGTCGCTGAATGTGACATCGTCATCGTGGCCGCCCCGATCTTGATCCCGGCCGGATTCTGCCGCCGAGAACTTGATTCAGCAAGGGCGGCTTGTTCGCAGGTCGCCCCCGACTACCTCTAGGAACCAGTTTCTCGCAGCAATGTTAGCGTTTGCCGAAAACGGTCTAGGCCATGAGTTGCGGCAGTTCGGAGCAGGCGATGACGATCCTGAAATGGGCGCTGATCTTCCTACTTGTCTCGATCGTGGCCGGCGTGCTCGGCTTCACCGGCATCTCGGCCGCCTCGGCCGACATCGCCCGATTCCTGTTCTACGTCTTCGTCGTGATCTTCCTGGTGCTGCTGATCCTGGGGCTCACGATCTTCAGGACGTGACCCGATTCGGGTCCCCTTCGTCGTCCTGGCCAGGCTTGACGCGGCCATGACGACGGTGGGTTGCGGCGCTTACCCCACTTCCTCGATCTTCACCTTGTCCGGATAGAACGCCAGATGGCCGGAAATCTCGGCCATCGCCGGGAAGGGCGTCTCGTAGGTCCAGATCGCGTTGTTCAGCGTCTCGCCGTCGGCCTTGACGCTGAAATAGCTCGCATCCCCCTTGTATGGGCAGTGGGTGACCCGGTCGGTGCGCTCGAGGAGGGCCATGTTGGTGTCCTCCCGTGGCACATACTGCACCGCCGGATACTTGGCCTCCTTCAAGGTCAGCGCCCTGCCGGTCTCGGCGATCACGACGCCGCCCGCCGTGACGCGGACGCGCCGGGGGTTCGGGGTGATGGTGATGGGGTGGTCCGGCCCTGGAAGCTTCATGATGTCACGCCTTTTCGATCAACCTGTCACGCGCGGCACTTTGTCGTGCCTTTATCCTGATGCGATCAGGGATATAGTGCCTGAGGACGTGACGGTGAAGGCCGTTCACGCTAAGTTTGGCCCTGCCGGGCCGGGGACCCCGGCAGCGATTCGACGACGAGGCTGATTAGCAGCCGAGACAAGGAGCGAGACCCGAATGCCCATGGACGCCCACGATATCGAGGCGATGATCAAGGCAGCAATCCCCGATGCCGAGGTGACCATCCGAGACCTCGCCGGCGATGGCGACCATTATGCCGCGACCGTGATCTCTGAATCCTTCCGCGGCAAGTCCCGCGTCCAGCAGCACCAGATCGTCTATCAATCCCTGCGCGGCCAGATGGGCGGCGTGCTGCACGCGCTGGCGCTGCAAACCGGGGTACCAGGGACCTGACGAGACTGCAGCTGACCTGACCAGCGCCAGGGGGACGATGATGGCTGCGGACAATCCGCGCGGCGCGATGTTTCGCGTCATCACGCCGAACCACCACAGCCGCGTCACTTATGTCGAGCTGTTCTTCGATCTCGTCTTCGTCTTCGCGGTCACGCAGATCTCGCACGCGCTGCTGCACCATTTCACGGCGCTCGGCGCGGTGCACGTCGTGGTGCTCTTTTTGGCGGTGTGGTGGGCGTGGGTCTTCACCGCCTGGGTGACCAACTGGCTCAACCCCGAGCTGACGCCGGTCCGCATCCTGCTTTTTGCGATGATGCTGGGCGGCCTCGTGCTGTCGACCACGATCCCGACCGCGTTCGAGGGGCGGGGCCTGTGGTTCGCGATCGCCTACGTGGCCCTGCAGGTCGGACGGACCGCGTTCTGGATGTTTGCGACCCCGCATCACCGGTCTGCAGTGCGGCACAACGCGGTCCGTATCCTGGCCTGGTTCTCGGTCTCCGCAGTGCTGTGGATTGCTGGCGGTCTGTCCCACGGAGACACGCGGCTCTGGCTGTGGATCGCGGCGGTGAGCTGGGAGTACATCGCGCCGGCTGCACGGTTTTGGGTGCCGAAGCTGGGATTCTCGTCAGTCGAGGCCTGGGCCGTCGAAGGCGCGCACATGGCCGAGCGCTGCTCCCTCTTCGTCATCATCGCGCTCGGTGAAGCTATCATCGTCAATGGCGCAACATTCGCTGAACTGGAATGGAACGCGAGCAATATCCTCGCCTTCGTCTCGGCGCTGGTCGGCGCCATCGCGATGTGGTGGATCTATTTTCACAAGGGCGCCGAGGCCGGCTCCGAGCGCATCTCGAAGTCCGCCGAGTCCGGCCGCCTGGCGCGGCTCGCCTACACTTATCTGCACACGCCGATCGTCGCCGGCATCATCCTGACCGCGGTCTCGGATGAATTGGTGCTGAAGCATCCGGCCGGACACTCCGACATGCGCACGATCGTGAGCACCATCGGCGGTCCGTTGATCTTTCTGATCGGCACCATCCTGTTCAAGCACGCCATCCGCGGCTTCCTCCAGCTCTCGCACGGCGTCGGCATCATGCTGCTGCTCGCGCTGAGCTGGTTCGCGTCGGACCTGTCGCCGCTCTGGCTATCGGTTGCGACGACCGCGATCATGATCGTGGTGGCGGTCTGGGAGTCGGTGTCGCTGGGGGCGACAACCGAGGAGTAGGCAGGGCATGAGGCGCCTCATCATGTTCGGCGCTGCCGTGGTCGCCGCACTTGTCATCGAGGAGGCCACGCACGGCTGGGTGCTCGGCCAAAGCCCGTCGGCTTGCCGTGCCATGGGAGGAAAACCTGCTCCAGCCGCTGGACGCTGCATCATGCCCGCGTGTTACTGGCTGGGCGGTTGCGGACATTGGGCGTATCCGCCGCAGTGGCTCGATCGCGTCAAGCCAGGCGACCCGATCTCAAAGGTGGTTTTCTGGCTCGGCGAGCCGCTCCAGCGCGAAGGCGAGTATCTCTCCTGGTCGTGCGGGAAGGCGCACGCTGACAGCTTCCGCGCCGTGATCCGGGATGAAAGGCTGGTGGCAATTGAACCGTGCAAGCCTGATTAAGTCCGCGCCGAAGGCCGGGAGCTGACGGTCCAAAGGAGAGGCGGAGGAGCTTACTCTGCAACCTCCAGCGCATGCACCGAGAACATCTTCGCCGCGTCCGTCCAGCTCTCGCGCACACGCCAGCCCGCGCCTTGCGCCAGCGCGGCAAAACGCTCGATGCTGTACTTGTAGCTGTTCTCGGTGTGGATGCTCTCGCCCGGGCGGAACGAGAAGCTGGTGCCGAGCAGGCGCACGGTCTGGCTCTTCCTGCTGATCAGGTGCATCTCGATGCGATGCCGCTCGCGATTGTAGATCGCACGATGGGTGAAGGCGGAGAGGTCGAAATTGCCGCCGAGCTCGCGGTTGATGCGCACGAGAACATTGAGGTTGAAGCGCGCGGTGACGCCGGCGGCGTCGTTATAGGCGTCGTGCAGCACGCGCTCTTCCTTTTCGAGGTCGGCGCCGATGATCATCTGCGCGCCCCGGCCCAGGATCTCGCGCGCGCTCTTTAGGAAGGCCTGCGCTTCATGCGGCTCGAAATTGCCGATGGTCGAGCCCGGGAAGAAGCCGACCTTGGGCATGGAGGCGACCTGTCTGGGCAGCTCGAACGGCGTCGTGAAGTCGGCGGCGACGGGATAAATGCCAAGCGCGGGAAAATCCCGCTTCAGACCGTTCGCCTGTGCCTTCAGGAAGTCGCCGGAGATGTCGACGGGGACATAGGCCGCGAACTTGCAATGATCCAGCAGCAGGCGGACTTTCGTGGTCGCGCCAGCGCCGAACTCGACCAGCGCCGCGTGCTCCGGGATGATCTTCGCAATGTCGCGGCCGCGTTCCTTCAGGATCGATAGCTCGGTGCGAGTCGGGTAATATTCCGGCAGCTTCGTGATCGCCTCGAACAGCTCCGATCCGGTCGCGTCGTAGAAATATTTCGGCGACAGTTTTTTCGGCTGCTGCGAGAGGTCCTCGATGGCCTCGCGGGCGAAGGCAGTCGTCTGCTCGTCGGGAAGATGGGCTTCGGCCAAAGCGCTGGCGTGCACATTCATGATACTCTCCTGAACGCGCTGTCCGGCGCGCATTTATCGTCGGATAAGAGTTTTACTCGTAGTCGGCGAGCCGCAGTCCCGTGAATTGCCAGCGGTGGTGCGGATAGAAGAAGTTCCGATAGGTGATACGGCTGTGGCCTTCCGGAGTTGCAAGCGAGGAGCCGCGCAGCACCAGCTGGTTGACCATGAACTTGCCGTTGTACTCGCCGAGCGCGCCTTCGATGGCGCGGTAACCGGGGTAGGGTGAATACGCGCTGCGCGTCCACTGCCAGACGATACCGAAGGCGTCGTTGAGCTGGCCGGCGCGGGCCGCGACCTCCCATTCCATTTCGGTCGGCAGGTGCTTTCCGGCCCAGCGGGCGAAGGCGTCCGCTTCGTAATAACTGACGTGGCAGACCGGCGCGTCGGGATCGACCGGCTCGAGGCCAGCGAGCGTCATCACTTGCCAGGCGCCATCAACTTCGCGCCAATGGCCTGGGGCCTGCCAGTCTTCCTTGCTGGCTGCGGCAAAGCCGTCCATCAGCCACAGCGTTGCGCTCCGGTAGCCGCCGTCACGCATGAAAGCGAGCCACTCGCCGTTGGTGACGAGATTGCGCGCGACCTTGACCGGGCCGACCAGGGCGCGGTGCGCCGGCTTCTCGTTGTCGAAATGAAAGCCGTCGTCGACATGACCGACGGTGTGGATGCCCTCGTTCAGCGCCAGCCAATCCTCGCCTGAGCGTGTCGCGGCGGGGAAGCGCCACTCCGGGTCGTAGGCGGGGTAGACCGGGTTCTGCGCAAAGGCGTGCAGGATGTCGGTGAACATCAATTCCTGATGCTGCTGCTCATGGTTCAGCCCGACCTCGACCAGCGGCGCGATCTCGCGAATCTTGTCGGCGCCGGCCTCGCGGAAGAATTTGACGACGGCTGCATCGACATATTTGCGATAGGCGCCGACCTGATCGGCGCTGGGCCGGGTGATGTCGCCGCGATGATTGCGCGCATGGCGCGGACCGGCGCTGACATAATAGGAATTGAACAGGAACGCGAAATCGGGATGGAAGGGCCGATAGCCCGCAGCGTGTTCGCCGAGCAGGAATTGCTCCCAGAACCAGGTGGTGTGCGCCCGGTGCCATTTCGTCGGGCTCGCATCCGGCATCGACTGGATCTGCTGGTCCTCCGGCGAGAGCGGCGCGGCCCGGCGTTCGGTCTCGTTGCGCACGGCAACGAACGCGTCTTCCAGCCTCCGGGCGAGGCCGCCCTGACCGGACGGTGACGAAAGCGGGACGGTGGCCGTAGCGGAGGCTGGTTTCGTCACGTTTTTCTCCAGACAGGACAAGAGAACGTTGTTGGCGTTGCCCGGTTCCAAAACCGGGGTTCGTCCTAGATAGGGGCTCCGTGAGGGTATAAAAGTCCTCCTGGGCCATGATATTCGCGTCATCATGCAATGGGGCGCCGCCGCCAAAGGCCCCGCTCCCTGAGGCCGTTCGCCGCCATTTTACTTTGGATGCACAACGGTTTGGGCTACATATATGAGCAGACATCGGGTTAAATCGGCTGAGCCGGCCCGAAGTGATTGTTGAGGCCCCAGAAGGACATGGATATGAGCATCGAGGAATTCATCGCCAACGAAGTGAAGTCGAACGACGTGGTTCTGTTCATGAAAGGCACGCCGCAATTTCCGCAGTGCGGTTTCTCCGGCCAGGTCGTCCAGATCCTCGACCATATTGGCGTCGGCTATAAGGGCCTCAACGTCCTCGAATCTGCAGAACTGCGGAACGGCATCAAGACCTTCTCCAACTGGCCGACCATCCCGCAGCTCTATGTGAAGGGCGAGTTCGTCGGCGGCTGCGACATTATCCGCGAGATGTTCCAGGCCGGCGAATTGCAGCAGCTCTTCTCCGAGAAGGGCGTCGCCGTCGCGGCTTGATGCGTGACCCGGCTGACGCGCCGGATCGGCAATGCCGAGCTCGACGTCATTGTCGCCGACATCACCACTCTGAGCGTTGACGCCATCGTCAACGCGGCCAACACGTCGCTCCTTGGCGGGGGCGGCGTGGATGGGGCGATCCATCGGGCGGCTGGCCCCGACCTGCTGGCCGAATGCCGCACGCTTCACGGCTGCAAGACGGGCGATGCCAAAATCACTGGTGGTTACCGGCTCAAGGCCGACCATGTGATTCACACCGTCGGGCCGGTCTGGAATGGCGGGACGCTGGGCGAAGACGATCTGCTCGCCTCCTGCTATCGCAGCTCGATGAAGCTGTGCGGGAAGCACAAGCTGACCTCGGTGGCATTCCCTGCGATTTCGACTGGCATTTATCGCTTTCCCGCCGACCGGGCGGCCGATATTGCCGTGCCTACGGTGATCGAAGAGCTTTCTGCGGCTTCATCCGTCGCTCGCGTGGTGTTCTGCTGTTTCTCCGAGCCGAGCGCCAAGCTTCATGCCGAGGCGCTCGCGCGCTACGGCAGCCCTTGTGCCTCATGATGCGCCCGGTACACTCCGGCGGACCATGTTCCGGGGAGGGGATATGATTTTACAGTCTGGACTGCGTGCGCTGGTCTGCGGCGCGCTGGTGTCGCTTGCCACGGCCTCCTTCGCGCGGGCGGAAGGCACCTACGAGATTCCGGCCGGTGCGCGTTTCAATCAAGAGAAGCTCGCGAAGATCAGCGAGTTCTTCAAGAACGAGGTCGCGACCGGCAAGATCGCCGGCGCCACCGTGCTGATCAAGCAGCACGGCAAGCCGGTCTATCACGAGGCCTTCGGCGTGCAGGACGTGGTCAGCAAGGCGCCGATCACCGACAAGACCATCTTCCGCCTGTTCTCGATGACCAAGGCGATCACCTCGGTCGTGGCGATGCAATTGATCGAGGACGGCAAGATCAAGCTCGATGATCCCGTCTCGAAATACATCCCGTCTTTCGCCAATGTGAAAGTCGGCGTCGAGAAGAAGGCCGAGGACGGCACCAAGTCGCTCGAACTGGTGCCGCCCATCCGGCCGATGACCGTGCTCGACCTGATGCGGCATAGCTCGGGCATCACCTATGGCTTCTATGGCGACAGCCTGGTGCGCAAGGCCTATCGCGAAGCCAATATCTATGCCGGCGATTTCGATCTCGCCGAGTTCGCTGAGCGGATCGCAAAGCTCCCACTGCACAACCAGCCGGGCGCTCTCTGGCAATATGGCCATTCCACCGACGTGCTGGCGCGCGTGATGGAGGTTGCGGCCGGCAAGCCGCTGATCGATATCATGCGCGAAAAGCTGCTCGATCCGCTCGGCATGGTCGATACCGGCTTCTTCGTCACCGCCCCGGAGAAGCAGAAGCTCGTGGCACAGCCGGTGCCGAACGATGCCGACTTCCGGGTCGGCCGGATTAACGATCCGACCGTGGTGAAGAAGATCCAGTTTGCCAGCGGCGGCATGGTCACGACCATGGCCGACTATGAGCGCTTCGCGCAGATGCTGCTCAACGGCGGCAGCCTCGACGGCAAGACCATCCTCAAGCCGGCGACCTACAAGCTGATGACGACCGATCAGGTGGGACCGGGCTCCGGCGTCGAGCGCGACTATTTCTATTTCCCCGGCGACGGGTTCGGCTTCGGTCTCGGATTGGCGATCCGTACCGATCCCGGCAATGCCAAGCCGCCGCCGCCCGGCAATCTCGGCGAATTGAAGTGGGACGGTGCCTCCGGCTGCTATTTCGTCATCGATCCCAAGCAGGACATGTTCTTTGTCCTCTTGGAGCAGACCCCGACCGAGCGCCAGCGCGTGCAGCGGACCTTGAAGCAGCTCGTCTATGAAGCCATGGAGAAATGACATGAGGTCGTGCCGCGCGCTGATCGCGGCGCTCGTTCTTTTGGTCGGCCTCGTCGATGCGCGTGCGGGCTCCGAGCACGCTGCGCACAAATTGTCGCCCGACGGCCTCGCAAAGGTTTCCGACTACATCCGGAACGAGGTTGCCACCGGAAAGATCCCCGGCGCCATCCTGCTGCTCCAGCAGCACGGCAAGCCGGTCTATTATGAGAATTTCGGCGTCCGCGACGTCGCGACCCAGCTTTCGATGAGCGCGGACACGATCTTTCGCCTCTACTCGATGTCGAAGCCCATCACGTCAGTCATGGCGATGATGCTGGTCGAGGACGGCAAGCTCTCGCTCGACGATCCAGTCTCGAAATTCATTCCGGCCTTCGCCCACATGAAGGTCGGTGTCGAGAGAAAGGCCGAAGACGGCACGGTAACGCTGGCGCGGAAGCCGCTCGCGCGCCCTGTCACCGTCAAGGACCTGCTGCGCCATACTTCAGGGCTGCCTTACGGCTACCGTGGTGGCAGTATGCTGCATGAGCTCTACGCCGATGCCAATCTCTTCCAAAGCAATCTTGGCAATGCCGACTTCGTCGCGAAGATCGCCGCGCTGCCGTTGGCCGAGCAGCCGGGCACTGCGTGGGACTACGGCTTTTCCACCGACGTGCTTGGCCGCGTCGTCGAAGTGGCTTCGGGAAAGACTCTGCTGCAATTCGAGAAGGAGCGGCTGCTGGATCCGCTCGGCATGACCGAGACGGCATTCTACGTGGCCGATCCCGCCAAGTTTCCGCGCATCGCCGAGCCGATGCCGGAGGATCGCAACATCAACCCGACGACACCGATGCGCGACATCAGGCGACCGCTGAAATGGGAATCGGGCGGCGGCGGCATGGTCGGCACGATCGGCGATTACGCCCGTTTCGTGCAGATGCTGCTGAATGGCGGCACGTATGAGGGGCGGCGCTATCTCAAGCCCGAGACCGTGGCGCTGATGGCTTCAGATCACGTCGGGCCCGAGACGAAGATCGCGCGCGACCAAAGTTATCATCCGGGCCCCAATTCCGGCTTCGGCCTCGGATTCGCGGTCCGCACCTCGGTGCCGCCAGGCACGTCATGGCCACTTGGAGAGTATCGCTGGGACGGCGTCGGCGGCACGTTCTTCTTCATCGATCCCGAAGATGATCTGTTCGGGATCTTCATGGTGCAGACGCCGTCGCAGCGCGGCCGGATCCAGTTGGCACTGAAGACGCTGATCTATCAGGCGATGGGGCGGTGAGCTGTCGTACGGGACTTACGCCCCGAGCACGATGTCGCGGACGTATCCGATCGTCTCCTCGATCTGGCTGGCATCGACGTCGAGATGGGTGCAGGCGCGGATGCGGCCGTCCATCATCGCAAGCGTCACGCCGCGCTGGCGTAGTGCCGCGACCATCTCGTTGCCGGCAATGCCGGCGCCGTCGGGCTTGAAGAACACGAGATTGGTCTCGGGCTCCTGCACCTCGATGCCCGCGATCTGCGACAGCCCGCGGGCAAGCGCGCGCGCATTGGCGTGATCGTCGGCGAGGCGCTCGACGTGATGATCGAGCGCGTAGATGCAGGCGGCGGCACAGATGCCGGCCTGTCGCATCGAGCCGCCGAGGCGCTGCTTCCACTGCCACACCGCGTCGATGAAGGCGCGCGAACCCGCCAGCACACCGCCGATCGGCGCGCCCAGGCCCTTGGAAAAGTCGATCCAGGCCGAGTCCCAGCCTGCGGTCATGTCGCGCGGGGAGATGCCGCTCGCCACGGTGGCGTTGAGCAGGCGCGCGCCGTCCATGTGAGTGACGAGGCCGTGCTGCTTGGCGATCGCGACGATCTCGTCGAGATCAGCCTTCTTCCAGATCGTGCCGCCGCCGATATTGGCGGTCTGCTCGACGCTGACGACGGTCTGCGGCGGCTGGTAGCGCGTGCGCGGATGCAGAGCTTTCCGGAACGTCTCCGGCGTGAACTGGCCGTCGGGACCCTTGAGCTGGGTGACCTGGAAGCCGCCGATCGCGGCATGCGCGCCGCCTTCGCGGGCTATGATGTGCGCGGTCTCATGCGCGAGGATCTCGTCGCCCGGACGGCAATGCACCAGCGTCGCGGTGACGTTGCACATCGTGCCGGACGGCATATAGACCGCGGCTTCCTTGCCGAGCAGATCGGCTACGCGCTCGCACAGCGCATTCACCGTCGGATCGTCGCCGACCTGCTCGTCGCCGACCTCCGCCCGCGCCATCGCCTCGCGCATTGCAGCCGTCGGCTTGGTCTGCGTGTCCGAGAGCAGATTGATGCGCACCGGCGGCGCCTTGGGATCGATCGGGGGAGGGGTGTAGAGCATGGCCTGTCTCGTCATCTGGTCGAACGGTTGCGACGTATTGCGGGCGTATCCCGATGACCTGTACTGGCCACGAGAACGTTGGGCGACGCGCTCTCGCGCGGCAAGGAGGATTTCGTCTGGCGTGTCGGCTGTGAAGATATTGCAATCAGGCTGAGCGAACAGCCCCCGATATCGGCAGATCTGCTCATCGCGGGAGAGGGTTTCCCACGCTCGAAGCGCCACTTCAGCGGGCGCAGCTGAGGCAGAGTATTGGCGAGCCGGTCGGCCATGCGAGACATCCATGGCATGCTACCAAACAAAAAGGCCCCGGAAACCGGGGCCTTTGAATGTCGTTCTGCCGTGCCTATCAGCGCGAATAGAATTCGACGACCAGATGCGGCTCCATCTGCACCGGGAACGGCACGTCGGAGAGATGAGGGATGCGCACGTATTTCGCCGTCATCTTGCCGTGGTCGACTTCGAGATAGTCGGGAGTGTCGCGCTCGGGGAGCTGGCTGGCTTCGAGGACGTGGGCGAGCTGCTTGGAAGCTTCCTTGACCTCGATCACATCGCCGATCTTGACCTGATAGCTCGAGATGTTGACCTTGCGGCCGTTCACCTTGACGTGGCCATGGTTGATGAACTGGCGCGCGGCGAAGATCGTCGAGACGAACTTGGCGCGGTACACGACCGCGTCGAGACGGCGCTCCAGGAGGCCGATCAGGTTCTCGCCGGTGTCACCCTTGAGGCGGCTGGCCTCGACATAGATGCTGTGGAACTGGCGCTCAGAGATGTTGGCGTAGTAGCCCTTCAGCTTCTGCTTGGCGCGCAGCTGCACGCCGAAGTCGGAGAGCTTGCCCTTGCGGCGCTGGCCGTGCTGGCCGGGGCCGTATTCGCGGCGGTTGACGGGGCTCTTCGGGCGGCCCCAGATGTTCTGGCCCATACGGCGGTCGAGTTTGTACTTGGCTTCACTGCGCTTAGTCATCGCGTCCTCTTGGGGTTTCACGGTTTGAGGAAACGCGCCCTCCTGTGTGACGGGCAAGCCCGGCACCGACAGGTCCAATCCCCAAAGCATAGGAGGCAGGACCACGGGTCGCGAAACGCTTCGCGGGCCGAAATCGGCCCGCGAGCAGGCGGCTTTTAGGTGAGTTTGGCCCATTCTGTCAATGCGAATGGCCGCGAAATCAGGTCCCGACCGCTCGGATGGGCTTTGACCCGGCCGCCCGCAATTCGGCAGCGATTTCAGTGTTCAGGACCTGTTCCAGGCGGGTCAGGACCCGGGCGATGGGGGCCGCGTCGGTGACGCGGTGGTCCCAGCGGATCACGACATGAATGGTCTGATCCGGCTCGACCAGCCCATAGCTCAGGACAAAGGGGCCCGGCGTGATCGGGTGGAGCTCGCCGCCGCCATAGGCGGCCACCGAGCTCACTCCGAAGCTGCCGAACCAGTTGCCGCGCTGACGGCCGAAATTCAGGCCGAAAGCCCAGGACAGGCGCCGCAACGGCAGCGGCAAGCGCGTCGCCCGCATGATCTTGCGGAACATCGGGACGTCCTCGATCGGAGCCGTCTTGCCGCGTCGGATTTCCGCATCGACGGCAGCCAGCGAAAGGTCCTCGGGACCTGCGATCCGCTGCGGAAGGACGCATTCCTCGCCATCCTCGACCCGCGCGATCGCGACTGTCGCCACGCTTTTGGGCAGCTCATAGAGGGTCGGCCACGGCCATTTGGCATAGACGGTGCGCAGAATCGGCTCGTCCCTGGCCACCAGGGCAAAGGCCTTGACGAACATCGCGGCCCAGCCGGCAGGTGCGGTTGCGCCTGCGCGGGCCTCCAGCACGGGGCGGATGTTGAGCGAGCGGGATAGCGAAACGAAAGGCACGCCCATCGAGGCATGCATGAGGTCGCAAATCAAACGGCGCCGCAGCGAGATGGTCTTGGGCGTCCCGCGCATTGGTCTCCGGTTCCAGATCAAAGGATTAAAATATGTGCAGCGAGCGGGGCCCGCCCGCTCGCTCTAGCATGAACCAACCCGCTTGGGGCCAGTCGGTTCGCCGCATCAGGGCGCCGGCGAGGCCAGCGGCTTGGTCTTGTCGACGACGTAAATCCCAAGCACTTTCATGGCCTTGTCGCCATGAGCCTTGGCGTCGTGCACGACGCCGGCCGGAATCTGGTAGGAATCACCGGCTTTCAGGGTCTTCTCCGGCTGCCCGTCGATGAGGAGATTCAGCTCGCCTTCAAGCACATAGCCGGTCTCGATTCCCGGATGGGTATGGCGTCCGGCCGCGCCGCCTGCCGGGACTTCCGCGATGGCGGTGATGGTGTTGTAGCCATCCGGGAACTCGACCTTCTGAAGCGGTGTACGTTTGATGCCGGGCTGTTGGGCGAAGGCAGCGAAGGCAAGGCCTGCAAAGGACAGAGCGAGCAAAGTCTTTTTGAGCATTGGTTTTTCCTCCCTGGAACGACCCTAGCAGCGCGGCAATTCCCGGCAAGGTGGCCAGCGGCCTGTTCAGCGCTTGATCCCCTCGAATGCCGTCATGATGCCGCGCTGGAATAGAGACCAGTCGAAGCCGAGCGCGATCGAGCGGTAGCCGCGGTCGATCAGGGCATTGGCCTGGTCGGCGGTGCGGGCCACGCCGCCGATCGGCACGCCGCTTCTGAGGATGCCGGCCTCGGCGCGCGCCACCAGCTCCAGCAATTCCGGGTCGTCCATCTGGCCGCGTTTGTTGATGGACGTCGCGAGGTCGCCGGGGCCGATCACCGCAACGTCGATGCCGGGCGTTGCCATGATCTCGTCGATGCGGTTGACGGCATCGACATGCTCGATGGTGATCATGCAGATCATTTCGTCGTCGGCTGATGCCATGTAGTCCGGTATCGACTGGCCCCAGCGGAACGGCGCGTGGAAGGGACCCCAGAGACGATCGCCGCGGGGCGGATAGCGCACGCTACGCACCGCTTTCTCGGCATCAGTGCGGTTGGTGATCATCGGAAAATTGATACCGAAGGCCCCGATGTCCATCGGCGCCTTTGCAAGCCACGGCTCGTTCGCCGCGATCCGTACAAGGGGCGTACACGGCGTGCCCGTCGTCGCGGCGATCATCGCGTGAGCTTCGGTGAGCCCGATCGGTCCATGCTCGAGATCGACGATGATCCAGTCGAGCGAGCGTGCCATGATCTGCACGGTCTGCACGCTCGGGATGGTCGCGATCGCGCCGAAGGCGGGACGGCCTTCGCGCCAGAGCTGGCGGAGACGGTTGAGCGGCGTGGTCGGGACCGACATGGAAAAGGCCTGCTGCTAGGTGAAGACGGCAAAACCTAGCAGCGCGCCGTCGCCGCGCAAAGTCAGGCCAGTGCGCGGCCGCCGAAGAACGGCGTCAGCATGGTCGAAAGGCGATGCACGCGGTTCGAGGTGAAGATCATCTCGGCGCGGTCCTGCGCGATGCCGCCGACCCGTGGGCCGAGCAGGTCCGAAACGCGGCGCGCAATGGCGGGCGCCGGATCGATCCAGTCGACAGGCCAGGGTGCCAGCCGCCTTAGCCGGTCGAGCAGCAGCGGATAGTGGGTGCAGGCGAGCACCACCGTGTCGGTGCGCGATGTGGCATCGCCGGCCTCACCGACGAAGCAGGGAGCGAGTTCGGCGCGGATGGCCTCGTCGCTGATCGGCGTCCCGCTGAGCTCGGCTTCCGCCAGCGACGCGAGTTCGGGAGAGCCGACCAGCGTCACCTCGCATCCTTGCGCGAAATCACGGATCAAAGCCTTGGTGTATTCGCGCTTCACCGTGCCCTTGGTGCCGAGCACAGAGACGCGGCGGGTTCTGGACTGCGCGCAGGCCGGCTTGATCGCCGGGACCGTGCCGACGAAGGGCACGGAATAAGCCGCGCGCAAGTGCGACAGGACCAGGGTGGACGCCGTGTTGCAGGCGATGACGACGATATCAGGATCATGCGTGCCGATCAGTTCACCCATCAGCGGCACCACGCGGGCGATGATCTCGTCCTCGCCGTGGTGGCCATAGGGGAAGAAGGCGTCGTCGGCGACGTAGACAAAGTGTGCGTCGGGGCGCGCGGCCACGACCTCGCGGAGCACCGTGAGCCCGCCAAGGCCGGAATCGAACACCAGGATGGTCGAAGAATTGGTCACGGAATTACCCTAGCCCGCCATGGTTACCATTCGGTTTTTAGGGCGGTTTTGCGGCGGGGACCGGCTTGGGGGCCGATTTGGAAGGCTTGAATGTGCCCGGACATATCCGCAAAATTCCGGGAAGCCAGCAATCACGAGGTATGATGCGGCGTCACAGTGCTTCCATTTGCGTTCGCAGGAGACCTCATGCTCACCGTCCATCATCTCGGTAAGTCGCAGTCCGAGCGCATCGTCTGGCTGTGCGAGGAGCTGGGAATCCCATATGAGCTGAAGCGCTACACGCGTGATGCCGCGACCATGCTGGCACCGGCCGAGTACAAGGCGCTGCATCCGGCCGGCACGGCACCGGTCATCACCGACGGCGAGCTGGTGCTCGCGGAATCCGGCGCGGTCGTCGACTACATCGTTGCAAAATACGGCAACGGCCGTCTCGTGCTCGGGCCCGACGATCCAGCCTTTGCGCAGTTCCTGTACTGGCTTCATTTCGCCAACGGCACCTTGCAGCCTGGCATGGGACGGATGATGATCCTGAGCCGGCTCGATCTCGCCAAGGACAATCCGACCCTGCGCGCGATGAAGGGGCGGCTCGATCGCGCCTACGACCTTCTGGACGCCAGGCTTCGCGAGGCCGAATACCTGGCGGGCAGCGCCTTCACCACCGCCGATATCATGACGGTGTTCTCGCTCACCACCATGCGCTACTTCCAGCCCTATGATCTCCAGCGCTGTCCGAACGTGGTCAGATATCTCGGCCGCATCGGCGGCCGTCCGGCCTACCGGCGCGCGATGGAGAAGGGCGATCCGGGCATGGAGCTGCTGCTCAGCTGAGAGGCTGTCACGCGATGCGGTTCGTGGTCGCTGCCCGTTCGCTGGCGAGCTGCTTCTGCAGGCGATCGATGTTCTGCAGCAGGCGCTGGCTGGTCAGGACCAGGAAATAATAGCCGAACTGCGGATCCTGGAAGTAGATCTCGAGCAGCCGGTCATAGGTAATCGTCAGCACTTGGCCGTCTTCGATGCATTCGATCGTTCCGGTGCGGCGGTTGTCGGGCGTCAGGAAGCCAAGCTCGCCCATCAGTGCGCCCGGCCCGATCTCGACGTTGATCTCCTTCACCCGGAACTTGCCGGTGACGGCGAGCAGCATCTCCTTGGCAGGATCGCCGAGCTTGAAGAGCGTATCGCCCCGGCGATATTTGCGCTCGGTCATGAACGGCTTGAGCCATTCGATCGACATGTCGCCTTCGGCGGCGTGGCGTGCCTTCTTGACCAGCTTGAGCATCTGCCGCAGGCGCAGGGCGTTGATCGGAAGCAGCAGCAGATAGAGCAGGAACGTCGCGACGTTGGCGGTGAGCGCGCCGAACACGGCGAAGAAGGCGCAGCCGATCATGTTGGCGACACGCAGGGGCACCATCGTTCGCATCAAGAGAGTGGCGACGAAGAAGCCGGCGCCGACCGCGGCGAACAGATTGGCGAACGTGATGTTATGGACAAAGATCTCCAGCAACCGATTGAAGATCGCGTCATAGGTGACGTTGTTGGGATCGAGGCCCATCTGGACCAGGATCTTCGCGATCCTGAGGTTATCCGTTGCCGCATCGAGAATGCGGTCGAGGATCGAGGAAATGTCTGCGCTGCCGGACGGCATGGTACTAACCCCGCGTAAGGCCTTCAGTCCTGGTCGGTATGCTCGACACGTGTAGCCGAAATCGGATGACGGCTGCCTGAAATGAGGCCTTCGGCCGCCACGCCGCAAGAGGCAAATTTTAGCCTGATCGGGCGTTTCGGCAATTGCCCGTTGGTTGCGCCTCTGGCTGCAACAGGGCCGTGATTCGGGGTGGGCTTCGACGTCGCAAGGGGGCTGGACGCCCGAGGCGGGGGCGTCGGACGATCTTCGCCTTACGGCTTGGCGGCGGGCTGGACGACCTGTTGCTCGACAAGGCCAAGACGTCCGGGCAGAGAGCCGGCGCGCAGCAGCATGGCGACGCTGTTGGCCTCTTCCAGGGTGAAGTTGCCGGAAATCTGGCCGGAGCCGCCGGTGATGGGCTCGCGGATCACGGGGGCGGAGACCACCTTGTCGTCGAGCGCGATCGCGAAGGGCATTCCGACGTTCTCTGCCGTGATGTGGGCGAAGCGCCGGGTACCGCGGCCGTTGAAGCGGAACGAGGCGATCGGCTCCTTCGTCCCGCTCGCAAATCCCGGGCCTGCATAGCTGATGTCATTCCCGTCGAGCGCGCTCGCCTTGACGAGATAGGGGAGCTTGTCCTTGAAGCCGAACATGAGTTCCGAGCCCGCCGGAGGCGTGCCGGATTGCGCCTGCTCCGCCGACATCGTGACATCGATCAGGCGGAAGCTGACCTTGACCTTCTGGGCGAATATCGCGGTGATACGGTCGGGCTCCATCATGCCCGGCAGGAAGATGCGGATGCGGTCCGTTCCCTCGGGCTGAACGCTGGCCAATGTGACGCCGGCGTCCTTGAGTCGCTGCTCGATCATGCCGATGGAATCTTCGACGAGATCACGTAGCCGTGCGGCGGATGCGGCGTCGGTCGGCGCGAGCCTGACCAGCCCGTCTCCGGCGCCGGTCACGGTGAGTGCGTGCGTGGGCAATCCCTCTGCCGCCGAGGCGAGCTTGCGCGTGAGCAGCTCACGGCCCTTGACGTCTGCGATCTTCACGTCGACGCCGCCGTCACGGATCGTAAGGCCGGAGAAGGCGATCCGGCCCTCGCGCAGGATCTTGTAGACGTCGTCGCGCAGATCCGTGGTGACCGCCTCCCGCAAGGCGTCGTTGTCCACCTTGTAGATGATACGCGATCCGCCCAGTTTCTCCATCTTGTCGTTGATGAATGCCGCGACCTTCGCGCGCATCTTGTCGAGCTGCGGGTCGGCGTGCGCCACGCGCGGCAGCGAGATCGTCGATGCGATCGCGAGAACGAGGAGCAGTCTCGTGATGCGATTTCGCAGGTGCGCGGGCATGATGACCTCAAGTCTTGCGGCAGGGCGCTGATACGCGAATTCAGTGCCAGTTCTTGGTCCCTCGACCGGTCCCAGAGGTTCAAGCGAAGCGGCCGGTAGGCAATGGACGAACGGCAAATCATCCATCATTCTGTCCGCGCTCGGCCGGCCATCGGCCGATGCCTCGCCGAGCCAAAATGTCAAAAAGACAGGGCGGCGGGGACATGCATCTGAGGGAGGACGGAATTCCATGGGTATCCACGCGCTCGATCGGTCTATCGGCAACGACTATCCGGACCTGGCGACGGACGCGGAAGTCCGGGCCTTCGAGCAGGTTCCCTACGCCGATCGCGTCGCGGCCGAGAGCACCTATGAGGCGATCAGGCTCGGTGCTGCGCGCAACCCAGACGGCGCAGCGATCCAGTTCCTGCAAAACGCCGACCCTGCCGACACGCCGGTCGTGGTCACGTACCGCGATTTCATCGCGCGAGTCACGCAGGCCGCCAACATGTTTCATGCGCTCGGTGCGGAGAAGGGCGACGTCATCAGTTTCATGCTGCCGCTGGTGCCGGATGCGTTCGTGACGCTGTTCGGCGCCGAGGCCGCGGGCATCGCCAATCCGGTCAATCCGCTGCTCGAGGCGCATCAGATCGCGGAGATCCTGGACGCCGCAAACACGAAAATCCTGGTGGCGCTCGGTCCGATGCCGGGCACCGATATCTGGCAGAAGGTCGAGCAGATCCGCCCGCAACTGAAGAATCTCAAGGCAATCGTGCAGGTGTTCGGCGGCGGCGATCCCGCCAAGGGTATCTTTGCCTTCGGCGACCTGATCAAGCAGCAGCCTTCCGACAGGCTCGTCAGTGGGCGCAAGATTTCGGGCAGCGACATCGCCGCCTATTTCCACACCGGCGGCACCACCGGCACGCCGAAGCTGGTGCGGCACACCCATACCAATCAAGTCTATCAGGCCTGGGCGCTCAATCTGCTGCTGAAGGCGAAACCGGGCTCCAATTTACTGTTCGGCATGCCGCTGTTTCACGTCGGCGGTTCGCTGACGCAGGTGCTGCTGACGCTGTCGGCCGGCGGCTCGCTGGTCGTGCTGTCGCCGAGCGGCTGGCGCAATCCAAATGCGGTGAAGAACATCTGGCAGCTCGTCGAACGCTTCAAGCCCGAGGCCCTGTCAAGCGTGCCGACGGTGCTGGCCGCCACGCTCGCGGTGCCGCCGGGCAACGCCGACATTTCCAGCCTGAAATATGCCGCCGGCGGCGGCTCGGCGATTCCCGTCGCCGTCGGCTCGGCGATCCAGGACAAGCTGAAGCTGCCTGTGGTCGAGGTCTACGGCATGACCGAGACCTCAAGCGTGCATACGCTGGCCTATCCGTCGCGGCCGATCCGGCTCGGCTCGGTCGGCCTGCCCATGCCTTATTCGCGCGTGCGCATCGTGCAGCTCGATGCCGATGGCCGCCTGATCCGCGACTGCAAGCCGGACGAAATCGGCGTCGTCATCATGGCCGGGCCCGGCGTGTTCGGCGGCTATCTCAACGACGAGCACAACAAGGGCGCGTTCGTCGACGAGGTGTGGGTCAATTCCGGCGATCTCGGCCGGCTCGACGCCGACGGCTATCTCTGGATCACCGGCCGCGCCAAGGACCTCGTGATCCGCGGCGGCCACAACATCGATCCGGCGCCGATCGAAGAGATCATGTTCCGCCATCCTGCCGTCGGCTTCGCTGCTGTGGTCGGCCAGCCCGACGCCTATGCCGGCGAGCTGCCGGTGGGTTACGTGCAGCTCAAACCGGGCGCCAAGGTCGAGCCGGGCGAGTTGGAGACGTGGGTGCGCGAGCGCACACCGGAACGCGCCGCCGTCCCGGTGCAGGTCATTCCGATCGATCCGATGCCGGTGACGGGCGTCGGCAAGGTGTTCAAGCCGCAACTGCGCTGGGACGCGGCGGAACGCGTGTTCACCAGGGTGCTGGCTCCGCTGGTCGAGCGGGGCATCGACTGCAAGGTGAAGGTCGGCGCCCATGGCAGCCACGGCTCGATCGCGACCGTGACGCTCACGGGCCTGCCGTCGGATCAGCGCGATACGGTTGCAGGCGAGGTACATGCGCTGCTTGCACCGTTCGTGATGCGCCACGAGGTGGTGCAGGCATAAGTGCTTGCGTTGGAGTGTAGCCCGGATGAGCAAAGCGATGTCCGGGAAGCCGGCTGTCCCGGGTGTCGCTTTGCTCACCCGGGCTGCAGCAGCACACGTGCGGCTCTACCCCGCCGGCATCCGCGTCTCGACCAGGCGTGCCCAGAACGAGGCGCCGTGGCCCAGAATGTTGTCGTTGAAGACATAGGCCGGATGGTGGCATTCGTTGCCGTCGCCCATGCCGACCAACACCATCGCGCCGGGACGGGCTTCCAGCATGAAGGAGAAATCCTCCGCGCCCATCATCGGGATGAACTTGTCGTTGACGCGGTCGGCGCCGACGATGTCGCGGGCGACGTCGGCGGCAAGGCCGGCCTCGCGGGCATGGTTCATCGTCACCGGGTACATCCGCGTGTATTTCGTCTCGGCCGAGCCGCCATAGGCACGCGCGATGCTGTCGGCGACTTCGCCGATGCGGCGCTCGACGAGATCACGCACCTCAGGGTCGAGCGTGCGCACGGTGCCGGCGAGCTCGGCGATCTCCGGGATGATGTTGAAGGCCGTGCCGGAATGGAATTGCGTGATCGAGATGACCGCTGATTTCAGCGGATCCACGTTGCGCGCCACGATCGATTGCAGCGCGTTGACGATCTGCGAGCCGATCAGCACGCTGTCGACGGATTTGTGCGGACCCGCGCCGGCGTGACCGCCCTTGCCGTGGACCGTGATCTGGATGTTGTCGGAGGAAGCGAGCATCGCGCCGGGCGTGGTTGCGAAATGGCCTTCGGGCAAGTTCGGCATGTTGTGCATGCCGTAGACTTCCTGGATGTTCCAGCGCGTCATCAGCCCGTCCTCGACCATGGCCTTGCCACCACCGCCGCCTTCCTCGGCGGGCTGAAAGATCATGATCGCGGTGCCGTCGAAATTCCGCGTCTCGGCGAGATATTTGGCCGCGCCGAGCAGCATCGCGGTGTGGCCGTCATGGCCGCAGGCGTGCATCTTGCCGGGCACCTTCGATGCATAAGGTACGCCCGAGGTCTCCATGATCGGCAGCGCGTCCATGTCGGCGCGCAGGCCGATGGTCTTGCCGGAAGCGGACTTGCGACCGCGGATCACGCCAACGACCCCGGTGCGGCCGATGCCCGTCACCACCTCGTCGCAGCCGAACTCGCGCAAGCGATCGGCGACGATGCCGGCCGTGCGGTGGACGTCGTATTGCAGTTCGGGATTCTCGTGGAAGTCATGGCGCCAGGCGGCCATTTCGTCGGAGAGGGCGGCAACGCGGTTGACGATGGGCATGAGGGGGGATCCGTTTCCTGCGGGTTTTTATCTCATTCCGGGGCGATGCGACGCATCGAACCGGAACTCTGGAGATTGTAGCGCGAGATTCCGGGTTCACGCTTCGCGTGCCCCGGAATGACTGTGAATGTCAGCTTTCCCCGAACACGCGCTTGAAGATCGTGTCGACGTGTTTGAGGTGATAGCCGAGGTCGAACTGCTCCTCGATCTCGGCGTCGCTGAGATATTTCTTTACCTCGGCGTCCTGCTTCAGGAGTTGCAAGAAGTCGCCTTCGCCGCGCCAGACCGGCATGGCGTTGCGCTGCACCAGCTTGTAGGAATCCTCGCGGCTCGCGCCCTTCTGCGTCAGCGCCAGGAGCACGCGCTGCGAATGCACGAGGCCGCCGAGGCGGTCGAGGTTCTTCTGCATGTTGGCAGGGTACACCAGCAGCTTGTCGATCAGGCCGGCAAGGCGCACCAGCGCGAAATCGAGCGTCACGGTCGCGTCCGGGCCCATCATGCGCTCGGCAGAGGAGTGCGAAATGTCGCGCTCGTGCCAGAGCACGACGTTCTCCAGCGCCGGCGTCACATAGGCGCGCACCATGCGGGACAGGCCCGTGAGGTTCTCCGACAGCACCGGGTTGCGCTTGTGCGGCATCGCGGAGGAGCCTTTCTGCCCCTCGGAGAAGAACTCCTCGGCTTCCAGTACCTCGGTGCGTTGCATGTGGCGGATCTCCACCGCGATGCGCTCGACCGAGGCGGCGATCACGCCGAGGGTCGAGAAGTACATCGCGTGGCGGTCGCGCGGGATTACCTGGGTGGAAATCGGCTCGGGGACGAGGCCCATCGCTTTCGCGACATGCTCTTCGACGCGCGGATCGATCTGCGCGAAGGTGCCGACGGCGCCGGAGATGGCGCAGGTCGCGACCTCCTTGCGCGCCGCAATCAGGCGCTCCTTGGCGCGCGTGAATTCGGCATAGGCATAAGCGAGCTTGAGGCCGAAGGTCACCGGCTCGGCATGGATGCCGTGGCTGCGGCCGATGGTCGGCGTCATCTTGTGCTCGAAGGCGCGCTTCTTGAGCGCGGCCAAAACCTTGTCGAGGTCGGCGAGCAGCAGGTCGGCGGCGCGGGTCAGCTGGACGTTGAGGCAGGTGTCGAGCACGTCGGAGGAGGTCATGCCCTGGTGCACGAAACGCGCCTCGGGGCCCACGATCTCGGCGAGGTGGGTGAGGAAGGCGATGACGTCGTGCTTGGTCTCGCGCTCGATCTCGTCGATGCGGGCAACGTCGAAGGTGGCGTTCTTGGCCTTGGCCCAAACCGTCCTGGCAGCCTCCTTGGGGATGGTCCCGAGCTCGGCAAGGGCGTCCGCCGCATGCGCCTCGATCTCGAACCAGATCTTGAACCGGGTCTGCGGCTCCCAGATCGAGGCCATTTCGGGACGGGTATAGCGGGGGATCATGGGGCGGCTCCAGGAAGGTGGGCGGGTGGCCCAAGGAATGGTCCGAGGGGCAGGTCCGGCCGGAATGTTTTTTACGCCGTGATTTAACAGAGCAGGGAGGGCGAAACAAACGATCCGACCCCGGAACGGGGTTTGGGGAGGGCTAATCCACCGCTGGGGGCCGAGCCGGCCGGCCGGTAGTCAAAAATCTGCTGTCAATCACGGATCATTGACTGACAGATATTGAAATCTGTCAGCGAGACGTGTATATCCGTCTCGGACGCTCCGATTGGGCGTCCCGCGACAAGCCCCGGGAAGCCCGACATCCAAAGCGGATCGGAGGGCAAATTGAAGAACGGGACCGCGGACGAATGGAGACTTAGACAATGACGACCGAAATCTTCAATTTGACTGGCGTGATTGGGCATTGGCTCAATGTGCTGGTCGCGCGCCAGATCGCGGCGCAGGCTGCAAAACTGCCTCATTAACGCATAGGCTTTCCGAAACGACCGGCAAGGGCGCTTCGGAAGCAGCCCTGGTGCCGGGGTAACTGAGCCCTGAACGGGAACATGGTGCTGGCATGAATGAAGCTGTTGTCTTGACGCCGGAGCGGATCCTCGAAGTCACCGAGGACGTGCTCAGGCGCTTTGGACTTGCCAAGGCCACCGTGGTCGACGTTGCCCGTGCGCTCGATGTGAGCCACGGCAGCGTCTACCGCCATTTTCCCAGCAAGGCCTCGCTGCGCGAGGCCGTTGCCAAACGCTGGCTCGACCGCATCGACGCGCCGTTGCGCGCGATCGTCGAGGAGCAGGGGCCTGCGCCGGCCAGGCTCGATCGCTGGTTGCGCACGCTGTTCGCTGCCAAGCGTTCGCGTGTCCTCGACGATCCCGAGATGTTCGACACCTATCTGACGCTGGCGCGCGAGGCCTGCGCCGCCGTCAAATGTCACAAGGACACCATGATCGACCAGATCGGGTCCATCCTGGTCGATGGCGTGAAGCAGGGCGTGTTCGCCGTGGACGACGTCAAGACCACCGCGCGTGCCATCTTCGATGCTACCGTCCGTTTCCACCATCCGGCTCATGCCGACGAGTGGAGGGACGCCGATCTCTCCGCGCGCGTGGACGCGACACTGGCGCTGCTGCTGCGCGGGCTGAAGGCGGGATAGCCCGCCGCGTCTGCTCAGCGCGAACCCGTCAAACCCGCGCCTTCTGAATATGCGCGCCATTGTGAGCCTGCGACGAGGACGTCGCGCCTCGCCGCGCGCGGACGTTCGCCTCGGGCGATGGCACGACCGGGGGACTGTCCGGATATGCATTGACCGCGATTTCGACAGTGTCCTTTGACCGCTTGCGCAGGCGGTAAAAGGTCAGCTCTTGCTCGAGCATGGGACAGCGGAAGTGAACGACAGCGGTGTCCGGCAGACGACAGAGCTCGTCGATGAGCTCGCCTACTGTGATGATCGGGGGATGGTCGACGGCGTTGTGATGACCCTTACTCATGATCTTTGACTCCTTCACTGCCGTGTTAACCGGAGCCGGACGGTCTCAGTTCCAATCTTGCTCGCTGGATTGAGAAGCTCCGGAAGACCAGGATACTTCGGCAGCTTTGCTGCTAGATCCTCGTCAGCCCGCATGTGGCGGCGAGGCGCACCAGCTGCGCATCGGTGCGCGCGCCGGTCTTGGTCTTGATGAGGTAGTGATAGTTCTGCACCGTCTTCACACTGAGATTGAGATGCGCCGCGATCTGCTCGGTGGTCGCGCCGCCGGCAAACTGGCGCAAAATCTCGATCTCGCGTTCGCCCAGTTGATCCAGCACTGAGCCGGTCGACAGGCTGTCCTCGGCGAGGATATGCGCGATGTCGTCGCTCATGGCGCGTTCGCCGCGGGCGACGCTGCGGATGGCACCTACCACCGCGGACGGCTCGCTGCTCTTGGTGACGAAGCCGCTCGCTCCGGCGCTGAAGGCGGCTTTCACCAGCACGGCCTCGTTGTGCATGGTGAAGACGAGGATCCGCGCTCGCGGGCTGCGCGCGCGGATGTTGCGGATCGCCTCCAGTCCGCTCGCGCCCGGCATCGAGATGTCGAGCACCACGACATCAGGATCATGCGCCTTGAAGGCGCCGTAGGCGTCCGCGGCGTTGTCGGCCTCGGCCACGACATGCAGATCGCCCTGGCTTTCCAGCACGCGCCGATAGCCTTGCCGGACGATCGGATGATCGTCGACGAGCAGCACGGAGATGCCTGTTGCTGCAACCTCGCTCATTCCAACCTCACGCGGCGAGCGGAATGGTCGCGGCGACGCTGAGGCCGCCGCGGGCAGGCAGGATAGACAGCGATCCGCCGGTGGCCGCAACGCGCTCGCGGATGCCGGTCAAACCGAAACCGGCCGACTGCGCGACACGGGCCGCGTCGCCGCCCCCGTCGTCCTCGACCCGGATCAGCAGCGCGTCGTCCTCGCCGGCGCGGCGCTCGATCCGCAACGAGATCTCCCGGGCCGAGCCGTGGCGCAGCGCGTTGGTCAGGCATTCCTGTGCCACACGATAGGCCGTGGTGGCGGCCGGGCCCTTGATGTCACTGAGGTCGCCCCTGAGATCGAGCTGGATCGTCGGCCGCGCTGCGCTCTGCGAGCGCCAGCTGTCGACGAGATTGACGAGGCTTGCCTCGAGACCGAGCTCTTCGGGCAGGGGATTACGCAGACGCCTCAGCGCATCGCGGAGCGAGGCCATCAGATGATGGGTGGCCTGCGAGATCATGCGCGCATCCTGTGCGATCCCGTTGTCCCTGTTTGCCCTCGCGCTCGCCGTTTCGATCGTGTTGGCGAAGGCGAGGATGGCGGAGAGGTTCTGCCCGAACTCGTCGTGGAGTTCGCGGGCGAGCGCGCGGCGCTCGTCGTCGCGGATCTCGAGCAGGCGCCGTGTCAGTGCGGCGCGCTGTTCGGTGGCTTCCTCCAGCCGGCCGCCGAGCGCATCGACGGCGCTGCCGATCATCGCCAGCTCCATGGAGCGGAAGCGCGGCAGTTTGGTGCGATACTGACCGCGCGACATGCGCTGCAAGGCGGTCACGATCGTGCGCGCCGGTGCCAGCGCATGCGCGATCGCCAGCGAAGCCAGCAGTGCGATCGCTGCCGCCATCAGAAGCGCGACGTCGATCACGTTGAGGATGTACTCCCAGGCGAGCGAGATGGCGGCGGCCGCATCCGGCGTCGCGACCACGGTGCCGGCGGAAGCCGCGCGCGGGCTGACTGGCCGCACCGCCTCGGCGTGGCTGCCGAGGAAGGTCGGCACAATAGCGGCGAACCAGCGCGGCGGCGTCTTGCCTAACCCCTCGCTTTGGCCGCAGAGCGGCTTCTCGAATGCCGCGGCGGGCTGGAACTCGACGCAGACGCCGGGCGAGATCAGCTTCATCGTCTCCAGGGTGCGCCAGTCCGGAACCGGCAGGAGATGCTCGCGCGCTCTGCTGCTGCGCAACAAGAGCTCGCGCCAATACAGCGCCTGAAGCGCCTGCGCCACCCGCTGCGCCGAGGCCGCGGTCGCCCGGTCGACGCTGCGATAAGCGTCGAACGTGGCCCATATGGTTGCCGCGCCAAGGCACAGTGCCACGATGAGCAGCAGACGGGCGACGAGCTGAAGCACAAGGCGCATGCGATCACCCCCAACGTTTGGTAGGCTCAGCCTAACAACGCCGCCGCGCCTTGCCAATCGCAGGGTGTGGCAGGATTGCAGCTCGGGCAAATTTCCCACGCCGGATTGGGCATGGGTCTTTGGACCGGACGCGGCGGCTTTGATCTAATGGGTAGGGAATAGTTGCAAGCCAGGAGCAGTGCGGCATGAGTTCGATGACAATTGGACCGATCGCGCCGTCTGCGACCGACCCATCCGAGCGCAGCGCGCTGCTGTTCTGGATGATCTTCACCGGCCTTTCGATCTTCGCTGTCGTGCTGCTGTGGCGCTTCGGCCTGATCCACCTGATGTTGACGTCGGATCGAACGTACATTTCGAGCGTCATCGCGTTGCTTTATGTCGTCACCTGCGGCCACTGTTTCCTGCGCACGCGGGCGATTGCCCGTGAAGGGGCCGCGGCCCGGCGCTGTCGGGCGATGCTGTCGGCTACCGGTGGCAGCAAGGCACTGGAGGCGGGGGCGACCGCGCTGCCGCGCGGCCTCGTACGCGATCACATCGAGAGCCTGGTGACCAAGGCCGCCGCGCAGGACTACCGGTCGGTCGACCAGACCCTGCTGCTGCGGACGCTCGCCGACCGGCTGCGCGGCTCCAACGGCTTCGGTGCCTTCGTCTCGGACACGCTGATGAAGCTCGGCCTGCTCGGCACCATCATCGGCTTCATCATCATGCTGGCGCCGATCGCCGGGCTGGACGCCGCCGACAAGGTTGCGATGCGCTCCTCGATGGGCCTGATGAGCGACGGCATGGCGGTCGCGATGTACACGACGCTCGCCGGTCTCGTCGGCTCGATCCTGGTCCGTATCCAGTACTACATGCTGGACGCCGCGACCCAGCGGGTGTTCTCGGATGCGGTGGTGCTGACCGAGACCTATGTGACGCCGGTGCTCGAGCGTCAGGGTGCTGGACTAAAAGGCGCCGGAACCGCGTCATGATGGATGATTTCGGACTCTATCCACGCGAGGAGCCGTTCGATCCGCTGGGCGTGATGCTGTTCAAGGCGCTTCAGGTGATCGCGTTTCTCTTCTTCCTGGCACTGCTCGCGGTCTCCCCGGACGCCAAGGACGGGAAGATCGACTCCAAGGCCGAGTTCATGATCACGCTCGACTGGCCGGACAACCACCCCGACGATCTCGACCTGTTCGTGCAGGATCCCGCCGGCAACATCGCCTGGTATCGTCACCGCGAGGCCGGCTTCCTGACGCTCGATCGCGACGATCGGGGCGGGGCCAACGACTTCATCATCGTCGCCGGCAAGAAGATCGCCTCGCCCATCCGCGAGGAGATCGTCACCGTGCGCGGCATTCTCGCCGGCGAATACACGGTCAATGTCTCGCATTTTGTCGCGACCACGGGCGAACCGGTCACGGCCAATGTGAAGGTGCAGAAGCTCAATCCCAAGGCGCAGGTGGTATTCGACAACAAGTTCACGCTCAACCACACCGGCGACGAGAAGACCGCAGTGCGGTTTCGCATCGATGACGAGGGCAAGGTGACCAACGTGGACCAGCGGCCGAAATCGCTGCTCGAGACGTTCCGCAGCGGCTGGCGCAACGGCGCCGATCTCGACCCGAGGACCGGTGTGAGCAGGAACCCCGTGAGGATACGCCGTGACTAGCTTGCAGACGGTCATCCTGACGTTGTCGGTCGCCTACGCCGTCATCGGCGCGCTACTGCTGGTCGTGCTGGTTTATGCGCGGCTGCACTGGTCTCTGAAGGCGGTCGCGGTGGTCGTGACCAGCGCCTTCTACGTCGTCAGCTTCGGCGAGATGCGCGGGCTGCTCGGCTGGGCCAGCTCCGACCGGCTGCCGACGACCTTCAAGCTGCTGAAGGCCCGCATCGTCGAGCCGCATTCGCTTCAGGGCGATCCCGGCTCGATCTATCTGTGGGTCGAGCAGCTCGATGAGGACAATCGCCCGAGCGGCATCCCGCGGGCCTTCCGCGTGCCCTACAACGACAGGCTCGCCGACAAGACCCATGCGGCGGAGAACGAGATCGCTCTGGGAAATCCGCAAGGCGGCCGTGCCGCGGATTTCGGCGGGGGCGATGGCAGCCTCATCGATTTGGTCCGCGAATATGTGACGCCCAAGACGATCCTGGAGACGACCGGCGGCGATTCCTCGACCGGTGAGTTCATGGCCCCGCCGGCCGGGGCACAAGGCGCGGTGTTCACCCCGCTGCCACCGCCCCGGATGCCCCCGAAGGACGAGCAATAGGCTCTTCACCATCGTGACGGCGGCGCGCTGGTAAAGCGCGCGGCGCTGGCGCATCTTCTTGACCTCCCTCAATTGGGCCTTATCGGCCTTCAATATGAATTGAGGGGTGGAGGGTGCGTGCTCCTAGCTGTTTTTTCCGATATTCACGGCAACAGGCAGGCCTTCGAGGCCTGCCTGAAGGTTGCCCGTGCGAAGGGCGCGGAGCGGTTCGTCCTGCTCGGCGATTTCGTCGGCTATGGCGCCGATCCCGAATGGGTGGTGGACACCACTATCGAGCTGGTGGCCCAGGGTGCCGTGGCCGTGCGCGGCAATCACGACCAGGCGGTCAATTCCTCGGCGGAGACCATGAACGCCGAGGCGCAGGTCGCGATCGAGTGGACCCGCGGGCGGCTTGACACCGCGCAGCGTCGGTTCCTGACCGAATTGCCGATGCTGGTAGAGGACGGCGATCGTCTCTTCGTGCATGCGGAAGCCTCTCACCCGCAGCGATGGCACTACGTCCGCTCCACGGTCGATGCCGCCAAGAGCCTGATCGCGACGCGCGCTCACGTCACGTTCTGCGGTCATGTCCATCGTCCTGCGCTCTATTCGATGTCGGTGACGGCGAAGATGACGAGCTTCGTGCCGAAGGCCGACGTCCCGGTGCAGCTCCTGCGCGGACGGCAATGGCTCGCCGTGCTCGGCTCGGTCGGCCAGCCCCGCGACGGCGATCCGTCGGCAGCCTTCGTCTTGTTCGATACCGAATCGTGCCAGATCACCTATTGCCGCGCGCCTTATGACGTCGAGACTGCGGCGGGCAGGATCCGCGACAACGGCCTGCCGCGCTGGCTTGCCGACCGCCTGTCGCAGGGGCGCTGACGGCCATGCCGAAAATGCTGGTCAAGACAGGCGCGCAGATCGACGGCTTCACCATCGGCGAATGCGTTCATGCCGGCGGCATGGCGACGCTGTGGTCCGTCACCCATCCCGGCATTGACGTGCCGCTGCTGATGAAGATTCCGCGGGTGTCGGAAGGCGAGGACCCCGCTGCAATCGTCTCATTCGAGATGGAGATGATGATCCTGCCGCGCCTTGCGGGCCCGCACGTGCCGGCCTGCTTCGGAACCGGCGATTTCGCCCGCCAGGCCCATGTGGTGATCGAACGCATTCCAGGCGCCACGCTCTACAAGCGGCTGCCGGACCTGCCGTTGCCGTACGACGAGGCGCGCCAGCTCGTGGCGAAGATCGCGACCGCATTGGCGGACTTGCACCGGCAGAACGTGATTCATCATGACATCAAGCCGAGCAGCGTCATGTTCCGTGAGAGCGGCGAGGCGGTGCTGATCGACTACGGCCTGTCGCATCACAACCACCTGCCGGATCTCTTGCAGGAGGAATTCCGCCTGCCTTACGGCACCGCGCCCTACATGGCACCCGAGCGGCTGTCTGGAGTGCGCGACGATCCGCGCAGCGACCTGTTTTCGCTCGGCGTGCTGCTGTATTTCTTCACCACCGGCGAGCGGCCGTTCGGCGAGGGCGAGACGCTGCGCGCGATGCGGCGCCGGCTCTGGCGCGATCCGTATCCGCCGCGAAGCTTGCGCGCCGACTATCCGCCCTGGCTTCAGGAGGTGGTGTTACGCTGTCTCGAGATCGAGCCGGTGTGGCGCTATCCGACGGCGTCCCAGCTCGCCTTCGATCTGGCCCATCCGAACCAGGTCAAGCTCACCACGCGCTCGGAGCGGATCAAACGCGACTCCCTCGGCGTCGCATGGCGCCGCCGCTTCAACCAGGGCGTGATGGCGCCGCAGGTGAAATCGGATGTCGCCGCCCAAATCGCGTCGAGCCCGATCCTCGCCGTCGCGCTCGACACGGTCGAAGGCGCACCGGAGCTGAACGAGGCGCTACGCATGACCACCGAGCGCATCCTCGCCACCTTGCCGTCGGCGCGGCTTGCCTGCGTCAACGTGCTCAAGCTGAACCGGATCGCGATCGACCGGACGCTGGACGAGCAGGGGTCCAACAAGCATATCGACCGTCTCGTGGCGCTCAGGCATTGGGCGACGCCACTCAAACTGGACGAGAGCCGGCTGACGGCTCATGTGCTGGAGGCAGTCGATCCCGCCGCCGCGATCCTGGAGTTTGCCGAGGTCAACCAGGTCGACCATGTCATCATCGGCGCGCGGCAGGGCTCGTTCCGGCGCACGCTGCTCGGCAGCGTCTCGGCCAAGGTGGCCGCGGAAGCGGCCTGCACGGTCACGGTGGTGCGGCCGCCGCGGATGGCTGGGGATGCGGGCGAGTCCGATATCGGCGCGGTGCCGGGATAGGCCGTCCGGCGACTCTGAGGAATGGAATCAGGCCGCGTGGGCGGAGTGAACAGTGCGCTTGCGGCGGATCGGCCAGGAGAATTGCGGGCCGGGATCGCCGTGATCCGCGCTGCCGCCGAAATACTGGATGATCTCGCGGCAGGGCTCGCAATTGAACAGGTTGCGCGACGCGGATGCCTTGGTCATTTCCTTCAGGCAGTTCGGGCAGTGCGGTTTCATGGAACTGATCCGGAAAGGAATATCAGTGTCGGCGCTGCGAGGAAAACGAATGGTCGAGGTCCGTCGTGTCGAGCCCGGCGTCGTCGTCCGGCGTGCCGTCGGCGCGTTCGAGGCGGCCGAAGAAATAATCGAGGCCGGGATGCGGGCGGCGCGGGATCCGGCACCTGCGCTTCGGCTGACGCTTCACGAGTGCGATCTGCATGGCGCTCAGCCCCGACGATGAATGTGGATGGCGCGGGCGGAAGCCTTGGCCTTCACCGGTCGGGCCACGTAGAGGCTGCGGGCCGCGATCGCCGCGTTGAATACGAACCACAACGCTACGCCAGTCCAAACCAGGGTCGCCGTCATGATGTGCTCCCGTCAAATGCAGGCAGGAGTCACTTGTGGTGATTTGCGCGAATCAGTGAAGTCCGGATGAGTACGGATCAAGACTGCAATTTTAGGCATTGCGCGTTGCAACACCCGTAAGGGCCGCGGCTTTTTTCCGGTGCGGCTGCACCTTGCCCGCGCGCGCGCCTTCGAGGATCTCTCGTATGCGCGGTGCATTTCGAAGACAGCGAAATCCGTAACGCCCGGTGTGGTCGGTATCGGGCGAGCGGGTCGATCGCCCCGACGCGAAGTTGAGGTGACCGGCGCCACCGCCGATGTCGAGGATTTCGAAGTCCGCGTCCATTTCCTGGAAGGGCGTTTGATTGACCGTCCGCCTGCCCCAGGCCGTTCGCAGGATGAGCGCGCGGCGATCGGTGATCAAATAGAGCGTCTGCAGGTCTTGCAGCAGCATGACCAGCGGGGCCGCAACCATCGCAAATCCGAGCATCACGAGAGGTTGGGCCGCCCCGCCGATCCAATCGAATCCGATGGCGATGACGGTCAGCAACAGCCAGGGAAATCCGATCCACCAAAGATAGCGCCACATCATCATGTGGGCGACGCCGTCGGGCTGGCCCTGCCAGATCACCCGCTCTCCGCCCTGCAGGGCTTCGGCGCGCAGGCGCTGCAAGCCTGCGGAAAACGGGGTGGCGCGGAGATCCTTCATTGCCTTTTGTCGCGGCGGTCGTGGCGCCGGTTCGGAAGCCGCGAATGGTCCTCAGATGGCTTCGCCCCGCGCGCCCAGCGCCGCGTTGCGGATCGCGGCGATGTTGGTCTTGTAGGCCTCCTGCGTGCCGCCCCTGAATACGGACGTGCCGGCGACGAAGGCGTTGGCGCCGGCTGCCGCAAGCGCGCCGGCGACCTCGGGGCCGACGCCGCCGTCGACCTCGATGTCGATCGGGCGTCCCGCAATCATCGCGCGGATGTCGCGGATCTTGCCGATCGCTGAGGGGATAAAGGCCTGGCCGCCAAAGCCGGGATTGACCGACATCACCAGAACGAGGTCGACGAGGTCGAGGACATATTCGAGCGTGCTGATTGGCGTGCCGGGATTGAGCGAGACGCCGGCCTTCTTGCCCAGCGCGCGGATCGCCTGGAGCGAGCGGTGCAAATGGGGGCCGGCCTCCGCATGCACGGTGATGTGGTCGCAACCGGCTTTCGCAAAGGCCTCGAGATAGGGGTCACAGGGCGAGATCATCAGGTGCGCGTCGAACACCTTCTTCGTGTGCGGACGCATCGCCTTGATGACGTCGGGACCGTAGGAAATGTTGGGAACGAAGTGACCGTCCATCACGTCGAGATGAATCCAGTCGGCGCCGGCGGCGTCGACGCTGCGCACCTCCTCGCCGAGCCTCGAAAAATCCGAAGCCAGGATCGAGGGCGCGATTGCCAGGGGGCGAGGGGCGAAGGCTTGGGTCATGGCTCGATTTCCCGTGGCGGCCGTGAAAGATGGCCTCGCCTAACATGGGCCTCCGTAGCGGGCAATGCAGGGGAGGCGTGCTTCCTGTGGGTGGAAATTTCTGCCGCGACCGGCATGAATTGCCGATGTTCCCCGGCCGTCCAGGGCGCGGCGGCAGCGGATTTCATTGAATTTTTTGCGCTGGCACGCCGCTTGCTGACGTTGTCCGACAGAACATTGGCCGCGGCATGCCGCGTCGGTTGGAGTTGTGCAATGTTGTTAGCCCTTGGTGCGGTCTCGAGCGCCTTCGACGCGATCCAGTCGCTGACGAACTCGAAGTCGTCCTCGTCGACCCAGAAGGCGGGATCCTCGCAAGGTGCGACCAACCCGTTCGCGATCGACAGCGCGGGTACCATGACGACCTCATTGGTCGGCTCAAGCACTCCTCCGCAGATTTCGCCGCAGACCATGCGTGCGTTGATCGCCATGCAGGGCCAATCGGCCGACGGCGCGAGCAGCGCGGTCAACTCGACATCTTCGAATTCGGTGTCCTCGGCCTCGAAGGACCGGCAGGCCGCGCTGAAAGATATGTTCTCGCAGATCGATGCGGACGGCGACGGCAAGATCACCAAGTCCGAGTTCGAGAACGCCCTTGGAGCCGGAGGCACCAATCTGGCGCAGGCCGACGACGTGTTCTCGAAGATGGACGCGAATGCGGACGACAGCATCAACCTCGGCGAAATGACGAAGGCGCTGACCAGCGGTCGTCATGGCGACCATGCGCAAGGCGCTGGCGGCGCTGGCGACGGATCGGATTCCTCGTCGAAGCCCAAGGGCGGATCGACCTCGACCACGACGATCGCTGCCGACGGCTCGACCACGACGACCGTCACCTATGCCGACGGCTTCAAGATGTCGACCACGGTGCCGGGCGCCTCCAGCTCTTCGACTGCGAATGGCGGCGGCAATTCGCCTTATGACTGGTTCGGGCAGATGATGCAGCGCCAGGCGCAGGCCGCATCCGCCACCACCGCTTCATCGATGTCGATGAGCGTGTGAGCGGCATTCGAGGTCAGCCGGCATGCTCGTGCGTGATGTCACGACAGACGTAGCGGTCCCGGATTTCCTGATTGAAGAACGTCCCCTTTGAACGCGCATCCCCGAACGCGGCGGCGACCTCGGGCGGAACGTCCTCGTAGACATAGAGGCGTCCGCTGACAAAGGTCACCTTCAGCTCGCGCGTATCGGGCGCATAGCGGAAGAAGCGGATTACGGAAGACGGCATGGCGGTGGACCCTGGCCTGCCAGGGTAATGCAGTACCCGCCGTTTCGTTTCTAACCGAATTTGTCCTTCCACGCCGGCTGTGCCCCCGGAAACGGCAGCGCGGTGGCGCCGTACACCGCGCGGCCGATTGCGCGCGCGACCACGTTGGCGGCGACGGTGCCGAGTTCGGTGAGGCCGACCAGCGGCTCGATCGGCTTCTCGCCGGTCGCCGCGGCAAACAGCACGTCGCCATCAGTCGGTGCGTGCACCGGGTAGATGGCGCGGGCGAAGCCGGTGTGCGCGATCATCGCCAGACGCTTGGCCTGGGGTTTGGTCAGCACCGCGTCGGTGACGACGGCGCCGATGGTCGTGTTTTCGCGCGCGCTCGCCGCGGGACCGCCCTTGATGCGCATGCGGAGCATGTCGTCGGTGAACTTGTCGGGCTGGCCGCGCCCGCCGAACTCGCCGCCCACTTCGAACGGTGCCGCCCAGAACCACGGCCCGTCGCCGATGGTAACGCTGCCCACGGCGTTGACGGCGACGATCGCAGCGACCTTTACGCCGTCAGGTGTCACAGCCGAGGCCGATCCGAGCCCGCCCTTGAACGTCGCGGTGGTGGCCCCTAGGCCTGCGCCGACGCTGCCGAGCGGGAAGTCGGTGCCGGCGGCAGCCGCCGCGGCATAGCCGAGGTCACGATAGGGCGAGAATCGTCCCCAGGCCTTGTCGCCGCCGTTGAGCAGGTCGAACAGGATCGCCCCCGGCACGATGGGAATCAGGGCTTCGCGAATCCGGTGGCCGCGTCCCTGCTCGGCGAGCCAGGCCTGGACGCCGCCGCCGGCGTCGAGGCCGAAGGCGGAGCCGCCGGACAGCGCGATCGCGTCGACGCGCTCGACGGTATTGGCAAGATCGAGCAGGGCATCCTCGCGCGTGCCCGGGCCGCCGCCGCGCACGTCGATGGCCGCGACCGCGGGGGAATCGAAGATGATCGCGGTCGCGCCGGTGGCGACTTTGGCATCCTCGGCATGGCCGACGCGGACGCCGGCGATATCGGTGAGCAGATTCTTCAAGGTGGCCTCGCACACTGAAAGGAGTTCACCTTGCGATAGCGCAGGGATGCCGCAGGCTCAACTTGCCAGTGCCGTCCTCAGCATCTTGGCGAGCTCGGACTTGCGGTAGGGCTTCGCCAACAGCAACACGCCGGAATCGAGCCGGCCATGATGGACGATGGCATTTTCGGTGTAGCCCGAGGTGAACAGCGTCTTGAGGTCGGGGCGGCGCCGGGCCGCTTCGTCGGCAAGCTGGCGGCCGTTCATGTTGCCCGGCATGATGATGTCCGTGAAAAGCAGGTCGATGGCCTTGTCGCTGTCGATGATGGTGAGGGCCTCCGCGCCGTTGGCGGCCTCGAGCGCGGTGTAGCCGAGGCTCTTGACCTGCGTCACAACATATTGCCGCACCAGTGCGTCATCCTCGACGATCAGGATTCTCTCGTTGCCGCCGGTGATGGGCACGTTCTGGAGCACCTCGAACTCGGTCTCCTGCACCCCGGTCGAGCGCGGCAGGTAGATCTTCACGCTCGTGCCGTGGCCGACCTCGCTGTAGATCTTGATGTGGCCGCCCGACTGCTTGACGAAACCGAACACCATGCTGAGGCCGAGGCCGGTACCCTTGCCGACCTCCTTGGTGGTGAAGAACGGGTCGAAGACCCGATCGATCAGGTCCGGCGGAATTCCACTGCCGGTGTCGCTGACGGCAATCATCACGTAATTGCCGGCGACGACGTCGGGGTTCATGCTGGCATAGCCGTCGTCGAGGAAGATGTTGCGGGTCTCCAGCACCAGGGTCCCGCCGTCCGGCATGGCGTCGCGCGCGTTCAGTGCGAGATTGAGGATCGCGGTGGAGAGCTGGCCGGGGTCGACCAGGGTCGGCCAGGCGTCCTCGGTAAGTTGCGGCATGATCGTGATCTGCTCGCCCAGGGTCGGGTGCAGCAGCTTGGCGGCTTCGAGCGCCAGGGCGTTGACGTCGATCTCGCGCGGCTGGAGCGGCTGCTTGCGTGCGAAGGCGAGCAGATGCTTGGTCAGCTGCGCGCCGCGTTCGGCGGCGTCGTCGATCAGCTTGGTGATGGCGGCAAGCTCGGGCCGGTCGGCGACGGCGTCGCTGAGAATGCCGATCGTGCCCGTGATGACTGTCAGCACGTTGTTGAAGTCGTGGGCGACGCCGCCGGTCAACTGGCCGATGGAGTCCATCTTCTGGACCTGCCGGAACTGGGCTTCGGCGGCCTGCTTCTCCGTCAGATCCCGGCCGATGAAGAAATGGCGCTTCACCGGCTCGGACCAGGTGCCCATCCAGTTCAGCGTGACTTCGTGACCGTCGTAGTGATAGTAGCGCGCCTCGAAGCTGCGCTTGACCGCACCGCGCCGCGCGGCCCGCATCTCCTCCCGCGTCTTGTCGAGGTCGTCAGGGTGGATGAACTCGGTCGCGCTGTGCCCGATCAGGTCTTCCGGGCTGAAGCCGAGGATGTCCTTCACGCTCGGGCTGACCTGAATGAAATTGCCGAAACCGTCGGTGACCAGGATCAGGTCCTGCGAGGTCTCGAAGATGCGCTGACGCTCCTCGATCTCGCGGCGAAGCTTCTCCTGTGCCTGCTTCTCCTCGGTGATGTCATGGGCGATCTTGGAGGCCCCGATGATCTCTCCATTGTCCGACCTCAATGGAGAAACATTCAGGATGACGTCGAGCGCGCGGCCGTCCTTGCGAATCCGCACCGTCTCGTGCTGGGCGACCGACTCGTTGCCGGCGATCCGATTGAGGATACTCCGGACTTCGCCCTTTCGCTCCGACGGCACGATGATGTCGATCGACCTGCCGACGGCCTCCGCGGCAGAATAGCCGAACAGGTGCTCGGCGGCCTTGTTCCAGCCGGTGATGACGCCGTCGAGCGTCTTCGTGATGATGGCGTCGTTGGAGGATTCGACAACCGCGCCATACAGTGCGAGGCGCTTGCCGTAGAAGTCGCGATCCGACGCCGATTGCTCGCGCAGCTTGCCGACGAGGCCCACCGTCCGGGCCTGAAGGCGGACGTTCTCGATCAGCAGTACCGCGAGCACGAAGCTCGATGCGCAGAGGCCATAGAGACGGCCGGCATAGAAACCGAGATCGAAGCGCGCGACGTTGACGATTGCAGACAGCGCGATGTCGAACAGCCATGCGCACATCACGACCATGAGCCAGATGTCGATCACCGAATGCGGGCGGCGGAACCACAGCGAGACGAGCGCGGCGAAGCTCAGCGACCACACAAAGGACACGACCCCGATCATGGTCGATGTGTAGTGGCCGTCGCGGAGCAGGATCGGCAAGAGATCGTGCTGGGCGGTGACGATCCAGGTGAAGACAGCCATGGCCGCGACTGCACCGAGCACGGTGGCGTAGATCGGGCTGCTTGTCGCGCCCCGGATCCTGGGGCCGCCGTCCTTTTCCTTCAGCCAGGCGTAGCCCAGCACGAACAGCGGGAAGCCGGCGTGCCAGATCATGTAGAGCCAGACCGTGGTCTGGCTGCCGGCCCCAAGCAGCCCGGTCGGTGCGAACAGGCCGGGGAAGGTGAGGGCATGGACCAGTGCTGCAGCGGCGGTGAACAGGTAGCCGGTCGACAGCCACAGCAGCGCGCGGGTCCGCAGCACCGAAAACTGCGACAGAAGCAGCACTGCCGTGACGATGTCGCTTACGGCCAGGGCGGACTGATAGCTCGCGACGAAGGCCGGGACCTGCGGCAGCGGGATACCTGCGAACGGAACGGCCAAAGCGAACAGGATCGAGGAAACGCCGACGATCCACAGTGCCGAGGTCCGGTCGCCCGATGTGGCCGGCAGTGTTGAAAGAAATGTGCTTCGGTCGATCGCAGGCGCGTTCATGGTCTCAGACCCGTTTTGAGCATCTCCGCAATTCCAAGATCCAGCAGTCTTGACCTTCCGACCTCCACGGTAGCCCGATCCGGGCGCGTGTCGTGAACTGTTGCAGTGACGACTCAACCGAAGGTTACAGCTTACTTAATTTGGGGGGGAGCGCGGAATAGGGATCCGGTAAGATGCGCTTTACTGGGCGGTGTCATAATGCCCTTCCGCCGCGGCTGGTTCCAGGTTTGAATCATACGATTTGATCAATCTGCGGGAGTTGTTCCCTTGCCTCGCATTCTCATCGTCGACGACCAAAAGGATGTGCGCGCGATGATCGCAATGGTGCTTCGGGTCAACCATTACGAGGTTGCCGAGGCCGACAGCGGTGCGGCTGGGCTGAAAACCTTCGCGGAACGCGCATTTGACGCGGCGATCGTCGACATCTTCCTTGGCGATGTCAGCGGCGTCGACGTCATTGCGTCCCTGCGCGAGCGTACACCGGGGCTCCCCATCATTGCGGTGTCCGGAATGACGACGCTGGATTTCATGGAGCAGTCGTCCCACCTCGCCAACGTGATTTGCCTGCAAAAGCCGTTTCGGCCGAACGATCTCCTGCAAGCGCTTCGGAAAGCCCAGGCCGCCGCCGGCGGCGAGATGGCCGCACCCGCCTGATCCTGCCGCGAGAAAAACGCCCCGGCGCTAGCCGGGGCGTGGTGATCGTATCACAGGCCTGAGCCCGGCAAGAAGCGCGCGCTCAGGTGCCGTTGCCCTTGATCTCGGCGTAGCCGCCCTTGGCGTCCCATTTGTAGACGACGTAGTCGATCTGCTTGATGTCGCCCTTGGCGTCATATTCGATCGGGCCGATCACGGTGTCCCACTTGCCGGCCTTCACCGCTTCCATGACCTTCTTGGCGTCGGTGGTGCCGGCCTTCTTGGCTGCCTGCGACCACACCTGCATCGCCGCATAGGTGTAGAGGGTGTAGCCCTCCGGGTCGATGTTCTTGGCCTTGAAAGCCTCGACGATCTTCTTTGCGGTCGGCTTGTTGCGCGGATCGGGACCGAAGGTGAACAGCGTGCCTTCGCCGGCCGGGCCGGTGATGGAGGCGTATTCCTTGTCGGCGAGCGCGTCGCCGGCCATCAGCACGGTCTTGAGACCCTGATCGCGCATCTGACGCAGGATCAGGCCGCTCTCCTGATGGTAACCGCCGACATAGACGAGGTCGATGTTGTCGCGCTTCAGGCGCGAGACGATCGCGTTGAAGTCCTTGTCGCCCTTGTTGTAGGACTCGTACATCTTCTCGGTGACGCCGGCTTTGTTGAGCGCCTTCTTGGTTTCGTCGGCGAGACCCTTGCCGTAGGTGGTCTTGTCGTTGAGAATCGCGATGTTCTTGCCCTTGTAGTTCTTGGCGATGTACTGCGCCGCGATCAGGCCCTGCTGATCGTCACGGCCGCAGACGCGCGCCACGTTCCAGAGCTTGCGCTCGGTGAACAGCGGGTTGGTCGAGGCCGGCGTGATCTGGAGCACGTTGCCGTCGGCATAGGCTTCCGAAGCCGGGATCGACGACGACGAGCAATAGTGCCCGGCCACGAACGGGATCTTCGCGCCGGCGATCTTTTCGGCGATCGAACGCGCCTGTTTCGGGTCGCAGGCGTCGTCCTCGACCGAAAGCGCGAGCTTCTTGCCGTTGACGCCGCCGGCGGCATTGATATCGGCCACGGCCATTTCGGCGCCGTTCTTCATCTGGCGGCCGAAGGCGGACTCGCCGCCGGTCATCGGGCCTGCGACTGCGACGGTGACATCCTGCGCGAATGCCGCGCTCGACAGCGCGATCGATACGCCGAATGCCAGACCGATGAGCTTCAGTGATTTCATGAGATACCTCGCGGGTGGTCGCCTGTGGACGTTGCCGGGCATGCCCGGTTCAAACCGGCGCCATTCTTGAATGAATCTCAGGAGAAGTCACCGGCAAAATACGGGCATTGGCGTAGATATCTCGCCGCATTCGGCCGCACGCCGGCTGGCCTGTGGTTCGGTCAGCCGTGCCGGCCGCCCTCCAGATAGGCGGCGCGAATCTCGGGGCGCTGCAACAATTCGGCGCCGGTGCCGGCCAGCGTGATCAGGCCATTGACCATGACATAGCCGCGATGGGCGAGCTTGAGGGCATGGTTGGCGTTCTGCTCGACGATCAGGACGGTCAGGCCGTCCTGGCGGTTCAGGGTGCGGATCGCATCGAAGATCTGGCGCGCGATCAGCGGCGCGAGGCCGAGCGAGGGCTCGTCGAGCAGGAGCAGGCGGGGGCGGCTCATCAAGGCGCGGCCGATCGCCAGCATCTGCTGCTCGCCGCCGGACAGGGTCCCGCCGCGCTGAGCATAGCGTTCCTTCAGCCGCGGAAACAGCGTGAAGACGCGCTGGAGCGTCGCCTCGCGTTCGGTCTCGGTGCATTCGGTGGCATCCGCCCCCATCTGGAGGTTTTCCGCCACGCTCATGCGCGGGAAGATGCGTCGGCCCTCGGGCGATTGCGCGATGCGCAAATGCGCGATCTCGTGGGTGGGGACGTCGGTGATGTCGCGGCCTTCGTACAGGATCTGGCCGGCGCGGGCGCGCGGCTTGCCGAAGATCGTCATCATCAGCGTCGACTTGCCGGCGCCGTTGGCGCCGATCAGCGCGACGATCTCGCCGGCATTGATCTGGACATCGACGCCCTTCAACGCCTCGATCTTGCCATAGGCGGCGCGAAGGCCGCGGATCGCGAGCAGGGGGGACGTCACGAGCCGCCCTCCATCACAGCTGCCGCCTCTTCCTCGTCGGCACCGAGATAGGCGGCGATCACCTTGGGATCGTCGCGAACCTCGCGCGGCGTGCCTTCCGCGATCTTGACGCCGTGATCCATCACCACGATGTGGTCGGAAATTTCCATGACAACCGACATGTCGTGCTCGATCAGCAGGATCGACGTGCCGAGCTCGTCGCGGATCGACAGCAACAGCTCGCTCAAGGCCGCGCTCTCGCGCGCATTGAGACCGGCGGCAGGTTCGTCCAGGCACAGCAGCGCGGGCTCGGTGCACATGGCGCGCGCGATTTCCAGGCGGCGCTGGTCGCCATAGGCGAAATTGCCGGCGGCATCGTCTGCGCGGTCGAGCAGATTGACCCGCCTGAGCCAGTCGGTGGCGAGATCGATGGCGCGCTTTTCGGCGCCGCGATAGGAGGGCACGCCGAGGAGACCGAGGAGGGTATAGCCGGAGGCGCGCATCAAGGCGTTGTGCTGCGCCACCATCAGGTTTTCCAGCGCGGTCATGCCGGGAAACAGGCGGATGTTCTGGAACGTGCGCGCGACCCTGGCCTCTTTGGCGATGCGGAAATCGTTGAGCCGCTCCAGCGCGATCGTCCTGCCGTCGTCATGGGTGAGACGAATGGTGCCGCCGCTCGGTTTGTAGAAGCCGGTAATGCAATTGAATACGGTGGTCTTGCCGGCGCCGTTCGGCCCGATCAGCGCAGTGATCTTCTTCCGCTCGGCGGCGAAAGAAAGGTCCTGCACGGCAACGATGCCGCCGAAGCGCATGGCGAGCCGGTCGACGCTGAGAATCTTGTCGCCGCTCATCCGTGCCCTTCCTTGACGAGGTCGGAGGAGATCGCTTTCGCCTTGGTCAGATACACGGTGGGGGCACGATGGCCGATCAGACCGCGCGGCCGCCAGATCATGATCAGCACCATCGACATGCCGAACACCAGCATTCGGTAGTTCTCGAGGCCGCGGAACAGCTCGAAGCCGCCGATCATGGCGAGAGCCGCGAGCGCGACGCCGAGCTGCGAGCCCATGCCGCCGAGCACGACGATGGCGAGGACCAGCGCCGATTCCTGGAAGGTGAAGGATTCCGGGCTGATGAAGCCCTGGCGGGTGGCGAAGAACGCGCCGGCAAAGCCGCCGAACATCGCCCCGGTCGCGAACGCCGTCAGCTTGGTGGTCGTGGTGTTGATGCCGAGGGCGCGGCAGGCGACCTCGTCCTCGCGCAAGGCTTCCCAGGCCCGGCCGATCGGCAGCCGGCGCAGGCGGATCGTCGCCCAGTTGGTAAGCAACGCGAGCGCCAGGATCAGATAGAACAGGAAGACGATGCGGTGGGTCGGCGAATATTCGATGCCGAGCTTGGCGGCGAGCCCGTCATCGCTCCTGTCGAGCGGGATGCCGAAGAAGGAGGGGCGGGGAATGCCCGAGACGCCGTTGGGCCCGCCGGTGAGATCCTGCCAATTGATGATGACGAGGCGGATGATCTCGCCGAAGGCCAGCGTCACGATGGCGAGATAGTCGCCGCGCAGGCGGAGCACCGGGAAGCCGAGCAGCACACCCCAGAACGCTGCGAGGATGCCGGCGAGCGGGAGGCAGATCCAGAACGACCAGCCGAAATTGGTCGCAAGCAGCGCGTAGGAATAGGCGCCGACCGCATAGAAGGCGACATAGCCGAGATCGAGCAGGCCGGCGAGCCCGACCACGACGTTCAGTCCCCAGCCCAGCATGACATAGGTGAGCACGAGGATCGCGAGGTCGAGGATGTAGCGCTGGTCATAGAAGATCACCGGCACCAGCAGCGTGAAGATCAGAAGTGCCGGCGCAAGGTAGCGGCTGATAAACGACATGCCGCTCTTCACCGCCGGCGGCACCAGTTTCTCGGCGCCGGTCGGGCCGATCCATTGTCGCAGCAGTTCGATCACGATCGAGCCGCCGAATACCGCCGCGACGAGGGAGGCAAGTTCGCCGAAACGCGTCCAATAGGTGAGCTGGCCCGAGGCGCCCGCCTCGGTACGGATGCCGACCATCAACGAGAACAGCACCAGCGCGATCAGCGCGTTGACGAAAGCCGTCTTCAGGATGGAGGGGATGCCCGATTTGGCCTTCATGGGTGAGGAAGCTGCCACGCGCGACCGTCAGACTTTTTCGACTTCGGGACGGCCGAGCAGGCCGGTCGGCATGAAGATCAGCACGACGATCAGGATCGAGAACGCCGCGACGTCCTTGTATTCGACGGAGAAATAGGCCGACCAGAACGTCTCGATCAGGCCGATCGCGAGGCCTCCGAGCATGGCGCCCGGCAGCGAGCCGATGCCGCCGAGCACGGCGGCGGTGAACGCCTTGATGCCGGCGACGAAGCCCATGAAGAAATCGACGAGGCCGTAATAGAGCAGGTACATCAGGCCCGCGACCGCAGCGAGGGCGGCGCCGATCACGAAGGTCATGGAGATGGTTCGGTCGACATCGACGCCGAGCAGCGCCGCCATGGTCTGGTCCTGCTCGCAGGCCCGCATGTCGCGTCCGAGCCGAGTGCTCGACACCAGCCAGGTGAAGAGCGCCAGCAGCACGATGGTGGTGATGACCACGATGATCTGGATGTTGGAGAGCTGGATCACGAAGCCGTCCGCGCTCTCATGCAAGGTATAGCCGCCGGTAATGACGGGCGGGATCGGCTTGACGCGCGCGCCCTGCGCGACCTGCGAATAGTTGGTCAGCACGAAGGACATGCCGATCGCCGACAGCATCGGGGCGAGGCGGAAGGAGTGGCGAAGCGGCCGGTAGGCGATGCGCTCGATGGTCCAGCCATAAAGCGCGGTAATCGCCATCGAGACCAGCAGCACGACGAGCAGGATCAGCGGGATCGCGGTCAGCCCGAGCGAGATCAGGATCAGGAAGGTGATCAGGGCGATGAAGCCGCCGATCATGAAGACATCGCCATGGGCGAAGTTGATCATGCCGACGATGCCGTAGACCATCGTGTAACCGATGGCGATCAGGCCGTAGATCGAGCCCAGGACGAGACCGTTGATGAGCTGCTGGGTGAAGTAGTCCATGGGCTGCCGTACCAAACCTGACGCGGGCTCAAAGGGAGCTCTGAGGAGAGTGGGTTGGAGTGTGGTTTTCTTGGGCCCCGGCAGCCCCTAAGCATTCTTTCCGTTTTGTAACAGGAGGGAACTGGCGGCTGCAACAGGTCACGCTACGGCAGGCGGGCTTGTACAGAAGTCTTTGGCGGTGGGGTTCCGCAACTGCGAGGAACCGGGTTCCGGGGGCAACCAAAGTGGATGCCGGCCGTTATCTCGCTTCTGAACGTTCAACAAGGGAGTTCCCTGAATGACGAAGCAGCAGAACCAGAATCCGGGCCAGCAGAGTCAGAACCCCGGCCAGCAGCGCCCAGGCCAACAGCCGGGTCAGCAGCAGGGCGGCGGTCAGAAGCCCGGACAGCAGCAGCAGAACGATCCGATGCGCCAGGGTGACCGGCCCGGCCAGCAGCAGGGTGGTCAGCAGGACAAGTAACCTGGGAGCTCACGCGTAAAGAGGATGAAGAGGGTCCCGCCGAGAGGCGGGGCCCTTTTTTGGGGTTCACCCGGGCAATTAAGGTAAACAAAGGGTTTAAATTGCCGCCACAGTCTGATGCGAGTTAGCTCCCCGGCAAGCCTTCCATCGAGGGCGAACGGCAGGCGGAGCGGGTAGCGGCATGTTGAGAAATTGGCGGATCGGCTCGGTCAACGGCGCGCTGCTGGCGGCCTATTTCATTCCGGTCTGGGCCCTCGTTGCCTTCAATATCGTCGTCGCGCCGGTGCACGGTCTCTACGAACGGCCGAGCGTGGCGGTTGCGCTGTACCTGAGCGATCATCTCCAGATGGCGGGGATGGAGACGGTGCGGGCCGCCTGGCTGTTGGCGCTGGGCCGGATGACCGTGGTGGCGTTCTTTGCGATCTACCTCGTGCTTCTGTGCATCCCCCGCGTCCGCAAGGGTGGCGGCAGCGACGAGGCGCTCGGCATTGCGCTCGCGATCGGCAGCCTGCTCTCGTTTGCCAGCATGGTGATGGCTTCGAAGGTCGGCGAGATGGCCGCGCTCCGGCTGCATGCGACCGAGCTGCTGCTCCTGCTCGGCGCAGCCATCGTGGTGGTGATCGAACGGCCCGAGGCTGCGCCGAAGATCGTCGAGAACGTCGCGCCGCTAGCTCTCGAGCAGGCCGAGCTCCTGCACAATCGCTGAGGCTTCCTTCACGGCGTGGTTCGCGGCCGGCACGCCGCAATAGATCGCCTGCTGAAGCAGGATTTCCTTGATGTCGTCGGGCGTGAAGCCGCCCTCGGCGAGTGCCGCGCGCACGTGCAGGCGGAATTCGTCCCATTGCCCGAGCGCGACCATGGTGCCGATCACCAGCACGCGGCGCGTGCGTTCGTCGAAATGCGGACGCGTCCAGATCTCGCCCCAGGCGTAACGGGTGATCATGTCCTGGAAGTCGGTGTTGAAGGCGTTGCGGTTCGCGATCGACTTGTCGACCCAGGCGTTGCCCAGCACCTTGCGGCGAACGTTCATGCCGGCATCGCGGCGCTTCTGGTCGTCCATTCCATTCTCCTCTCTGTCATTGCGAGCGCAGCGAAGCAATCCAGAGTCTCTCCGCGGATGGATTTCTGGATGGTTTCGTCGCTACGCTCCTCGCAATGACGGTGTTGTGAGATCAGCGCTGCGTCAGAAATCCTACCACCGCATCCGTGAACGCATGTGGCTGCTCGACGTTGGAAATGTGCGCGGCGTCGATGATGGTCATGCTGGCGCCGGGAATTTTCGAGCGGATCAATTCGCCCGCCGAGATCGGCGTCGCCATGTCGTGGCGGCCGGCGATCACCAGCGTCGGACTCTTGATCTTGGCAAGCAGGTCGCGCTGGTCGAGCGTCGACAGCGCCTCGCAGCAGGCGAGATAGCCTTCGACCGGGGATGCCAGCAGCATCGACTTCATCCTCGCGCTGATGTCAGGCTCGCGCTCGCGGAAGTCCTGCGTCAACCAGCCTGCGATCACGGCATCGGCGACGGCGGCGATGCCGCCCTCCTTTACCGCCTTGATGCGGTTGTGCCAGTTTGTTGGATCGGGATAGTAGCAGGAGGTGTTGGCGAGGATGAGCTTGCCGAAGCGTTCCGGCGCGTTCGCGCCGAGCCACTGCCCGACCATGCCGCCCATCGACAGGCCGCACCAATGCACCTTCTCGATGTTGAGGTCGTCGAGGATCGCGAGCACGTCGCGGCCGAAGCGCTCCATCGTGTAGGGACCGGGCGGAACGCTGGACTTGCCATGACCGCGGCGGTCGTAGCGGATGACGCGGAACAGCTGCGTCAGCGCCTTCATCTGCGGCTCCCACATCTGAAGCGTGCAGCCGAGCGAATTGGAGAGCATCAAGGTCGGCCCACCGTCCCGGCCCTCGACGGAGACGTTGAGCAGGCATCCGTCGGCATCGATCATGGGCATGCGGCGTCTCCGTCGTATCTTGCGGTTCTTATTCGCGGTCGAGGCTGTCGAGCAGCCGGTCGATCAGGGCTTGGGAAGCCCCTTGATAGGCCATCGGCTCGAACAATGCCGCAATTTTTTCCGGAGAAAGGTGCGCAGTGACCTGCGGATCGGCCGACAGCACCTCGCGCAGATGCTTCTTCTCGGCAATCGCGCGCTTGCTGGCGGCCTCGATCAGATGATGCGCATCGCTCTTGCCCATCGTCTCGGCCAGCGCGAAGGTCACCGCCTCGGCCATGATGAGCCCCTTGGTCGCGTCGAGATTATCGCGCATGCGCGCAGCATCGACGTCGAGGCCTTCGGCGATGTCGACGATGGCAGCAAGCGCCCCCGAAGTGACCAGCATCAATTGCGGCAGCGTCGGCCATTCCGCATGCCAGGGGCCGGCGCTGCGTTCGTGATCCTGCACCTGAGCAGCGAATATCGTCGCGGCAAGCTGCGGAGCCATTATGGCGGCGCCCAGCGCGCTTGCAGCGGCGACCGGATTACGCTTGTGCGGCATGGTCGAGGAGCCGCCGCGGCCTTCGCCGGCCGGCTCGAACGCTTCGGCGACGTCAGTCTGCATCATCAGCGAGACGTCGCGCGCGACCTTGCCGCAGCTGCCAGCGAGGATCGCGAAGGCTGATGCGGCCTCCGCGATCCGGTCGCGATGGGTGTGCCAGGGCGCTTCGGGCAGCGGCAGGTTCAATTCCTGCGCCAGCCGCTCGGCGACCGCGAGCCCCTTGTCTCCGAGCGCGGCAAGCGTGCCGGCGGCGCCGCCGAATTGCAGCGCGAGGCCCTCGCGGGAGAGTCGCCTGAGGCGACAGCGGGCGCGGGCGAGGCTTGACGCGTATTCGGCGGCTTTCAGGCCGAATGGCATCGGCAGCGCGTGCTGGAGCCAGGTCCGTGCCACCATCGCGGTGTTGCGATGGTGGCGCGCCAGTGCGGCAAAGCCCTTGATGGCGCGGCTGAGATCGGCGTCCAGGACAGCGATGCCGGCACGCAGCGTGAGCATGGTCGCGGTGTCGATGACGTCCTGGCTGGTTGCGCCCCAATGCACGTAGCGCGCGGCCTCGGCGTCGGCCTTGCCGACATTGGCGGTCAGCGTCTTGACCAGGGGAATCGCCAGATTGCCCGATCGCATCGCGGCCTCCGCCAGCGCGGCCATGTCGAAGCGGTCGGCCTTGCATGCCGCCTCGATCGGGCCCACCGCTGATGCCGGAATCACATCCGTGGCGGCCTCGGCGCGTGCCAGAGCTGCCTCGAAATCAAGCATGTTCTGCAGGGTGGACCGGTCGTCGCAGACTGCGCGCATGGCGGCGCTAGACAGCATCGGCGCGAGCAGGGGGGAGAGGGATGTGCTCATGGTGCGCGCGACCTAATCATCATGGCCCTTCTGTGCCAATCCCCAACCGCCTGCACGGGTCCTTTTGCAGTTGCGAATATGCATTGCACTTGACCGGGCACCGCCCTTTCCTTTGCCGCGTCCCTGCGTTACTTGATCAGCACTATAGTCGCACGATCCGGGAGGCACCCATGGCCATGACGATGAACGGCGAAGTCCAACTTGCGGCGCCGCGCGAGGCCGTGTGGGACAAGCTCAACGATCCCGAGGTGCTGAAGGCCTGCATCCCCGGCTGCGAGGAGCTCGAGAGGACCGATGACGGCGGCTTTCGCGCAACGGCGAAAATGAAGGTCGGGCCGGTGTCGGCACGCTTCAAGGGCAAGGTTACGCTCTCCGATCTCGACCCGCCAAACGGCTACAGGATCTCGGGTGAGGGCGAGGGCGGGGTCGCCGGCTTCGCCAAGGGGGGCGCGGTGGTCAAGCTGGCGGAGAAGGACGGCGGCACGCTGCTCTCCTACGAGGTCGAGGCGCAGATCGGCGGCAAGTTGGCGCAGCTCGGCCAACGCCTCATCAACGGCGCCGCCAAGAAACTCGCCGACGAGTTTTTCGCGAACTTCGCCAAGGCGGTACAGGGCTGAAGGCTATCGCCTTTCGGCATGGCGCCTTGCGTCCGGGGTGATGTTGCCCCCGGGCATAATGGCCCATATGATGGGCTGGAATAATTATAAGAACCGCTTCGATGGGACCCGTCGGGGCGCTGATAGAGAGTGCTTATGGCAAAAATCTCCCTCATCGTGAACGGCAATCCAGTCACGGCCAACGTCGATCCCCGCATCCTGCTGGTGCAGTTCCTGCGCGAGAATCTGCACCTGACCGGCACCCATGTCGGCTGCGACACCTCGCAGTGCGGCGCCTGTGTGGTACATCTCGACGGCAAGGCCGTGAAGTCCTGCACCACGCTGGCGGTGATGGCCGATGGCCACGAGGTCAAGACGATCGAGGGGCTGGCCGCCGACGGCGCGCCGCTGCATCCGATGCAGGAGGCCTTCCGCGAGCACCATGGACTGCAGTGCGGCTTCTGCACGCCGGGCATGATCATGACTGCGATCGACATCGTGCACCGCAAGGGCAACGAGCTCGATGACCATACGATCCGGGAAGAGCTGGAAGGCAATCTCTGTCGCTGCACCGGCTACCAGAACATCGTCGCCTCGATCTCTGCCGGCGCCAAGGCGATGGCGAAATCCGATCTCGCGTAACGCGCATCCCGCGATCAGGACATTCAGATGTACGAATTCAAATATCATCGCCCCGGGACTGTCCGGCAGGCCGCCAACCTCCTGGTGAAGAACGAAGACGCCAAGGTGATCGCCGGCGGCCACACGCTGATTCCCGTCATGAAGCAGCGCCTCGCCAGCCCCCCGCATCTGGTCGACCTCTCCCACATCGAGGGGCTCAACACGATCGAGATGAAGGGCCGCTCGCTGGTGATCGGCGCCACCGCCAGGCACGCCGAGGTCGCTACCTCCGCGATCGTCGGCGAGGCGATCCCGGCGCTGGCGAATCTCGCGAGCCAGATCGGCGATCCCGCCGTGCGCCACAAGGGCACCATCGGCGGCTCGCTCGCCAATAACGACCCGACCGCCGACTATCCGGCCGCCGTGCTCGCGCTGGGCGCGACCATCGTCACCAACAAGCGTCGTCTCAAGGCCGAAGAGTTCTTCCAAGGCCTGTTCACGACCGCGCTCGAAGCCGACGAGATCATCACCAAGGTGATGTTTCCGCTGCCGAAAAAGGCGGCCTACATCAAATTCCGCAACCAGGCCTCGCGCTATGCACTGGTCGGCGTGTTCGTGGCACGGCGTCCCTCCGATGTGCGGGTTGCCGTGACCGGCGCCGGCTCCGAAGGCGTGTTCCGCGTCGAGGCGTTTGAGGAAGCATTGAAGAAGCGCTTCGCGTCAAAGGCGATCGAAGGCATCGAGGTGCCGGCCGAGGGGCTCAACAGCGACATCCACGGCAGTGCCGAATACCGCGCGCATCTCATCGGTGTGCTGACGCGGCGCGCGCTCGATGCCGCCAACGCCAAGGAGTGAGTGAACCTCACGCCTCGGCCAAACTTGTCCCGGTGAGGGCGTAGCGAGACTGGCTTTTTCATGACTTCAGCGGCCAACACCTCCGGGGCCAATACTTCAGTTGGATTGCCGGCATCGGTCGATGCGATGCTCGAACTCCTGACGTCGCGCGGCTATCTCGCCGAGCGGTCGTTGGCGACGGTGACTTATCTGTCGCTGCGCATGGGACGGCCGCTGTTTCTGGAAGGCGAAGCGGGCGTCGGCAAGACCGAGATCGCCAAGGTCTTGTCGGCCGCGTTGGGGCGGAAGCTGATTCGCCTGCAGTGCTACGAAGGCCTCGATGTGTCCTCGGCGGTCTATGAGTGGAACAGCGCCGCGCAGATGATCGCGATCCGGATGGCGGAAGCCGCCGGCGACACCGATCGCGACCAGCTCTCGAGCGACATTTTCGCCGACCGCTACATGATCAAGCGGCCGCTGCTGCAGGCGCTGGAGCCCGACGTTGCGGGCCCGCCGGTGCTGCTGATCGACGAGCTCGATCGCGCCGACGAGGCGTTCGAGGCGTACTTGCTCGAAATCCTCAGCGACTTCCAGGTGACGATTCCCGAATTCGGCACCGTGAAGGCGCCGAGTCCGCCGATCGTCATCATCACCTCCAACCGCACCCGCGAGATTCACGACGCGCTGAAGCGGCGCTGTCTGTATCACTGGGTCGATTATCCCGCCGCCGAGCGCGAGCTCGCCATCGTCAAGTCGCGCGTGCCGGGCATTTCCGCGAAGCTGTCGCAGCAGGTCGTGCGCTTCGTCCAGGCGCTGCGCAACCAGGATTTCTACAAGTCGCCGGGCGTCGCCGAGACCATCGATTGGGCCACCGCGCTGTCCGAGCTCGACGCCCGTTCGCTGACCCCGCAAGTGGTCGGCGACACGCTGGGCGCGCTGCTCAAGTACCAGGACGACATCACCCGGATGCAGGGCGACACCTTGCAGAAGGTGCTGAAGGAAGCGACGAGCGAGAATTGATTTTCCGTCATTCCGGGGCGCGCATAGCGCGAACCCGGAATCCATTGGGCCGCAGAGTTGGTGGATGGATGGATTCCGGGTTCGCGCCAAGGGGCGCGTCCCGGAATGACGGCTGAGAGTGTTGAACCATGGCCATCAACCACCTTGCCCCGGAGCAGACCGAGCAGTTCGCCGACAACATCGTCGGCTTTGCCCGCGCGCTGCGTGCCGCGGGCATGCCGGTCGGGCCAGGCGCCGTCATCGACGCCATGAGCGCGCTGCAGGTGATCGACATCGGCAACCGTGCCGACGTCTTCACCACGCTGGAGGCGATCTTCGTCAAGCGCCACGAGCACGCGCTGATTTTCAAGCAGGCTTTCAACCTGTTCTTCCGCGCCTCCGAGGAATGGAAGCACATGCTGGATTCGGTGCCGCTGCCGGACGAGGCCAAGAAGAAGCCGCAAGCGGGCTCGCGCCGCGTGCAGGAAGCGATGTCGCGGCCGCGCATGACCGAGACGCCGCAGCATCAGGAGCAGGATCTGCGCCTGTCGGTCTCCGACAAGGAAATCCTTCAGAAGAAGGATTTTGCCCAGATGAGCGCCGCCGAGATCGCCGAGGCGCTGCGTGCCGTCGAGCGGATGCGGCTGCCGCAGGCCGAGCTCCTGACGCGCCGGCACCGGCCTGATCCGCGCGGGCTTCGTCTCGATTTGCGTCGCACGCTGCGTGCATCCTTGCGCACCGGCGGCGACATCATCGACCTCCATCACCTGGGGCGGATCGAGAAGCCGGCGCCGATCGTGGCGCTGCTCGACATCTCGGGCTCGATGAGCGAGTACACCCGTCTGTTCCTGCATTTCCTCCATGCCATCGGCGATGCGCGCAAGCGTGTCTCGGTGTTCCTGTTCGGCACCCGTCTCACCAATGTCACCCGCGCGCTGCGCCAGCGCGATCCCGATGAGGCGCTGGCGAGCTGCTCGGCCTCGGTCGAGGACTGGGCCGGCGGCACGCGGATCTCGGCCTCGCTGCACAACTTCAACAAGCTGTGGGCGCGTCGCGTGCTGAGCCAGGGCGCCATCGTGCTGCTGATCTCCGACGGGCTGGAGCGGGAGGCCGATTCCAGGCTTGCCTTCGAGATGGACCGGCTGCATCGGTCGTGCCGGCGGCTGATCTGGCTCAACCCGCTCTTGCGGTTCGGCGGCTTCGAGGCCAAGGCGCAGGGCATCAAAATGATGCTCCCGCACGTTGACGAATTCCGCCCGGTACATAATTTGAGTTCGATCCAGGAGCTGATCACGACGCTCTCCCGGCCGCTGCCGCCGCATCACCGCAGCCTGATCCGCTCCGCAGCTTGAGAGGCACCCCATGCTCGATCGCGACGAGGATATCCTGAAGGCGGCGGAGGACTGGCAGAAGGCCGGCCGTGGCGTCGCGCTGGCGACGGTCGTCGAGACCTGGGGCTCCGCGCCGCGCCCGGCGGGCTCTAGCCTCGTCATCAACGACGAGGGCACCTTCCTGGGCTCCGTCTCCGGCGGCTGCGTCGAGGGCGCCGTGGTCACCGAGGCCATGGACGTGATCCAGAGCGGCAAGCCGAGGATGCTGGAGTTCGGCGTCGCCGACGAGACCGCCTGGAATGTCGGGCTGTCCTGCGGCGGCACCATCCGCGTCTTCGTCGAGAAGGTCGGCTAGCCGTGAAGCTCGAGATCCTGCACGAACTCAATGCCGAGCGGGCCGCACGCCGGCCGGCGATCCTGGTGACGGACACCGAGAGCGGCGAGCAGCGCCTGGTGAAGGCCGCCGATTTCGCCAAGGATCCGCTGCGGGCGGAGCTGGACAAGCAGCTCCGCATGGGCAAGAGCGCCAGTGTCGAGGCCGGCGGCAAAAAGCTGTTCCTCAACGTCTATGCACCGACCGCGAAGCTCGTCATCGTCGGCGCGGTCCATATCAGCCAGGCCCTGGCGCCGCTGGCGCGCTCGCTCGGCTACGACGTCACCGTCGTCGATCCGCGCACGGCATTTGCGAGCCCCGAGCGCTTCCCCGATATTCCGCTGGTGGCCGAATGGCCGGACACCGCGCTGCCGCCGCTCGATGTCGATGCCTACACGGCCTTCGTCGCGGTCACGCATGATCCCAAGATCGACGATCCGGCGCTGCTGCACGCCTTCGAGCGCAATTGCTTCTACATCGGCGCGCTCGGGTCCCGAAAAACGCACGCCAAGCGCGGCGACCGGTTGCGCGCGCAGGGTGCGAAGGAGAGCGACATCGCCCGCATCCACGCGCCCATCGGACTTGCGATCGGCGCGGTCTCTCCGTCCGAGATCGCGGTGTCGATCATGGCCGAGATCACGGCGGTGCTCCGGCTGCCTCCCAAGGAAAAAGAAGTAGCCGCATGAAGTTCGGACCGGCGAGCCCCAGGGATGCGATCGGCGGGGTGACCGTCCACACCCTGCGTCAGGGACCGCTGGTGCTGAAGAAGGGCACGACGATCGGCCCCGCCGAGGTCGAGGCGCTCGAGCGTGCAGGCATCAAGGACATCGTCGTGGTGCGCATGGAGGCCGGTGACGTCCCCGAGGACGTTGCGGCCGCCGGCATCGCGCTCGCCGTCGGCGGCGAGGGCATCCATGTCGAACGCGCCTTCACCGGCCGCGCCAATCTGTTCGCCGCGCGCCCGGGCGTGCTGGTGATCGACCGCGCCGCGGTCGACCGCATCAACAATATCGACGAGGCCATCACCTTCGCCACGCTTTCCGCCTACAAGCCGGTGGTCGAAGGCGAGATGGTCGGCACCGTCAAGATCATCCCGTTCGGCGTCGAAGGCAGTTTGCGCGACGCTGCGGTGAAGGCCGCGGGCAAGGACGTGCTCAAAATCGCGCCTTACGTGATCCAGCGCGTCGGCGTGGTCTCGACCCTGCTGCCGGGCCTGTCCTCCAAGGTGATCGACAAGACGCTCCGTGTCACCGCCGAGCGGCTCGCGCCGGCCGGCGCCAGCATCATCGCCGAGCGGCGCGTTCCTCACGAGGAGCAGGCGCTGTCGGCCGCGATCAAGGAATTGCTGGCGTTAGGGGCCGAGCTCGTCATCGTGTTCGGAGCATCTGCGATTGCCGATCGCCGCGACGTCATCCCCGCGGCTGTCACCGGCATCGGCGGCGAGATCGAGCATTTCGGCATGCCGGTCGATCCCGGCAATCTGCTGCTGATCGCCCGCGCCGGCAATGTGCCGGTGCTGGGCGCGCCGGGCTGCGCGCGCTCGCCGGTCGAGAACGGCTTTGACTGGGTCTTGATGCGGCTTCTCGCCGGCATCAAGGTGACGCGCTCCGAGCTGATGGGCATGGGCGTCGGTGGTCTCCTGATGGAGATCGTCACGCGGCCGCAGCCGCGCGCCACGCCGGAGATCGAAGGTAATCGCCAGGTCGCCGCCATCGTGCTCGCGGCCGGCCGCTCCACGCGCATGGGCGGCCCGAACAAGCTGCTCGCCGAGCTCGATGGCAAGAAGCTGGTGCGGATCGCGACCGAGCAGGCACTGGCGTCGAAAGCATCCGAGGTGATCGTGGTCACCGGCCATCAGACCGAGCTGGTCGAGCAGGCCCTGCAAGGCCTGAAGGTGCGGTTTGTCAAGAATCCGGACTTCGCCGGCGGGATCGCGAGCTCGGTCAAATCAGGCATCGCTGCCGTCCCCGAAACTTGCGACGGCGCCGTGGTGTGCCTCGGCGACATGCCGCTGATCGATGCCGGCCTGATCGACCGCCTCATCGACGGCTTTGCGCCGGACCGCGGCAACCTCATCGTCGTGCCCGTCAGCGAAGGCCGCCGCGGCAACCCCGTGCTGTGGTCGCGCCGCTTCTTCAAGGAGTTGATGACGCTCGACGGCGATATCGGCGCGCGGCATTTGATCGCCAAGCACACGGAGGCAGTGGCCGAAGTGCCCGTGGACGGCGAGAGCGCCTTCCTCGATATCGACACGCCGCAGGCCTTGGAAGCGGCAAGACGCGGATGAAGAGGCCGCAAATGACGGTGCCGTAGGGTGGGCAAAGGAGCGGAGCGCCGTGCCGCCATTTTTCTATTGCGGATACAAATCGTGGGCACGCTACGCTTTGCCCACCCTACGGCACCTCCCCATTCTGCTCTGTTTCAAGCACCCGTTCACTATCTGGAAACGACCGCCGCTTAGAGTCCTCACCGCCTGCCTTGGGGGGAGGGGTTTTTCCATGGCTTCGAATGTCGTCGCGCGGCGTTGCGCGATGTTTTGCTTTGTCTTGTCAGTTGCCGTCACGGGCGCCCGCTACATGACCGACGCCCACGCCGCAGGCGCCATTGCGGTCGGCAAGTGCGGCGCCTATGGCCAGGCCTTTGATTACGGCGCCGAGACCGAGGCGCGCGCCGCGGCGCAGAAGCAGTGCAAGGGCGATTGCACGACCGTGACGATGAAGCGCGCCTGCGCCGCGATGTCGGTCGATCTCGCCAATCCCTGCGGCGCTTATGGCTATGCCGTCAAGCCGAAGATCTCGGCGTCGCTCAATGCCGCCACGCGCGAGTGCTACAAATACGGCGGCAAGGAATGCGTGATCCGCGCCTGGGCCTGCGACGCGAAGGGTTGATTTCTGTATTGTCATTCCGGGGCGCGCGGTAGCGCGAACCCGGAATCTCGAGATTCCTGGTTCGATGCTGCGCATCGCCCCGGAATGACCATCGAGGGAACCACATGCAATTCGATACCAAGATCGCAGTCGTGATCCGCACCGATCTTCAAGCCTGGCAGAAGCTCAACGTCGCGTCCTTTCTCACCAGCGGCATCGCCGCGGCTTTTCCCGAATGCATCGGCGAAGCCTATGAGGACGCCTCGGGCACGAAATATCATGCGTTGATCGGCCAGCCGATCCTGATCTATGGCGCCGACGGCCCGGCGTTGTCGCGCGCGCTGGAACGTGCGCTGGCGCGCAACGTCAAGCCGGCGGTCTATACCGAGGACATGTTCAGCACCACGCACGATGCCGCCAATCGCGAGGCGGTGAGGGCAGTGGCGCGCAACGATCTCAATCTCGTCGGCATCGCCATGCGCGCCGAACGCAAGGTGATCGACAAGGTCATCGACGGCCTCAAGTTCCATAGCTGACACATTCCGCGCGGCGTCATCATCGTGTCATGATGGGGCAGGCCTTGCGCAAACTTTGTGCTGTTTGACCCCCGTCAAAGGGGCGGGGGGCGGCGTCGCTATTCTGCTTCAAAACACGCAGAGGAGCAGACAGATGCCGACCATGAAAGCCGCGATCGTCAAGCAATTCGGCAAGCCGCTGGTGATCGAGGACGTGGCGGTGCCGCAGCCCGGTCCCGGTGAGGTTCTGGTCAAGGTCAAGGCGTGCGGCGTCTGCCACACCGATCTGCACGCAGCGTCCGGCGATTGGCCGGTGAAGCCGGTTCCGCCTTTCATTCCCGGCCATGAGGTCGCCGGGACAGTCGCCGCGCTCGGAGTTGGCGTGAAGAATCTGAAAGTGGGAGATGCCGTCGGCGTCGCCTGGCTGCATGACGCCTGCATGGCTTGCGAATATTGCGAGACCGGCTGGGAAACGCTGTGCGAGCACCAGCACAACACCGGCTACAGCGTCAACGGCGGCTTCGCCGAATATGTCATCGCTTCGGCCGCCTTTGCCGCAAAGCTGCCGGCGACGGTCGATTTCGCCGCCATCGCGCCGATCCTGTGCGCCGGCGTCACAACCTACAAGGGGTTGAAGGAGACCGAGGCTCGGCCCGGCGAGTGGGTGGTGATCTCAGGCGTTGGCGGGCTCGGCCATGTCGCGATTCAATATGCCAAGGCGATGGGGCTCAAGGTCGCGGCCGTCGACATCGCCGACGACAAGCTGGAGCTGGCGCGCGAAACCGGCGCCGATCTCGCGGTCAACGCCCTCGTAGCCGGCGCGGTCGACAAGGTTCTTGCGGCGACCGGCGGCGGGGCCCACGGCGTGCTGGTGACGGCGGTCTCGACCGCTGCTTTCGCCCAGGCGCTGAAGATGGTGCGCCGGAAGGGCACCGTCAGCCTCGTCGGCCTGCCGCCGGGCGAATTTCCGACGCCGATCTTCGATGTCGTGCTCAAGCGCATCACGGTGCGCGGCTCGATCGTCGGCACGAGGCGCGATCTCGACGAGGCCGTCGCATTCGCCGCCGACGGCAAGGTCAAGGCCGAAGTGACCAAGGTGCCGCTCGCGCAAATCAACGAGGTCTTCGACCGGATGAAGGCCGGCAAGATCGACGGCCGCATGGTGCTGGATTTCGGCTAGCGCATTATCCGGCGGGCATGCCCTCGAACTTCGTCAGGCTGGGGTCGATCTGATCCCAATCATGGCCGCGCGCGGCGAACGTGACCGCCTGCGGCTTGTAGCGGGCGGGCTCGTCGAAGCTCGCAGCGCGGACGGTGAAGACGTCGGGCTGCGCTGCGAAGGTCATGTACACCGGCACGCCGCATTGCGTGCAGAAGCCGCGCGTCTTCACGTTGCCGCTGTCGGCGACCATGTCCCAATGCTTGGCATCGCCGGTCAGCGTGACGCCGGCCCGGGCGAACGTCGCGTACGAGCCATGTGCACTGCCGCTTTCGCGTTGGCAGTCGCGGCACTGGCAGTGATTGCTGAACAGAGGCTCGCCGACGATCGAATAGCGGATCGCGCCGCAGGCGCAGCCGCCGGTATAGGGCTTGTTCATCACGATATTCCCTTACTTGTCTTCGCCAGAGACGGCATCGAGGCGCTGCAGCACCTTGACCCAGCCGTCGCTCATGTTGCGATAAGCGGTATCGTTCTTTGGCGTCACGAAGCCGGAGTGCACCACGCGCACGCGCGTCCCTGCTTCGACCGGTGTGAGCGACCAGGTGACGACCGTATCAAGCGCCGAGCCGTAACCGGTGTTGCTCTCGTCGCCGCCCTTCCAGGCGTAAGCGAAGCGCTGGTTCGGCACGACCTCCAGAACGCGGCAATGGATCGTGCCATCCCACGCGCCGGCCGGATTGGTCTTGAACGTGAAATTGTTGCCCTCAACGGCCTCGAAACCGGTCGGCGGCATCAGCCAGCGCGCAATCAACTGGGCACTGGTCAGCGCCTTCCAGATCGTCGCGACGGCGTGAGGGAAGACTTCATCGATGACGATGTTCTGAGTTTGGACTTTGGAAGCAACTGCACTCACGGATCGATCTCCTTCAAGAGGTCACGCAGGTTCTGGAAGCGCTCGCGCCAGAACACGCCGTAATGGTCCATCCAGGTGACCAGGGGCTCGAGCCCTCGCGGCGCGGCGCGGTAATAGACGTTGCGGCCCTCGGCGCGCTCGGCCACGAGGCCGGCCTGCTTGAGAGACTTGAGGTGCTGCGAGATCGCGCCTTGGGTCACTCCGCTGCCGCGGGTGAGCTCGGCGACGCTGATCTCCTTGCTCTCGAAGACACGCTCGAACACGGCGCGCCGGGTCGGGTCGGCGAGGGCGCGCATCACGGTGGTGATGGGATTTGGGTCGGCGTTGATCATGTCATTCTATTAGTCAACGCTAATTCATTAGTCAATACTAATTCGTTGGAATTCTGATCTGTCACGAAGGCTGGCTTGACGATGACTGACTAGTCAGTCATAATAGAAAAATGACAAAGAGATCCACCAAGCTCGCCAAGCCCTCTGCAGAGAGCGGGTCGCACACGTCCGCAGCCCAAGGCGCGCTGCCTGTGTCGAACCGTACTGCGCGTGCGCAGGAGCGGCGCGCGGCGATCGTGGAGGCGGCAATGGAGGAATTCATCGCCCGCGGCTTTGCCGCGACGCGCCTTGACGACATCGCCAAACGCGCCGGTGTCGCCAAGGGCACGATCTACCTGCACTTCAAGGACAAGGAATCGATGTTCGAGGAGCTGGTGCGCATCGTGATCGTGCCAGTCGTGGCGCGGCTGACCGCGCTACCGCCGCCGGCGGGCTCGGTGCGCGACCTCGTCGAAGCCTTCGCCAGTAACTTCCTGAAAGAGGTCATCGGCACTAGGCGCGGCGATCTGGTGCGCCTGATCGTGGCGGAGGGGCCGCGCTTTCCGGCCGTCGCCGACTTCTACTACCGCGAGGTCGTGTCGCGCGGGATTGCCGCCATGCGCGGGCTGATCGAGCTCGGCATCGCTCGCGGCGAGATCCACCAGAAGGACCTCGCGCGCTACCCACAGATCATGGTTGCTCCGGCGATGATCGCAGTGATCTGGCAAAGCCTGTTTGCGCGGCATGCACCGCTCGACGCGCAGGAGATGCTGCGCGTCCATCTCGATTTGATTTTTGGCGAACGGAGGACGACATGAAGTCGTCGCAAGCGATCCTTGGATTGGCATTGGTCGTTACGCTCGCGACCGGCCTTGCCGGGTGCAAGGAGAAGCGCGATCCCGGCTTCCAGGGCTGGGTCGAGGCCGACATGATCTTCGTCAGCCCGGACGAAGCCGGCCGGGTAACCAAGCTCAATGTCCGCGAGGGCGACGAGGTCAAGGTCGGCGATCACCTCTATTCCGTCGACGATGATCTCCAGCTTGCCGATCTCAACCAGAACAAGGCGACGCTCGCCAACGCACAGCAAACTTATGATCGCGCAGCCTCGCTGAACAAGACCGGCTCCGGCACGCAAGCCAATCTCGATTCCGCGGTGTCATCGTTGCGCGTCGCGGAGGCGCGGGTGGCGACGTCGGAGACGCGGATGGCGCGGCGCAAGGGCTTTGCGCCTGTTGCCGGCACCATCCAGCAGATCTATTTCCGCGAGGGTGAGATGGTGGGGGCGCAGCGGCCGGTGCTGTCGATCATGCCGCCCGGTAACATGAAGCTGCGCTTCTTCGTGCCGGAGACCGCGCTGCCGAAGGTCGCGATCGGCGACACGGTACGAATCTCTTGCGACAATTGCGCGGCCGACCTCACCGCAAAGATCTATTTCATTGCGACCTCGGCCGAATACACCCCGCCTGTCATCTACAGTCTCGATGAGCGCAACAAGCTGGTCTATCTGGTCCAGGCGCGGCCCTCGCGGCCTGATGCCCTGCGCGTGGGACAGCCGATCGACGTCTATCTCAATCCGAAGACTCCGGTGGCGGACAAGCGATGAGCGAGGGAAACGGCATCGCGATCGACGTCAAGGGCCTGACCAAGTCGTTCGGGGGCCGCGAGGTCGTGCACGATCTGTCGATGCAGGTGAAGCGCGGCTCGATCTATGGCTTCCTCGGGCCCAACGGCTCGGGCAAGACAACCACCATCCGCATCCTCTGTGGGCTGCTCACGCCCGACAGCGGTGAGGGCACCTGCCTCGGCTACGACATCCGGCGCGATGCCGAAAAGATCAAGCGCCAGGTCGGCTACATGACCCAGCGCTTCAGCCTGTACCAGGATCTCTCGGTACGCGAGAATCTCGAATTCGTGGCGCGGCTCTATGGCGTCACCGACGCGCGAGGTGCCGCGCGCGACATGATCAAGCGGCTCGGGCTCTCCGGTCGCGAGGAGCAGCTTGCGGGCGAGCTCTCCGGCGGCTGGAAGCAGCGACTCGCGCTCGGGGCATGCACGCTGCCCAATCCGCAACTCCTGCTGCTCGACGAGCCCACCGCCGGCGTCGATCCCAAGGCGCGGCGCGACTTCTGGAACGAGATCCATGCCCTCGCCGCCGAGGGCCTCACCGTCCTGGTCTCTACCCATTACATGGACGAAGCCGAGCGCTGCCACGAGATCGCCTACATCGCCTACGGCCATCTGCTGACGCATGGCACAGTGGAGGAGGTGATCGCGAAATCCGCGCTGACGACCTACACCGTGACGGGCGAGGACCTCAACCGCCTCACGGCCGAGCTGACCGGCAAGCCGGGGATCGACATGGTGGCGCCGTTCGGCACCTCGCTGCACGTGTCCGGCCGCGACGTCGCGGCGCTCGAAGCCAGCATCGGGCCGTGGCGTGAGAAGAGCGGCCTGCACTGGCAGAAATCGTCGCCGTCGCTGGAAGACGTGTTCATCGAGCTGATGGGTCGCTCCAAGGACAATTTTCAATGAGCGCCGTCGATCCTCCCGCACCGCGCCACGAAATCCGGGAACGCTTCGGCTTCCTGCGGCGCTCTTATGCAATGCTGGTCAAGGAGTTCATCCAGCTCAGGCGGGATCGCGTGTCCTTCGCGATGATCGTGATGCTGCCCGTGATGCAGCTCATGCTGTTCGGCTATGCCATCAACACCACGCCGCGCCATCTGCCGAGCGCGGTGCTGCTCCAGGAGGACTCCGATCTCGCCCGCTCGATTTTGAAGGCGCTGGAGAACACCGCATATTTCCGCTTCCTCTATGAGGTGCACGACGTCGACGATTTCGACAACCTCCTGAAATCCGGCAAGGTGCTGTTCGGCATCGAGATCCCGCGCGGCTTCGAGCGCGCGGTGCGGCGCGGCGACAGGCCGGCATTGCTGGTCGCGGCCGACGCCACGGATCCCGTTGCGGCCAGCGCGGCGATCGGTTCGCTCGGTATGGTGGTGCAGACCGCGCTCAAGCACGATCTCTATATCGGCGATCCCCCGGAGATGCCGTTCGAGATCCGCGCGCACGCCCGCTACAATCCGGCAGCTAGCTCCAGCCTGAACATCGTGCCCGGTCTCGTCGGCACCATCCTGACCATGACCATGCTGATCTTCACCGCGCTGTCTGTCACGCGCGAGGTCGAGCGCGGCACCATGGAAAGCCTCTTGTCGATGCCGATCAAGCCGGTCGAGGTGATGTTCGGCAAGATCGTGCCTTACGTCCTGGTCGGCTTCGTGCAGGCGTTCCTCATCATCAGCATCGGCGTCGGCCTGTTCGGCGTGCCACTGATCGGCAATCTGTTCCTGTTGGCGCTGCTCTCGACACTGTTCATCACCACCAATCTGGCGATCGGCTACACCATCTCGACCCTGGTGCAGAACCAGCTCCAGGCCATGCAGATGTCGATGATGTTCTTTCTGCCGAGCATTCTGCTCTCCGGCTTCATGTTCCCGTTCGCGGGCATGCCGGCCTGGGCGCAATATCTCGGCGAAGCCCTGCCGCTGACGCATTATCTGCGCATCGTCCGCGCCATCATGCTCAAGGGCGCGACCATGGAGAACTTACGCTTCGACACGCTGGCGCTGGTAGCCCTGATGCTGCTCGCCATGACCATCGCCGTGACGCGCTTCCGCCGCACGCTGGATTGAGGCACAATGACCCGGAATCGGGGGGCGGAATGGCCAGGTTTGCGAGCAGGAAGGCGCGGCAGCATGCCGTGCTATCGGGAGATTTCGAACGGGAGCTGACGCGAGAAGTGCTGCGCACCGAGCTGTTGCGGGTGCGAGCGCTGATCGCGACGGGTTGCGTCATGATGCTGCTGCTCACCGGGATCTATCTGATCGATCCCATCTTGGTGAACCGGGTGTGGCGCGGAACGGAAGGGTTTGTCCAGGTCTACGGCCTCCTCGGCGGCTTCATTCTGTTCGAGGTCTGGGTCCACACCCAGATCAGGAGGAACCTCCGGCTCGACCGCGATCTGCCGGTGGTCAGGCGCTATATCGGCACTCTGATTGAGACGTCGTTGCCCACGGTGATCCTGATCCTGCAGACCCGGACCATGGGCCCGAGTCAGGCTCTCGGCTTTGCGGTGCCGCTGATGTACTTCATCTTCGTCATCCTCTCGACCCTGCGTCTCGACTTCTGGCTCTCGGCATTCACAGGCTTGGTGGCCGCAGCCGGGCTTCTGTCGGTCGCGCTGTACTACAACGCGGCTGATGAAGCCGGCGATCCCCTGATCTATTTCCACGCCGTGCGCAGCATCGTCATCCTGATCTGCGGCGTGTTGGCAGGCGCCGTCGGCGCTCAATTGCGCCGCCAGTTCGCCACGAGCGTCGCGGCTGCGACCGCACGCGACCGCGTCACCAATCTGTTCGGCCAGCACGTCTCGCCGCAGGTGGTGGAGCGGCTTATGGCGCAGGGAACGAGCGCAAGCGGCGATCTTCGCCGCGTCGCCGTGATGTTCGTCGATTTCCGCGGCTTCACCGCCGGTGCGCAATCGCGCACGCCGCAGGAGGTGGTCGACCGGCTCGACGGCGCCTTCGCCGTGCTGGTCGACATCCTCGACCACCACGGCGGCATCGTGAACAAGTTTCTCGGCGATGGCTTCCTCGCGCTGTTCGGCGCACCGCTGGAGGCCTCCGACGCCGCGCCGCGTGCGGTCGCCGCGGGCCGCGAGATGCTGAGCGCGATGGACCGCATCAATGCCCAGACGAGCTGGCCGCTGCGCATCGGCATCGGGATCCATTTCGGCGAGGTCGTCGCCGGAAACATCGGCTCGCCACGGCGCAAGGAGTACACCGTCATCGGCGACACCGTGAACTTCGCCTCGCGGCTGGAAGCGCTGAACAAGGAGTTCGGCTCGCAGTTCCTGATCTCGGCGACCGTGCGCGAGGCGCTGGGCGAGGCCGGCAGCGATGCCGTCGCGCTCGGCGAGGTCGAGGTGCGCGGCTACGAGCGGCCGGTGGCGGTGTTTCAATTGGGCTAGCACGCGTCCCATACCGCTGGCGCTCGCTCTTCCACTTCATGGATCGATTGCTCCGATTGCTCCGAATTGTGGGGCATGACGAGCGATATCGCCGGCCTGTAGACTGCCGGCGAGGCCGCCGGTCGCGGCCGTGACTTGCATGAGGGATCGAGGATGCAGCGCCGTTACGTCACCGTCGACGTGTTCACCGACCGCGCCTTCGGCGGCAATCAGCTCGCCGTTGTGCTCGACGCGGGCGGGCTGTCGAGCACGCAGATGCAGGCGATCGCGACCGAGTTCAACTATTCCGAGACGACTTTCGTGCTGCCGCCGCGCAATCCCGGGCACGACGCGGAGGTCCGCATCTTCACACCGGTTCGGGAGCTTCCCTTCGCGGGTCATCCCAATGTCGGCACTGCCTTCGTGCTGGCGAGCCTCGCCAGGGAGCCGAAGCCGCGCCTGCTGTTCGAAGAGAAGGCTGGGCTCGTGCCGGTCGAGATTCGTAGAGAGCAGGGAAAGGTGGTCAGCACCGAGCTGACCGCGCCGCAGCCGCTGTCGCGGCTGGCGGAAGTTTCCGCCGCGGACGTGGCGTCCTGCATCTCTCTGAGCGCCGATGACATCAGGACCGATCGCCACGCGCCACAGGTCGTCGGTGTCGGGACGCCGTTCGTGGTCGCGGAGGTGCGATCGCGCGAGGCGGTGCGGCGGGCCAAGCCGGATGCCGCGGCATTCGGCCGGATGCTGCCGCGCGACGGCGCTTTCTCGGTCTATTTCTACACGCGCGATGTGCCGGCTGCGGAGGCGCCATGCGAGCGCCAGGCGCGAATGTTCTTCCCCGGGGCCAGCGGCCTGATCGAAGACCCCGCCACCGGCAGCGCCACAGTTGCTGCAGCCGCACTGTTCGCCGATCTCGATCCCGCGCCTGACGGCGAGCTCACGCTTACCGTCGGCCAGGGGTTTGACATGGGCCGGCCGAGCATCCTGCTGACGCGCGTGCGCAAGCAGCACGGCAAGATCGTCTCCGCCCACGTCGGCGGCAGCTGCGTGCAGATGATGGAGGGGTCGTTCCAGCTTGCGGGAGAGGGCTAGCCGCCATTCCGGGTTCGCGCCAAGGGCGCCGCGGAATGACGGCGGCAGCTACGTCTGCCGCCCGGCCAAATTCTTCACCGCCACGCCATCCCGCTCCTCGATGATCTCCGCGATCATCTGGCGGTGGCAATGAGTGTGGTCCCGCTCGTAGCACAGCAGGCACACGGGGCCGGCCTTCTTCACCAGGGCCGAGAGCTCGTCCATTGCTTCCCTGGCCTCGGGCGCCTTCAGGTGCTTCGAAAAAATCTTCTCCAGCACGTCGTACTGCCCGCTGCGCGCCGCCAAGCGGCCTTCCTTCGGCGTGCCGAGCGCGGCGAGGTGAACATAGGCGATGCCGCGCTCGTCGAGTCCGGCGGACAGCTGCTTCTTGGAAAAGCCCGGGCGCCGCGACGACGTCACGGCGCGCACGTCGACCACGAGCTTGACGCCGGCCTCTTCCAACTCGTCCAGCACGGCCTTGGGCGGCGTCTGCTCATAGCCGATGGTGAAGAGCTTTCTTGCCTTTGCCATGGGACAGCTCAGCTTATCCGCGCGATCAGTTCCATGGCGCCGTGAGGTGCGCGCACCTTGCCTTCGTGGATGACGTAGGCGAACACGTCGCGTGGCTCCTTCTTCGGCTTGGCCTTGTCGACTTTCGGCAGATCATCCGGTTCACCGCCCGAAGCCCAGGCCTGGAAGCGCTCGGCCCAGGCGTCGAGCTGCTTCGGCGGGTAGCAGGTCTTGATCTCGTCATTGCCCTTCTGAAGCCGGGCATAGACGAAATCGCCGGCGACGTCGGCGATGGCAGGATATTTGCCGTGCTCGGCGAACACCACGGGGGTCTCGAATTCGCGGATCAGCGCCACGAAGTCGGGCGTGCAGAAACTGTCGTGGCGGACCTCAACGACATGGCGGAGCGCGCGGCCCTCGAGCTTGCGCGGCAACAGTTCGAGGAACTTGCCGAAATCGGCGCCGTCGAACTTTTTCGTCGGGGCAAACTGCCAGAGCACCGGCCCGAGATGATCACCGAGCTCCAGCACGCCGGAATCATAGAATCGCTTGATGGAGTCGCCAGCTTCGGCGAGCACGCGGCGATTGGTTGCGAAGCGCGGTCCCTTTACCGAGAACACGAAGCCGTCGGGCACCTCGCTTGCCCATTTGCGAAAGCTCTCCGGCTTCTGCGAGCCGTAATAGGTGCCGTTGATCTCGATCGAGGTCAGCTTCGAGGCTGCGTAAGACAGCTCCTTCGCCTGTGTGAGTTTCTCCGGATAGAACACGCCGCGCCACGGCTCGAAGGTCCAGCCGCCGATGCCGATGAAGATGTTGCCGGACTTTTTTGACGCGGTTTTTGCTTTGGCCACGGGAGGATCTCGCATCGACGGGGAGGGAGGGGCTTATCCTAGTCAAACGAGATGTGATTGGCCAGTTCTCGCGTCGAGTCTAAGCTCGGCGTCGCGATCGGCGAAAAAGGAGATCAAGATGCGGATGCTGATGGTGGGAGCGGTGCTCGGCATGATGACATCGGCCGCCATGATATCTCCGGTCATGGCGGATGATGACGATGCCAAGGGCGCGCAGAAGCTCGCCCAGCGGGGCCGCGACGATTATTGGCATTGCCTGGCGCGGGAATATTCGCGTGACAGCAATCAGGGAATGACGGAACAGGATTTTGTCCGCTCGGTCGCGGGCGCCTGTCCGTCGGAGCGGCAATACTACCGGGTGGTGCTGCTCGACTATCTCACGACCCAATTTCCGAACATTGATGCCGGCGCACATCTCGCGACCGCGAACAGGGCAGTGGAGTTTGCGCAAAAGGACATCGTGACGGCCTTCGTCAAGCACAGGCTGCCGGCGAAGTAGGAGCCGAAAGCGAATGGGGAGTAGCGAATAGGGCAGGAAGGCCAGCCTCCCTATTCGCTACTCCCCGTTCGCTATTCGCCCCTTCGGCCGTGCGCCCATCCATGGTATCACCGGGCGCATCTGGAACAGGGATGGGTTTCATGTCGTCTGAGTCGATGGGGGGCATTTTGGGCGCGATCGTCGCCGCGATCGTGCTGGCGGTCGCCGTCGTGTTCGGGCCGATCGGCCAATATGGCAAGCCGCCCAAACCGGCGAAAGCCGAGCCCGCCCCGGCTGCGGCCCCGGCAGCCCCCGCCGCGCCCGCGCCGCGCGGCCCGATCATCCGGGAAGTGCCCAACCAATAGGGCTCAAAATGGTGGTTTTCGCCCCTTGCGAACCGGTCGGGTCGTTCCTATCTAGCTTCTAACGGCGACGTTGAGCGGAAAACTCCGGCGCTGGGACGACCTTGGAATAGCTTGGGCTTGCGCCGGATGTACGCGCGGCCCGCCGTTCCGGGGTCGTTGGCATTTTGGGACCCCTTTTGGGTCATTTCCCACAGACCCCCCGGCTTGGCAGCGCAAGAACTTGGCAGCGTAGGACGCGGCGGATATACGCTGCCGTCATGAACGAAGCGATCAGACCGGGCTCCGACCATCCGCCGCAGGCTCAAGAGGGCCCGGAACTGTCGGTCATCGTCCCGACCTTCAACGAACGCGACAATGTCACGGTATTGTACCGGCGGCTGGAGGCGACCCTCACCAACGTCGCCTGGGAGGTCGTGTTCGTCGACGACAATTCGCCCGACGGCACCTGGGACGTCGTGCGCGCGCTGGCGCAGCAGGACAGCCGCGTCCGCTGCGTCCGCCGCATCGGCCGCCGCGGCCTGTCGGGCGCCTGTATCGAGGGCATCCTTGCCTCGAGTGCGCCGTTTGTCGCCGTGATCGACGCCGATCTCCAGCACGACGAGGCACAGCTGCCGAAGATGCTGTTGCTGCTCGCAAGCGATGAGGCCGACCTCGTCGTCGGAAGCCGCTACATCGAGGGCTACAAGAGCGAGGGCTTCAACAAGCAGCGCGCCGGCGCCAGCGCGCTGGCGACCGAGTTCGCGAGGAAGATGCTGCGGGTCGAGATCGCCGATCCCATGAGCGGGTTCTTCATGATGCGCCGCGATCGCTTCGAGGAGCTCGCGCCAAAGCTGTCCGTGCACGGCTTCAAGATCCTGCTCGACATCGTCGCGACTGCGAGCGGCACCTTGCGGGCCGTCGAGATTCCCTACACGTTCGGCGCGCGTCAGCATGGCGAGAGCAAGCTCGATTCCATGGTCGCGCTCGACTTCCTCGGTCTCGTCCTCGCCAAGCTGAGCAACGATGTCGTCTCGCTGCGCTTCATCCTGTTCGCGATGGTCGGCGGCATCGGCCTCGTGGTGCACCTCACCACGCTGTTCATCGGACTCCAGCTGTTCAAGGTGCCGTTCCCGGAGGCGCAGGCTGCCGGTGCCATCGTCGCCATGACCAGCAATTTCATCCTCAACAATTTCCTCACCTATCGCGACCAGCGGTTGAGGGGCTTTGCGCTGCTGCGCGGCCTGATCGCCTTCTACATCGTGTGCAGCGTTGGCTTGCTCGCCAATGTCGGCGTCGCCTTCTCGGTGTACGACCAGGAGCCGATCTGGTGGCTGGCCGGCATGGCCGGTGCGCTGATGGGCGTGGTGTGGAACTACGCGATGTCAGGCCTGTTCGTCTGGCGCAAGAAATAGCGCAATATGGGTGGAGCTGACGCGCGGATCGTCCGCAACACCGCGCTGCTGATTCTCGCGCTGGTCGGTTTGCGGCTCGTCGCGGCCGCGTTCACACCTATTACCTTCGACGAAGCCTATTACTGGATGTGGTCGAAGAATCTGGCGGGCGGTTATTATGACCACCCGCCGATGGTCGCCTATGTGATCCGCGCCGGCACCATGATCGCCGGCGATACCGAGCTCGGCGTCCGCCTGGTCTCGATCCTGCTGGCGCTGCCGATGAGCTATGCGGTCTATCGCTCTGCCGCGATCCTGTTCGGCGGCGCGCGTGTCGCCGCGACCAGCGCCATCCTGCTCAACGTGACGATGATGGCCTCGATCGGCACGCTGATCGTGACGCCCGATGCGCCGCTGCTGGTCGCCTCCAGCTTCGTGCTGTTCTTCCTCGCCAAGGTGCTGGAGACCGGCCGAGGTGCCTGGTGGCTCGCGGTCGGCGCAGCCGTCGGCGCGGCGCTGCTGTCGAAATACACCGCGATGTTCTTCGGGTTGGCGATTCTGATCTGGCTGGCTTGCGTGCCGAAACTGCGGCGCTGGTTTCTCTCGCCCTGGCCCTATCTCGGCGGCCTCGTTGCGCTGGCGCTGTTCTTGCCGGTGATCCTCTGGAATGCGGACCATCAATGGGTCTCGTTCGCAAAGCAGCTTGGGCGCGCGAAGATCGAAGACTTTCGTCCGGTCTTCATCGCCGAGCTGATCCCGACCCAGATCGCGTTCGCAACCCCGCTCGTCTTCATCCTCGGCGCGATGGGCCTGCACGCGCTGACCTGGCACAGGGCCGGCGCGCTGGCCTCGCGCGTGCTGATCGAGACGATGTTCTGGACCATCGTCGCCTATTTCGTCTGGCATTCGCTGCATGCCCGCGTCGAGGCCAACTGGTTCGCGCCGGTCTATCCGCCCTTCGTTATTGCCGCGGCGGCCGCCGTCAACCTCGTGCAGTGGAAGCCGCGTGCGCGGCGCCTGTTGGATTTCTGCCTGCGCTGGGCCGCGCCCGTCGGCATCGTGATGTTTGCCGCGCTGATCGTGCAGGCCAATACCGGCTGGCTCTCCGGATATCGCCGCGATGCCACCGTGCGCAGCGTCGGCGTCGGCTGGCGCGAACTCGCCGCCGAGATCGAAACGGTGCGCGCGCGTCATGGCGCCACCTGTGTGCTCGCGCAGGACTACGGCACCACCGGCTGGCTCGCCTTCTACCTGCCGCGCGGCACCTGCGTGGTGCAGCGGACCCAGCGCATCCGCTGGGTCAACATGGTCGAGCCGGATCCAAAGCTGCTCGCTGGCAAGCTGCTGTATGTCGACGAACTGCGCCCGGAGGGACATCCCGTCCTCCACCACCTCTTTGCGAAGGTCACGCAGGTTGCGCAATTGCAGCGCAAGCGCGGGCCGCTCGTGGTCGAAACCTACGGCATCGATCTGCTGGAAGGCGCCAAGGGCGACGTGCTGGACCGCTCGCCGCCGCCGGAAGCAAGGTAGCTTTGTCGCCCTCGCGGAGACCTCAGCGAGTGCGGCGTTCTACGGCGGTGGCCTTCAGCCGATCATCTCGGCCTTTGCAGCATCCTGGTCCGGCCCGCCCCGATCCCGCCAGAACCACACCGTCACGACGCCCGAACGGCCGCGGACGCGGGCGAGCAGGGGGCCTGACAGAACGCCGTCAGGCGCCCCGTGGAAGTCGGCCGCATCGAGCAGCGTATCGCTCAGCGCGAGCCGTGCGCCGTTCTGGGCGGCGACCTCCATCAGCCGGCTCGCGACGTTGACGGTGTCGCCCGTCGCCGTGATGTGCTGGTGACTCTCGCCGAGGCGGGAGGCGACGATCTCGCCGAAATGCGCGCCGATCTTGAAGCCGAGCCGATCGCCGATTGCTGGCGGCAAGGACGCGATCCAGCGTTCGACGCCGCGATGCAGGTCGATCGAACATTTCAGCGCGCTTGCCGCGTCATCGGGCATCGCTCGCGGCAGGCCGAACAGGATCATGGCGCCGTCGCCGAGAAAGCCGGTGATCGTGCCGCCACAATCGGCCGCAGTCTTGTCGATCAGCGCATGAAATGCCTTCAGGACCTCCTGGATCGCATCCGGGTCGGTCTGCTCGCTCAGGCCTGTGAAGCCGGAGAGATCGATGAAGACCACGGCCGCGTTCTGCCGTACGGGTCTTGACAGAAAATCCGGATCGCGCGCCAACCACTCCTGCACCGCGGGCGCCTGGAACCGGGCCAGCGACCTGCTCTTGGCAGCGAGATATTGCGTGCGGCGGCCTCCGGCCCACAGCTGTACGCCGGCAAAGATCGCAAACGGGGGCACGGCGGCGGCAAGCGTGGTTGCTGCATTCAGCCAGACGCCATGCGTAAACGCGAACGTATTGAGCCCGGCCCAGGCGATCATCACCGCAGCTGCCGCCATGATGCCGAGCGCGCTGCGCCGCCAGGCCAGCGAGCCGACCAGCAAGAGCGGCAGCAGGATCGCAGCAAAAGCGTCGGCGATACGAACCCTGTAATCGCGCACGATGCCGTCGCCGGCAACGAGATGCGTGATCGCAGTCGAGACCACTTCGACGCCGGGCATCAGGGAATCGAAGGGTGTGGGATAGAAGTCGCCGCCGCCGGCGACCGAGGCGCCGATCACGACGATCCGGTTCTCGATCGCGTCGCGTTTGAGCGTGCCGTCGAAGATGGCCTGTGCGCTGACGGTGCGGATGGTGCGTCTCGGACCGTAATAGGTGATGGGCAGTGCGAAATCGGTATCGGTCGGCACGGCGCGGTCACCGAGCATGAGGCGATCCGGTGCAATCGTCAGCGACTTGTCGAGCGCGCGCGCCGCGACGCGCAACGGGAACGACAGCTCGACCTTGTCGCGGGTCCGGAACAGCATCGGCACCGAAAGAGGTGAGCCCGACTGCCCTGTCGCGACGTTGACGACGCCGACCTCGGCGTGGTCGGCGAACGCGGGCAACGGCAGCAGGAAGCGTTCGGCCTGCGGCAGCACGGCGAGGGGGCCCTGGCTGCTGGCCTCGACGGTCTCGCTGGCGCTGGGAAAGATTGCCGCGGCGGCGAGCACCATGGGGCCGGTGGCGAGCGTGTTCGCCAGCGTCGCATCTCCGATCGCGGCGCTGCGGTCGACCAGCAGCAGGTCGATCGCGACGACCTTCGGCTTGAACTGCACGATGGTGTCGACGACACGGGCGAGATCGGCGCGCGGCAGCGGATAGCTGCCGCCGCGCTTCACCACGGTATCGTCGATCGCGACGATGGTGACGAGATCGGGCGGACGCTGTACGCCGCGGATCTGGGTCCGCCAATCCGTCAGCGTTGCTTCGAGGCGGTCGAGAAAGCGCAGATGACCGTGGGCGTGCGCGGCATAGATGCCTGCGCCCCACAGCGCGGTGAGGATGAGTGCCGCCAGGATCTGAACGCGTCTAGTCACTACGTGCTGCAATCTTCTTTGCTCTGAGTCCGGTAGTCCTATTGACCAAGCCTTGCCATCAGCGCATCGACGCGCGGCTGCCCCCATGTCTTGACGGTCAACGCGCCGGTGGCTTCCACATCGACGCCCTCGCCGGGGCCCAGAACGACGCCGCGCCCACGAGCCCTGCGGCTGACGCCGACACGGCCGTCAGCGACGAAGACGGAGGTCTTGGCCTCAGCGGCGTCGACGGCCCACTTCGTGCCGCGCACCGCGGCAATCGCCTGCGGGGTCAGCACCTTGAAAGGATTGCCGCGGGGTTTTTTGGGCACCTCGATCAGCAGGGCTTTGCTGCTCAACTCCACGGAGTCTATATGTCCGTCGCGGTTGGCGTCCTTAAGTTCAAATCTGGCGCCGTTTTCTGCAACGATGGTGATGCCGTTGTTGCAGCGCCAGGTCTGCGTGCTCGCGGCTGAAACCGACGCTGTGCAGCCGGCATTGGCAGGCTGCGCCGCCGCATATCCCATCAACAAAACCGGCCAGGCCAGGGCGAAACATCCGGCGCGCGCGAACCTTCTCATGCCAGCCTCCGTTTGCATGCCCGGCACAGTTCAAGGCGATGTTGATACGGTACCGTATCACTCGCAGAGGCTGCTGAAAAGTGCCGCTCACGCAGCTATTGCCTCAGCACGGCCTTTTCCAGTCCGGCGCGATCAACTTTCGGTCAGGGGCGAGTGCCGTGCGGCACGCGCGATGTGCATGAGCGGCCGACCGGAGGCGCCCATGAGATGCGAAAGCGGCATTCGCACACCAGCCTCGCGCAACGCTCCTTCGTTATCGTGCGGGCATTGAAGACCACGAAAAGGACTTGGTTGGTGGGTCTAGAGAACGCGGCCGAAGACGTCTGCTGAATGCGCCGCCCCGGCCGAGAATTATGGTTAACAGACGCCCCTAAGTCCGTAGTTCTGCGGGCTTTTTTCTCAGAATGAGACAGCGTTAACGGACCGCCCCACATCTGCCTGAACTTAATCCGCATTTAACTAAAAGTCGCCTTAATGACGCTCCGACCCTCTGCGAGATGCTGTTCCCGGATCGTGACCAGCGGCACTTTGAGGGGGACCGAGTGACACCGTCCTGGACGCAAGGCGAATGAGTAAGAGTATCGCTGCGCAGAGTAACGCGGCACGGAAGTCCAAGAATTCTCTTCGGAAATCTTCCCGGAAAATGACCACGACCAATTGGCTCGGCGCCGCGGCGATCGGCTGCGTCGTGATGGGCGCCGGCTGGACCATCTACAGCAACGTGTTCGGCGCCAGCGTCTATCCGACCGTCGGCAGCACCGGCTACGACGAGCCGGTGATCAAGCGCGCGCCCAGGGTCGCCCTGCGCGAGGCGGGCGAGGCCGTCAGGGAGGCCTTTGCGGTCTTGCCGGACCGGTTGCAGGTGGCCGCGCCGATCTCGCGCGAGATGTTCAACGAACGCTTTGCCGCGGCTGCGACGCAGGGCGTGCAATCGAACGCGGCCAGCGCCGCGCCAGCGACCGAGGTTGCTGTGGCCAAGGACGCGCCGAAGCAGAGCGTGATCGCGAAGGTCGCGGAAGCGCTGAAGCCGGCGGCTCCGGCCAAAACCGCTGACAAGGCCGCCGACAAGGCGAAGCGTACTCCGGATGCCCAGATGCAGCTCGCCTCGGCCGATCCGGCCCAGATCGTGCCGGCACCCGAGGCGAAGCCGAAGTCGATTGCAGATCGCGCCAAGGCAGCGGTGATGTCGATCACCGCGCCGCGGCAGTCGATGGTGGAAAAACTCTGGGGCAAGCGTGAGCCGTCCGGTGGGCTTCTGGCCTACGCCTCGGCCGATGCCAGCATCACCGCCTCCATCGCGCCGAAGGAGCAGAACCCGATGCTTGGCGGCTCGGCGCCTTATGATCGTGACACCGCGGTCTACGACATCACGGCCAAGATGGTGTATCTCCCCGACGGGACCAGGCTCGAGGCGCATTCGGGCCTCGGCGCCAACCGCGACGATCCGGATTCCCGCCGTCTGCGCATGCGCGGCGTGACTCCGCCGCACATCTATACGTTGAAGCCGCGCGAGGCGCTGTTCCACGGCGTGCCCGCGCTGCGCCTGACCCCGATCGGCGGCGAGAGCGCGATCTACGGCCGCGACGGCCTGCTCGCCCACACCTTCATGCTCGGGCCGAACGGCGATTCGAACGGCTGCGTGTCGTTCAAGGACTATTACGCGTTCCTCGACGCCTACCGTAACAAGGGCATTCGCAAGCTCGCCGTGCTGGCGCGGGTGGAGTGACGTCGGCTCGGTCGCGATGATGCAAAAGGGTCGCTTGCAGCGGCCCTTTTTCTTGTGTCTCAGCCCGGCCAGCACTGGCCGCCGCCGTCGATCCGCAGCACCTGGCCGGAGACGAAGGCGCCCATGGGACCTGCGAAGAACTCGACGACGCGTGCGACCTCGTCGACGGTCGCGATGCGGTCGAGCGTGCCGGTCTCGACCATCCTGTCGGGGTCCACCGCGCGCGTGCCGAGGAAGCGGCCGGTGCGGGTATCGCCGGGCGCGATGCAGTTGACGGCGATATCGTAGGGGCGCAGCTGGTCGGCCAGGCATCGCGTGTAATGCGTCACGCCGGCCTTCGAGACTGCATAGATCGCGCCGTTGGTGCGTCCCTTGAAGGCGGCGACCGACCCAAGCGTGACGATGCGGCCGCGCCGGCGTTCCATCATTCCCTTTGCGACCGCCTGGCAGGTCAGGATGGTCGAGAGCAGGTTGCGCTCCAGCACCGCGCGCACATCGGCCTCCTTGATGTGAACGGCGTCGTTCGGATCGGGTTTGCCGCCTGCGGCCGCGATGTCGCCGCCGGCATTGTGCACGAGGATGTCGATCGGGCCCAGCGCGGCTTCCGTCTCGGCCAACACGCGCGCGATGTCCTCGCCCTTGGTGAGATCGCCGAGCACGCGCCGGCTGCGGACGCCGAATTGGTTTCCGATCTCGGCGGCGACGGCGGTCAGCGTCGTGCCCTCGCCATATTCCGCCGGCCCGTTCTCGCGCATGCCGTGGATGGCGACGTCGGCGCCGAGCGCGGCGAGCTTCTCCGCGAAGGCGCGGCCGAGCCCGCGGCCAGCGCCGGTCAGCAGCGCCACCTGGCCCGCCAATATTTTCCCGTCATGTGCTGCCATGATCTTCTCCTGTTCTGAAACCTAGTCGGCCGCGAGGTCGAGGCCGATCGCCATCGCCTGCACGAGACACATCGGCGCGACCAGCGTGCGCAGCGCCGGCTCGGGCATGTCCTGGATCTCGAACACCACATGCGCGCCTTCGACGATCGGGCTCAAGAGGCTGTCTGTGATGGAGATGGAGGGGACGCCGCGCGCGACCAGTTCGGGAAACAGCCGCGCCGTGTCCGGATAGTAATTCCGGAAGCTGATGGCGACCAGTGCGTCCTCCACGGTTGCGGCATGCGACTGCTCGTGGATGCTGCCACCGGTGCCATCGAGCAGGACGACGCGTCGTCCGAGCTTGCGCAGCACGTAGGCGAGGTGGGTCGCAACGGGAAACGATCCCCCGAGGCCGAGCAGATAGATGTCGCGCGCTTTCGATAAGATCGCGGTTGCGGCGTCGAGCTCGCGGGCATGGACGGACTGGCTCAGCGTGACCAGCGACGATTGCGCCTCCGAGACGAAGCGCGACAAGACCGCGGCCGGCTGGCGGCCGAGCACCGATTTCTCCTCGCTCTTCATACGGGCGAGCCGCGCCTTGTAGCTCGGCGCAACGCCGGCAACGAGGCGCGTGCGGAACACCTGCTGCATCTCGGTGAAGCCACCGAATCCGAGCGCGTGGGCGAAGCGAACGATCGCGGAGGGCGGCACGCCCGAACGCTGCGCGACCTCCGCCACCGTGCCGAGCGCGACGTCCGTCGGGTGATCGAGCACAAACTCCGCGATCTGCTGCAACCGGCCGGAAAGCGCCCGGTGCCGCTGCGCAATGGCGCCGCGCAGCTCGTCGTAGCTCATTGCGCCTTGTGACTTGTTCATCGCCTCGGATCTCCAGATCGGACGCCTGTTTAGCGGCATTTCGCCGTTTGGACCAAATATTCCACTTTACATAACAAATGGAATGAATATTCTAATCCCAGAAAAAAGCAAAAGACTTTGAAAACGGGAGGAAACGATGAGAGGGCGTCAGATCTCACGGCGAAGCGTCTTGAAGGGCAGCTTGATGGCGAGCGTCATCGGCGGCACAGGCAGCTTCTTTGGTCCGTGGAAAGAGAATCACGCGTGGGCGCAAGGCGCAAAGCCGATCAAGCTCGGCCTGACCTGTGATGCCAGCGGTCAATACGGCAACAGCGGCCAGGATGATTTCCGCGGCATCAAGATGGCGATCGACGAGTTCAACGCCAAAGGCGGTGTGCTCGGCCGCCAGGTCACCTACATCACCGCGGATACCGAGACGACGCCGGCCACCGGCAGCCGCGTCGCCGAGCGCTTCATCACGCGCGAGGACTGCACCATCCTGATCGGCGCGCTGCATTCCGGCGTCGCCAACGCCATCACGCAGGTCGCCAGCAAATACGGCGTGATCTACATGAACACCAATTCCTCTGCACCGAGCGAGGCGGGCGAGAATTGCTCGCGCGTGAAATTCGTCTGGGACGGCAACGGCACCAATTTCTCCAAGGCGTCGGTTAAGAACGCGGTCGACTCCATCGGCAAGAACTGGATGTTGCTGACCAACGACTACGTGTGGGGCCACACCACGTCTGCCGCGACCAGGGCGCAGGTCGAAGCGGCGGGCGGGAAGATCATCGACAATCTCCTGGTGCCGCAGAACACGCGTGACTTCACCGCTTATCTGTTGAAGATCCAGCAAGCAAAACCCGACGTGGTTGCGACCGCGATCGGCGGCGACGACATCAAGGCATTGCGCGAACAGGTGGCGCAGCTCAAGCTCGACGGCAAGCCGGCCTGGATCAACAACCAGCAGGACTGGCCCGATGTCTGGGGCGCGCCCGACAGTCTGTTCGGCGTGTTCGGCACCACCTGGTATCACAAGCTACAGCTGCCCGGCGTCGCCGATTTCGTCAAGAAATGGCAGGCGGCCAACAAAGACGGCCCGATCCCGGTGCCGGGCAACGTCTCCTATAACGGCTACATGTCGACGCGCGAATTGCTCCGTGCGATCGAGCGGGCGGGGTCGACCAACAACGTCAAGATCATCAAGGAGCTCGAGAATCTCAAGGTCTCGGCGACCGATCGCATGCAGCATTTCGATGCCTACATGGATCCGATGACGCACCAGATGCAGCAGACGATCTATCTGGCGCGACGCAACGCGAAGCCGGCCGACAATACCGATCTGTACGAGATCATCCGCTGGACCGAGCCGAAAACGGCCGCCGATGACGCCGCACCCGGCAAGTGCAAGCTCACGCCCTACGAGCAGGTGCCGACCGTCGACTCCTAGAGGCGGCACGTCACGCCGCAGAACGGACGGCGCGCAGCCTCGCGCGCCGCGTGCCCGGACCATCTGCGTCCCGGGTGTGAGCAAATGTCAGTTGCGAGACCCAGACCTTGTTCGACCTTCTTCCGCATCTCCTCAACGGCTTGACGCTCGGCCTGTTGTTCGCGCTGATCGCACTCGGATTCATGCTCATCGTCGGGCTGATGGAGCAGATCAACCTTGCCCACGGTTCTCTGTTCGCGCTCGGCGCCTATGTCGCCATGCAGCTGACGGGACCGCGGCCGCCATTACCGGCCGATCTTGCCAAGGTGTGGCTCGCGCTCCCGCTCGGCTGGCGCTACGCAGCCACGCTGGTCATCGCGCCCGCGATCGTGAGCCTGGTCGGCATGCTGATCGAGTTCTGCATGCGTCGCACCTACGGCAAGGACCCGCTTTACGGACTGCTGCTGACCTTCGGCGCGGCGATGGTGATCGAGGAGCTGATCCGTCTGGTCTGGGGCACGCGCGACTATGTGCTACAGGTGCCGTCCGCCATCAATGGCGGTTTTCTGTTCGGCGATCTGATCTGGTCGACCTATCGCTTCTACGCCGCTTGCATCGCCGCCGGGATCATCGGCCTGGTCTGGCTGCTGATCGAAAAGACCTCGTTCGGCGCCACCGTCAAGGCCGGCGCGCATGACAGCGAGATCGTCCGCGCGCTCGGCATCAACCTGTCGCGATTGCGGTTGCTGGTCTTCGTGTTCGGCACGATGCTGGCCGCGGTCGCCGGCATCATCGTCGCGCCGATCTGGGGCATACGTCCGCACATGGGCGTCGATGCCGTCATCCCCGCATTCCTGGTGATCGTGCTCGGCGGCGTCGGCAGTTTCTGGGGTGCGGTCGTGGCCGGATTGCTGGTCGGGCTCTGTGTCGGGCTTGCCGGCGCCTACGCGTCCGAATGGTCGCTGTTGTCGATGTACATCCTGCTCGTTGCGGTCGTGACCTTCCGTGCGCGGGGCATGTGGGGCAAGAAAAGCGTGCTCGAGGCCTGAGGAATGATTGTGGGATCAAGATCGTCATCCGATGCCGCGCGTCTCGTCACGCCGACGATGCTGGTGCTCTGGCTGGTGCTGGCAACGGTACCGCTCTGGATCACGCGGATCGGGCTCTATCCTTATCTGGGAATCGAAATCCTGATCTGGTCGCTCTATGCGCTGGCGTTCAACCTGGTGCTGGGCACGGCCGGGCTTCCGTCGTTCGGACATGGCGCCTATTTCGGCATCGGGGCCTATGCATTCGGGCTCTGCCAGTTCGATATCGCCGCCAACCTCTGGGTCTGTCTTGCCGCCGCGGCTGCGGTGGCCGGGCTTGCCGGAGTGCTGGTGGCTCTGTTCATCTCGCACCGGCGCGGCATCTACTATGCCTTCATGACAATCGCCTTCGGCCAGATCTTCTGGACGCTGGCGATCAAGTCGCACCGGATCACCGGCGGCGAGGACGGACTTCTCAAGATCAAGCGGCTGCCGGCCGATTTCGGCTTCGTGTCGTTCGACCTCAGCGACAACGTCGCCTTCTACTATTTCGTGCTCGCCGTCTTCGCGGTTGGAACGGCCGCATTGTGGCGGCTTGTGAACTCGCCCTATGGCCGCGTCATCGCAGCGATCAAGCAGAGCGAGGTTCGCGCCGCCCATCTCGGCTACAATGTGTGGCTCTACAAGGCATCAATCTTCGCGCTGTCGGCCGCCGTGTCGGGCTTTGCCGGTGGATTGTTCGCGATGGCGCAGCTCGCCGCCTTCCCTGATGTCATGAGCCTGCATCAATCCGGCTATGTCGTGATGATGACGCTGGTCGGCGGCGGGCTCGTCAGCTTCTGGGGCCCGGTGATTGGCGTGTTTGTCTTCCTTACCGCCCGCGACGTGATCGGTGCGTTGACCAATGCCTGGATGCTCTATTTCGGTCTGCTGTTCATCGCGATCGTCCTGTTCCGTCCCGAAGGAATTGCCGGCGCGCTCTCGGCCGCCGTGCACCGGCATTCGTTCAACGCGCTGCGGCGCCGCGGCACCTCGGCGATGCGGCTGTTGGCCGGAGGCGGGCGATGAGCATGATCGAGGCTGCAGGCGTGCACGTCCGATTCGGTGATCGCGTCGTGTTGGAAAGCGTCGATCTGGCGGTTGCCGAGGGCGAGTTTCACGGTGTGATGGGTCCGAACGGGGCGGGCAAGACCACCTTCTTCAACGTGCTCACAGGCAGGGTGAAGCCGAGTCGCGGCAGAGTGCTGCTCGGCGGCGAGGATGTCACGGGATTGAGCCCGCACCGCATTGCCGCCAAGGGCATCGCCCGCTCGTTCCAGATCATGACGCTGTTCGATGAATTCTCCGCCCGCGACAACGTCATGCTGGGCCTGCCCGAGTTTCGCGCCCGTGGCCACGATATCGCCCGTTCCGCAGCCGGCGATAGCCGGTTTGCAGCGCAGGCGTCCGAAGCGCTCGCCGCAGTGGGGCTTGTCGATAGGGGAGACGTCCGCGCCAAGGACCTCTCCTATGGCGACCGTCGCGCGCTGGAGATCGCGGTGGCCCTGGCGCAGGCGCCCCGCGTGCTGTGCCTGGACGAGCCGACCTCCGGCCTCGGCTCCGACGGCGTGCAGCGCCTCGCCACACTGGTCGCGCGCTTGAAGGGCAAGCTCACCATCGTCGCGATCGAGCATGACATGGAGTTTCTGTTCTCGCTCGCCGACCGCATCTCGGTCATCCATTGGGGCCAGGTGGTCGCGCGCGGCACCCCGCACGAGTTGCAACAGAACGAATGGGTCCGCCGCTCCAATCTCGGGAAGTTCGCATGATCCTCGAAGTGGACGGGGTCGATACCTTCTACGGCGAAACCCAGGCGCTGTTCGGGGCCTCACTCGCCATCGCGCAAGCCAAGGTGTTTGCGCTGCTCGGACCCAACGGCGCCGGCAAGACCACCATGCTGCGCTCGATCCTCGGATTGACCCGGCCGCGCCGCGGCGCCGTCCGCTTCGACGGGCGCGACGTGACGCACGATCCGACCCATGAGATCGCGCGCGCCGGTATCGGCTGGGTGCCGGACGATCGGCGGCTGTGTCCGACCTTGTCGGTGGCGCGCAATCTCGCGATTGCGCAGAAGCGTACGCGCTTTCGCAACTGGAGCGTCAAGGAGGCTGCTGCGATCTTCTCGCCGCTCGAATATCTCATGGAGCGCGATTGCGAGAACCTGTCGGGCGGCGAGATGCAGATGGTCGCCATTGCGCGAGCGCTGGTCGGATCGCCCGGGCTGGTGCTGTTCGATGAGCCGAGCCAGGGCCTGGCACCAAAGATCGTCGGCGACGTGCTTGCCACCATCTTGCGCATGAAGGGCGAGGGCATCGCCTCGCTTGTCGTGGAGCAGAATGCCGAGATCGCGCTGTCGGTCGCAGACCACGCCGCGGTGATCGACCGCGGCCGGATCGTCTGGACCGGCGAAGCCGCTGTCCTGCGCGATGATCGTTCCCTTCGGCAGCGCCTGCTGGGAGTACAATAAGTGGCTGCACCGCTGCTCGTGCTCGATGATATCCGCAAGGTCTATACGAGGGGCCGCATCATCCGCCATCCGACGTTCACGCTTCAGGCAAACCTGTCGCTGGACGAGCCCGGCATCGTCGGTGTCGTCGGGCCGAACGGTGCCGGCAAGACCACCCTGTTTGAGATGATGACCGGCTCCAATGCGCCGACCTCGGGGCGCGTGCTGGTCGCGGGCACCGATATCCATGGGGTCAAGTATCGCGAGCGCGACCGGCTCGCGATTCACTATCACCAGTCCTATCAGGTCAGGCGCTTCCGCAAGCGCATTCCGTCCGCCTTGCTGGCGCCGTCGCCGACCCGGACGCCGCTGGTCCATCTGTTCGACGAACCGCAGTTCAACCTGCAGGACGGTTATATCGGCTTCATGCTCGACTTCTTCCGCAAGCTGCGAGACGAGGGCAGGCTGGTCGTCCTTTGCATGCATCCGACGGCGAGCTGGCACCTCGACATCCTTGCCGAGATCGCCGGGCAGTTCCTGTTCGTGGCCGGCGGCGGGGTAACGCGGATGGCCGACTTCCGCAGCCTCACCGCCGAACCGCGCTTCCGCGCCTATCTCGGACCTGAGATGACGCGCGCCGCGGATGCTATCTGTCACAGATCGACGTAAAAGGAGACTCCGTTGGCTTACTCGAACACCCAGCTCTTCATCGGCGGCACATGGCGACCGGCCCATTCGGGCGAGGTCATCGAAGTCCGCAATCCCGCGACCGAGGAGGTGATCGGCACCGTCGCCCACGCCGGAAAGTCCGATCTCGACGAGGCGCTGGCGGCCGCGGCCGCCGGTTTCAAGGTCTGGCGGAATATCGCGCCGTTCGAGCGATGCCGGATCATGCGGAAGGCGGCTGCGATCATGCGTGAGCGCAATGACGAGATTGCGCCGCTGCTGACGATGGAGCAGGGCAAGACGCTCGGCGAGGCCAGGATGGAGGCGATGGCCGCCGCCGACGTGATCGAATGGTTCGCCGAGGAGGCCAAGCGCGCCTATGGCCGGCTGATCCCGGCGCGCGCCCCCGGCATTTACCAGATCGCGATGAAGGAGCCGGTCGGGCCGGTCGCGGCGTTCACACCGTGGAACTTTCCGATCAATCAGGTCGTGCGCAAGCTCTCCGCGGCGCTCGCCGCCGGCTGCTCGATCATTGTCAAGGCGCCCGAGGAGACGCCGGCGTCGCCCGCGCAGCTGATCCGCGCCTTTGCCGATGCCGGCGTGCCGGAGGGGGTCATCAACCTCGTCTATGGCGTGCCTTCAGAGATCTCCGAATATCTGATCCCGCATCCGGTGATCCGGAAGATCTCATTCACGGGGTCGACGCATGTCGGCAAGCAGCTCAATGCGCTCGCGGGCCTGCACATGAAGCGTGCCACCATGGAGCTCGGCGGCCATGCGCCGGCGATCGTCTTCGGGGATGCCGACGTCACGTCGGCCGCGAAGATCCTGGCGGCAGCAAAATATCGCAACGCCGGCCAGGTCTGCATCTCGCCGACGCGCATGCTGGTGCAGGACGGCGTGTTCCGGCAATTCGTCGATCAGTTCGTCGAGAGCGCCAGGACGTTCAAGGTCGGCAACGGCCTCGACCCCGAGTCGAAGATGGGCTCGCTCGCCAATCCGCGCCGCGTCACCGCCATCGAGGGCATGGTGCAGGATGCCGTCGGCAGGGGCGCGAAGCTCGAGATCGGGGGCAAGCGCGTCGGCAACAAGGGACATTTCTTCGAACCGACCGTCGTGAGCGACGTGCCGAAGGATGCGCGCGCCATGAACGAAGAGCCGTTCGGCCCGCTCGCCCTGATCTCGCGCTTCTCGTCATTCGACGACGCGGTCGAGGAGGCCAACCGGCTGCCCTTTGGGCTGGCGTCCTACGCCTTCACCAGTTCGGCCAAGACCGCGGCCGCGATCGGCGCTTCTATCGAGGCCGGCATGATGTCGATCAACAGCTTTGGTCTTGCGCTGCCTGAAGTGCCGTTCGGCGGCATCAAGGATTCCGGCTACGGTTCGGAAGGCGGCACCGAGGCCATGGAGGGCTATTTCAACACCAAGTTCATCAGCCAGGCCGGCGTATGATTGCGGCTAGCGTTTGACGAAGGTGAAGCTGCACGGACGCAGTTCGTTGCGTTTGCCGCTGCCGCGGCTGCGCTCGAATTGCGCGTCGATCGTGTACCCATACGGCGAGCCGGGAGCGCTATTGTTGACCGTGTAGGCGCTCGGACCCGTGAGGCCCCGTGCACTGAGCGTGGTCTTCCCGTCAGCCGATACTTGTCCGTCGATTGCGAGCGTGCTGTTTGTACGCGGGTCCCGATCCTCCGCATGAAATGCGCCCCCGGCGGTGGTGGCTGACAGGGTTCGGGTATAGCCCAGCGCCTTGCCGGAGCTGGCGCAGTTCACGGTGACGTCCCACTTGCCATCGAACATCGAATGGCCTCGGGGGAAATATCGAAAATGTCCTTCCAGATCAGCGCATGCCGCGTCGACTCAAATGCCCTCGCCGGGAAAACGCTTGGATTTCGCGACCGTGACGTCCGGTCACACCATCGCTTTGCGCAGGGCCATTTCGGTCACAATCGCTTCCCGTACGGCCGGTCGCGCCTGCATGCGCTCGAGATAGGCCGACAAGGACGGCCATTGCGCGATGTCGACGCCAGCGGGTCGGAGCAGCAGCAAGGCCCAGATGAGGTGTGCGTCCGCCACGGTGAACCTGTCACCGACGAGGAATTCGCGCTCAGCCAGATGCGCCGCCGGCACCGACAATATCTGAGAAATCCTGGCGCGCGGCTTGGCGAGTGAGCCGTCGTCCTTGTACCAGAAAGTCGGAAACAGGAACGCCTTGTGGATCTCGGCGCCGACGAAGCTCAGCCATTCCTGGAGGCGATAGCGATCGGGATCGCCGAATTCCGGCGCAAGGCCCGCCTTCGGCCTCACATCCGCGATGTATTGCAACACCGCCGCGCTCTCGGTCAGCCGTTCGCCGTTCTCCAGCACCAGAACCGGCACCGCGCCCTTCGGCGACACGCCGTGGAAATCGCTTCCGTCGTCCACGACCTGCTTGGTCCAGATATGAGCGAGGTGATAACGCGCCTCGATCCCGGCCTCCATCAATGCGATGCGACTCGAGAGCGAGCAGGCCATCGGAAAGAAATAGAGTTGCAGCATCGTGTGCTCCGTCAAGCCAGCGCATCGCTCTGCGCGATGATCGCGAAACGGTCCGAGAGCTCGGCCAGCGCGACCTCGTGAATCGTCCGGGCGTCCAGCGTGCCGCCGCGGCCGTCCGGCAGGTCGCGGGTGGCGCAGGCATCCGCCGCGATCGTCGTGCGCAGGCCGAGATCGAGCGCGGCGCGGGCGGTCGAGGAGACGCACATGTGGGTCATGAAGCCGGCGAGCACGATGTTCCTGCGTCCGGTCGCGGCGAGCCGGGCTTGCAGGTCGGTGCCGGCAAAGGCGTTCGGCAGCGCTTTCTCGATCACGGGCTCGCTCGCGAGCGGCGTCAGGCGTTCAACGATCGCGCCGCGCGCAGCCTCGCGGTCGAACAGGCCGCCGGCGCGCCCTTTGTGCGCGACATGAATGATCAAAGTGCCGCTCTCCCGTGCCCGCGCCAGCAGGCGCGCCGCCGCAATGATCGCGGGCTGCGCATCGGGCAGCGCCAGCGGGCCGGCGCAATATTCGTTCTGGATGTCGATCAGCACGAGGCAGGCTTCATCGAGCTTCGGCGGAGTGAGATCGGCGCCGGCGAGTTCGAGCAGGGTCTTGGGAGTGGTCATGCAGGTGGGGCCTTCCAGGGATAACGGATGGCGCGAGACTAGCGCGGGAGCCGCCTGCCATCGTGCAGGACTATTGCAGCTTACGGCTGCAAATTTGCAGGACGGTGCATCGCCTGCTAGGCTCGCCGGCATGAACTGGGACGATCTGCGCATCATTGCCGCGGTGAGGGACGAGGGGACTTATGCCGGTGCCAGCGCGCGGCTGCGCATCGACGAGACCACCGTCGGCCGCCGGCTGGCGCGCATCCAGCGCGATCTCGGCGTGCCGCTGTTCGACGCGGTGGACGGGCTGCGGCGGCCGACACGCCATTGCGAAGTCGTGCTCGAGCATGTCGGCGCGATGGCTGCCCATGTCGCGGCGATCGACCGCATCAAGGAGAGCGAGGTGGGCCCGGTTGGCCGCCTGCGCATCGCCTCGACCAACGCGGTCGCCGAGGAATTGCTGGCGCCGCGGGCAAGCAGCTTCTTGCGAGATCATCCGGGCCTCACCCTGCAATTCCTCACCTCCAGCGGCAACGTCAAGTTCTCGCGCTGGCAGGCCGACCTCGCCATTCGCCTGCGCAAGCCGGAGAAGGGCGACTTCACGATCTCCAAGCTCGGCGATGTCAGGCTGTATTTCTTCGAGCCCGCAGATCGCTCCAGCGACCCGGTCGCCTGCGTCTATCCGGACGAGCTCGATACCATTCCCGAAGCGCAGTTCCTGCGGGCGAAGCGGCTGAAGAACGTGCGCTGCATCACCGACAATGTCCGCATCATCAGGACGATGATCCAGTCGCATCAGGCCGTCGGCGTGCTGCCCGAGCACAGCTGCGAAGGCTTGCTCGCCGACCGCAGCCTGCGCGCCACACTCCTGCCGAAACGGCGCGACGTCTGGCTGCTCGTGCAAAATCACCTCAAGCGCGACGCCGCGACACGCGTGACGATCGACTGGGTGCGGGCCTGCTTCCAGGTCACGCCGCGTCCTTGACGCCGCGCCGCGTTGTGATCGTCGCGTCACACTGCGCGATGCGCGACAAAAAATCTTCGAGAACCCTCTTGCACCCCGAACGTGCTTCGTCTATTAGCCCGCTCCTTCGCTAGGCCATGGGTTCGGGCTCTCTGAGATCCCGACTGGCGCGGGCCGGTCTCCGGTTTCGTGTTCCGCCGAATGAAGATGCAGGATGTAGCTCATGGAGAGCGTCGGGGTGACCCGAAGGCATCGGTTCGATTCCGGTCTCATGTACCAACCAAGGGATAGCTCAGTGGTAGAGCAGATGACTTTTAATCATCGTGACGCGGGTTCGAATCCCGCTCCAGCGCTCCGATTCAGCCTGAGAAGCTGATTCCTCTGACGAGGACCGGACGCGCGCTTCAGTTGCGGTCCGGCCGTTTTGCCGAAAGGCTTTCCGTCCGAACAACGACACTGTGAGACCGGCTTTGCGCCGCGGGTAGATACCGCTTGCGTCGATGCCGGGTGGCTCCGCATGACCGCGCGACACACGTCGCGCGATCGCGCGCGTGCGCCCGTCGTCATGCAGGCTCAAGCCCCGGCCCGTCGATCTCCCGGGAAGCGTCGTCCGCGTCCTCACGTCCTTTGCAGATGAAACCTGTCGTCCGGCATCCGGCCGGACGCAAACGAAGGAGGCGTGCCATGACTTCGAGCAAGAGCTGGCATTTGCTGATGCTGAACGTGACCGTCAAGGATGGCGAGCGTGCGCTGCTCATGCGCAACGGGCAGCTCGTGCGCGTGCTCGCGCCCGGTCGGCACCGGCTGTTCGATCCTCTGCACGAGCTGAAGGCCGAGCTGTTCGACGTCGTCCGTGCGGAGTTCTCCGCCGATCGCTACGCGGTGCTGAAGGCCGCGCGGCCTGATCTCGCCGCCGAGCTGTTCGAGGCGGTCGAGACCAAGGCGGACGAGGTCGCCATCGTCAGCCTCGACGGCCGGCCCGTGCATCTGATGACGCCCTGGCAGGTGCGCGTCTACTGGAAGGTCGCGACCCGCATCGATGTCGAGCGCATCGATGTATCCGGCGATCCCAAGGTCGACGCGCGGCATCTGGCCATGATCGAGCGCAACCGCTCGGCCGTGACGTCGGAAACGGTGGTCGAGAACCACGAGGCGGGCCTGCTCTATGTCGAGGGCCGGCTCACCGAGCGGCTCGCGCCCGGCCGGCACGCCTTCTGGACCGCCGGCCGCAAGATCGAGGTGAAGCGCCTCGACCTGCGGCCCCAGGCGGTCGAGATCACCGCGCAGGAGATGCTGACCAAGGATCGCATCGCCCTGCGGGTGACGCTGACGGCGTTCCGTCGGGTGATCGATCCCGAGCGGACGGTTGCGACCGTGCCCGACGTGGATGCGTGGCTGTACCGCCTGGTGCAGTTCGCCATCCGCGAGGCGGTCGCGGGCCGGACGCTGGACGAGGTGCTGTCCGCGAAGGCGGCGCTGGATGCGGAGCTGCGCGACTATGTGCGGGCACGCGTGGGCGAGTCCGGCGTGGAGGTAACCGAGCTCGGCGTCAAGGATGTGATCCTGCCCGGCGAGATCCGGGAGCTGGTGAACAAGGTGGTCGAGGCGGAGCGGGTCGCGAAGGCGAACCTGATCCGCCGGCAGGAGGAGACCGCGGCGACGCGGTCGCTCCTGAACACTGCCCGCCTGATGGAGGAGAACCCCCTGCTGCTGCGGCTCAAGGAGCTGGAGTCGCTGGAGCGGCTGGTCGAGAAGGTCGGCCGCATCGACCTCCATGCCTCTAGCGGCGAGGGCCTCGATGCCCTCCTGACCCGGCTCGTGCGCCTGAAGGCGCCCGAGAGCGCATAAAACCGAAGGGCCGCCCATGGGCGGCCCTTCACATATCCGTTGTCGTCGCTTTGCCATGAACGCGTCACGGCGCCCGTGCGACCAAAATACGAAGCCGGGATTGCACGCGCGCGAGGGTTGCGTAATCTCGCGGTGAGATTTCTTGACCAGGGCAAGTGCATGACCAGTCTTTCGGAAACGGTTCAGCCGTCGAGGGCGCAATCGCGCGAATGGAAGGCCATCCTCGTCCTGATCCTGCTGGTCCCGGTGCTGTGGTCGCCGCTGGTCCTGTTCCGCTTCGTGCTGTACCAGCCGTTCAGCATCCCCTCGACTTCGATGGCGCCGACGCTGATGGTCGGCGACTACGTCTTCGCCGCGAAATATGCCTATGGCTACGGCCGCTATTCCCTGCCGTTCGCGCCGTCGTGGGGCTCGGGCCGTATCCTCGCCGCCGAGCCGGAATATGGGGACATCGTCGTATTCCGGACGCCAAAGGACACGTCGGTCGACTACGTCAAGCGTGTGGTCGGGCTGCCTGGCGACCGCATCCAGATGCGGCAGGGCCGGCTTGTCCTCAACGACCGGCCGGTGACACGGGTCGCGCTCGAATACGGGCTCGCCGACAACGCCTGCGGTGTGGATGGCGGCGTCAAGGTCAAGCGCTGGCGCGAGACGCTGCCGAGCGGCACGTCCTACGTCACCAACGACTGCGTCGACAACGGCTTCCTCGACAACACCAGCGTCTTCACGGTGCCGCAGGGCCACTTCTTCGTGCTCGGCGACAACCGCGACAACTCCACCGACAGCCGTATGCCGTCGATCGGATTCATCCCGATGGACAATCTGGTCGGCAAGGTGACGCGGATCGTCTGGTCGCTCGACGAAGACGGCGAGCCGCATTTCGAACGGCTGGGGAAGGTGGAGTGAGGCCCCCGTCATTCCGGGGCAGCGCGAAGCGCCGAGCCCGGAATCCATAACCGCAGGCGGCTGGAATGGCCTACTATGTCTACATCCTCGCGTGCAGGAAGCACGGCACGCTCTATATTGGCGTGACCAATGAACTCGTACGCCGTGTCTACCAGCACAGAACGAAAGCCGTTCCTGGCTTCACGACGAAGTACGGCATCGACAAACTCGTTCTGTTCGAAATCTACGACGATGCGGAGACGGCCATCGCACGTGAGAAAGAGCTCAAGAAGTGGCGGCGCGACTGGAAGACGCGGCTGATCGAGGAGCAGAACCCGAACTGGGATGATCTCTATCCGGGGATAACCAACTGAGATTTGTGCCGCACTTCATCCTGTCATTCCGGGGCGGCGCGTAGCGCCGAGCCCGGAATCCATAGCCACAGGCCGATGGAACGGCCCACGATGCCTCTCGCCTGCAAGAGGAGTGGAGGAAGTTGGGACGAGATCGGCAGTTTCAGTTGATCGAGGATCAGAATCCCAACTGGGATAAACCAATTGAGGTTCGTGGTTATGGATTCCGGGCTCGCGCCCAAGGGGGCGCGCCCCGGAATGACGGCTCAAACAAAAACCCCGGCATCGCTGCCGGGGTTTCGCATTTCGTCGTTTGCCTGAACGGCTGGATCAGAAGTCCATGCCGCCCATGCCGCCGCCCGGGGGCATCGCGGGACCTGCGCCGCCCTTCTTGGGCAGCTCGGCGACCATGGCTTCCGTGGTGATCAGGAGCGCGGCCACCGAGGCTGCGTTCTGGATCGCGGTACGGACCACCTTGGTCGGGTCGATGATGCCCTTCTTGACGAGGTCGCCGTATTCGCCGGTCTGGGAGTCGAAGCCGAAAGCGTACGACTTGTTCTCCAGCACCTTGCCGACGATCACCGAGCCGTCTTCACCGGCGTTGATCGCGATCTGGCGAGCGGGAGCCGACAGCGCCTTGCGCACGATCTCGACGCCGGTCTTCTGGTCGTCGTTCTTGGTGCGCAGGCCCTTGAGCTGCTCGGAAGCACGGAGCAGGGCGACGCCGCCGCCCGGGACGATGCCTTCTTCCACGGCCGCGCGGGTCGCATGCATCGCGTCATCAACGCGATCCTTGCGCTCCTTGACCTCGACCTCGGTCGCGCCGCCGACGCGGATCACCGCGACGCCGCCGGCGAGCTTGGCCAGACGCTCCTGGAGCTTCTCACGGTCGTAGTCCGAGGTGGTTTCCTCGATCTGCGCCTTGATCTGCGCCACGCGCGCCTCGATGTCGGCCTTCTTGCCGGCGCCGTTGACGATCGTGGTGTTCTCCTTGTCGATCATCACCTTCTTGGCGCGACCGAGCATGTTGAGCGTGACGTTCTCGAGCTTGATGCCGAGATCTTCCGAGATCGCCTGGCCGCCGGTCAGGATCGCGATGTCCTGCAGCATGGCCTTGCGGCGATCGCCGAAGCCCGGAGCCTTGACGGCCGCGACCTTCAGGCCGCCACGGAGGCGGTTCACGACCAGGGTCGCGAGGGCTTCACCTTCGACGTCTTCGGCGACGATGACCAGCGGCTTGCCGGTCTGCACCACGGCCTCGAGCAGCGGCAGCAGCTCGTTCAGCGAGGAGAGCTTCTTCTCGTTGATGAGGATGTAGGCGTCGTCCATCTCAACGCGCATCTTGTCGGCGTTGGTGACGAAGTAGGGCGAGATGTAGCCGCGGTCGAACTGCATGCCCTCGACGACGTCGAGTTCGGTCTCGAGCGACTTGGCTTCCTCGACGGTGATGACACCCTCGTTGCCGACCTTCTTCATGGCGTCGGAGAGGAACTTGCCGATTTCGGCATCGCCGTTCGCCGAGATGGTGCCGACCTGGGCGATCTCGTCGTTCGAGGTGACCTTCTTGGAGTTCTTGACGAGATCCGCAACGACGGCTTCGACCGCGAGGTCGATACCGCGCTTGAGGTCCATCGGGTTCATGCCGGCGGCAACCGACTTGGCGCCTTCGCGCACGATCGCCTGGGCCAGCACGGTGGCGGTGGTGGTGCCGTCGCCGGCCGCGTCAGCGGACTTGGAGGCGACTTCGCGCACCATCTGGGCGCCCATGTTCTCGAACTTGTCCTCGAGTTCGATCTCCTTGGCGACGGTGACGCCGTCCTTGGTGATGCGGGGAGCGCCGAACGACTTGTCGAGCACGACGTTGCGGCCCTTGGGACCGAGCGTGACCTTCACCGCGTTGGCGAGAATGTCGACGCCGCGCAGCATCTTGTCGCGCGCTTCAACCGAGAATTTGACTTCTTTGGCTGCCATGTGGATTTTTCCTTAGGTGTTGGACTGGAGGGAGAGAGGGGCTCTTAGGCCGCCTTCTTCTTGGAAGCGGGGACGTCGAGGACGCCCATGATGTCGCTTTCCTTCATGATCAGCAGGTCGACGTTGTCGATCTTGACCTCGGTGCCGGACCACTTGCCGAACAGCACGCGGTCGCCGACCTTCAGGTCGATCGGGATCAGCTTGCCGGCTTCGTCGCGACCACCCGGGCCGACGGCGACGATTTCGCCCTGGGAGGGCTTTTCCTTGGCAGTGTCGGGAATGATGATGCCGCCAGCGGTCTTCTCTTCTGCGTCGATGCGCTTGACCACGACGCGGTCGTGAAGCGGACGGAAGTTCATGCAGTCCTCCTAAGCAATTGCTCGGGTTGATGATTTCAGATTGTTAGCAGTCGCCGCCAGCGAGTGCCAGGCGGGCACTGCTGAGATAAGGCAGGATTTTTGCGGGAGCAAGGGCTTGTAGCAGAAAAATAAGCACTCGATAGCGCCGTCTGCCAGAATCTCATTCCCATCGTTAATCGAGGCCGGGCCCGTATTAGCACGGAGCTGCATCTGCTGCTAACGCATTGAATTTCAACAGCTTGTTAAACTTTTGGGCTTGAGATGAATTGTCAGTTTGCGTCACATTTCTCTCATGTGAGCGCATCAGTACCGGGTGGCTCGTAAGGCGCACACCGACCAGGCCGCCCCGTGAATGCGCTCCTGCAAAGGAGGTTGGCATGGACGTGCGGAGTGGGGGCGTTTCCGAGGATTTCCGGAAACAGATGCTGGGTTACGGGCTGACGACGGCACAAATCCTCTATCGGATGCCGGATCACCCCTCGCTGCTACAGACCTACGTCTGGCAGAACTACGACATGTTTCCGAAATTCCCGGCGCTGAAGGATTTCCTGGCGTTCTGGCAGGAGAAGCTCGACGGCCCCCTCCATTCGGTCACCGTTGCGCATTCCAAGCTGATCAAGCCGGCCGAGCTGCGCGCCGTGGATGGCGTGTTCCGGCTGCATTGAGACAGGGATCAGGCGCCGCCGTTGCAATAGCGCTTCCACATCGTGCGGTAGGCCTCGTCCACCGCGCGCGCATATGAGACCGGATTGCCGGCGGCCGCGGCGTCGATCCGTCGAGGCAGGTCGCGGCGCAAACGATCGAGTTCACGGATGTCGGCGGCATGGCCAACAGCGATGTCGATATACCCCTCATCGCTGTCCGTGACCCAGTCCGGCAGGCCGAGCGCGGTGAGGATGGAGCCGGCCGCACGGCTGGGCAGGCTGTTGCCGAGCTTCGCCACCACCGGCACGCCCATCTGCAGGGCTTCCCACGTGCTGACGCCGCCATTCTGCGGGAAGGGGTCGAGGGCGATATCGACGCGATTGAACGATGCCAGGTGTTCGCCCCGCAAGGTGGCTCCGAGCAGATCGATACGTTCGGCCGGCACTCCGCAGGCCGCAAACCGCGCCAGCAGATTGTCACGGACCAGTTGATCGTCCAGCGCGACATCCTTGATCAGCAGTCGCGAACCCGGCACCCGCTCGAGAATTCTGGACCAGACCTTTGCCGCCTCGTCCGAAATCTTGCTGATGCGGTTGAAGACGCCGAAGGTGACGAAGCCGTTCGCGATCGCCGGCGCCGGCGCCCGCTCGATCCCCGCCGGCAGTGGCGTCAGCGTCACGAAGCACGGCAGATCGACGACGGTCTCCGCGAACAGATGCCGGACCGAGAGTGGAATCGCGACGGGGTCCGAGAACAGGTAATCGATCGTCGGCAGTCCGGTGCCTGTGCCGTGGCCCCAGCCATGGGCCTGAATGGGGGCCGGCTTGCGCGCAAACACGCCGAGACGGTTGCCTCTGGTATGGCCGGACAGGTCGATCAGGATATCGACGCCATCGAGGCGGATCTCGGCGGCGAGACGCTCGTCGGTCCATTGTGAGGCATCGCGCCAGCGATCGGCAATCCCTTGGAATTCCCTGGTCGTCGTGTCCAGTTTGGACGAACAGGAGTAGCACACGATCTCGAACTGAGCACGGTCGTGGTGTTGCAGGACCGGCTTGAAAATGAACGCGGCCGAATGCGCGTTGAAGTCCGACGAGACATAGCCGAGCACCAGGCGGCGATCCGGATCGCGGCTGTTGTCATGCGGTTCTGACGCCTCCGCGGCGATCTTCGCGCCGACACGCTCCCACCATACCTGCCGTGCCTGCTGATGTCGTTCGACGGTGGCGTCTCCCACAAAATCGAGCGTGAATATCTTGTTTGAGATCGCGCTCTGAAGGTCGGGCTGGATATCGAGAGCTCTGTCGAAACTGGCGATGGCTTCGTCGACTTGGCCAAGCCCGGCGAGACAAAGGCCCAGCACCAGGTGAGCTTGAATGGAATCGGGAGCGATCGCGAGGGCTCGCTCGCAATCGTGCGATGCCTTCGCAATTTGCTGGATCTGGAGCAGTACGCTGGCCCGCGCGAGCCACCCGTTTGCGTCGTCGGGTGCCAGCGCGATCGCCCGATTGCCATCTGCCAGGGCTTCGTCAAATCGCTGAAGTTCCCGCAATGCAACGGCACGGTTCGCCAGCGCCGCGGCGTAGTCGGGCTTGATCGACAGCGCGCGGTCGAGGCTCGCGAGCGCCCCGTCATAGTTGCGCAGTCGGCTGAGCGCCCAGCCCCGGCCGTTATGGGCTTCAGCAAGGTTAGCGTCGCATGCGAGCGCCTTGTCGTAGCTGTGGAGCGCCTCCTCGTGAAGGTCGAGGGCCACGCTCGCGTTACCGAGGTTGGAGAGGGTTACGGCGTGGTTGGGCCGCAAGGCGAGGGCCTTGCGATAGCTCGCGCAGGCCTCGCCGTGACGCCGGAGTCCGTTGAGCGCAACGCCGAGACTCATATGAGCATCGGCAGATCGCGGATCCCCGGCAACCGCTCGGCTCAGCAGAATTTCGGCTTGCTGATAGTTCTTGGCATCGCACTCCAACGCGCCGAGCATATGCAACGCGATGAATTGGTTGGGTGCGAGCTGCAGGACCTGGCGATAGGCCGCCTGAGCCTCGGGAAGAAGCCCCATCTTGTGCAACTGGAGTGCATGCCCCAGCAATGGCAGCACTTCGGCCTTCTGTCGTTTCTGAAGCCGGGCATTTTGAAATGCACGCTGACCAACGCTGTTGCCCATGAATCAATTCCCCAGGATCTGGTGGCGAGATTAATTCAGCGTGAGAATGAATACGAGACGACGGCGGCTCGCCACGACAGCCTGGGACAAGCTACGATTGGGTCTTCGATCGGCCAGCCCGCAATTGCTGCCTCGTTCAAGACTGGATAGTCTGCCTCCGGGTCGCGCCCGTCTGGCGGGCGCGGCTCAGATCAGGGAGGCAGACCATGGCCAAGCAAAAGGCATCGAAGCCCGCAACGAAGACTGCGGAGAAGAAGCGCAGCGGAGCAAAGGCGGCGGCGCGATCGTCGGCGCGCAAGGCGGTGAAGGCGAAGGCACGTGTTGTGGTGCCGAAAAAGCCCGCGCGCCCCAGGCAACGCATCGCAATCAGCCATCACCGCGAGGAAGACTTCAAGGCCGACGGTCTGCGCACCTACGCCAAATACCGCGACCTCGGCATCGCTGCAGCGTCCCATGGTCTCGCGCAAGCGCATGTGATCCGTCTGCAAGGCCCCTGCAATCCGGCCGAGGTCTCCAAGCTGCACTTCCACGACGTCGAATTCCAGATGGTCTATGTGCTCAAGGGCTGGGTGAAGACCTACATGGACGGGCAGGGCGAGACGCTGATGAAGGAAGGCAGCGCCTGGACCCAGCCGCCGAAGATCAAGCACATGATCCTCGACTACTCCGACGACGTCGAGCTGCTGGAGGTGATCCTGCCGGCGGAGTTCAGGACGGTGGAGTTGAAGGCGTAGGTGCTCGACCCGCCGTCTGAGCTGTCGCGCATTTTCTCCGCCGTCATTCCGGGGCGATGCGCAGCATCGAGCCCGGAATCCATCGGGCGACAGTACGCGCGAGTAAATGGATTCCGGGTTCGCGCTATGCGCGCCCCGGAATGACGAGGGAGATTACGCCAACACCCCTACCACCGCTCCCATCAAGCACGTCGTCAGCGTCCCCGACACGATCGACTTCAGTCCGAGCGCGTTGATCTCCGCGCGCCGCTCCGGCGCCATCACGCCCAGGCCGCCGATCATGATGCCGAGGCTGGCGAAATTGGCGAAGCCGCACATCGCATAGAGCATGATCAGGCGCGAGCGCGGATCGAGCGCGTCGGGCGGCAGCTTCGAGAAGTCGACATAGGCGATCAATTCGTTGAGCACGGTCTTGGTGCCCATCAGGCTGCCGGCCGTCACCGCCTGATCCCACGGCAATCCCATCAGCCAGCACACCGGCGCCATCACGAGCCCAAGCAGGCGCTGCAACGAGATCGCGGCACCGCCGATGTGCGGCAAGAGGCCGAGCATGGCGTTGACGAGATAGACCAGCGCCACCAGCACCAGCAGCATCGCGACGATGTTGATCAGCAGCTCGATGCCTGCGCTGGTGCCCTTCACGATCGCATCCATCGTGCCGGACACCTCCGTCTCGGGGTCCTCCAACGCTCCGCCGGTACGCTTGTCGAAGGTTTCAGGGACCATGATCAGGCTGATGAGGATCGCGGCCGGTGCGCCCAGCACGGAAGCGATGACGAAATGCGCGGCGGCATCCGGGATGAGGGGGGCAAGGAACGTCGCATAGAGCACGAGCACGGTGCCCGCGATCCCGGCCATGCCGCCGGTCATCACCAGGAACAGCTCGCTGCGGGTCATCTGGGCAAGATACGGCCGCACGAACAGCGGCGCCTCCACCATGCCGAGAAAGATGTTGGCGGCCGTCGACAGGCCCACGGCGCCGCCGACGCCCAGCGTCCGCTCCAGCAGCCAGGCCATGCCGCGCACGATCGGCGGCAGCACGCGCCAGTAGAACAGCAGCGTCGTGAGCACGCTCATGACCAGCACGATCGGCAGCGCCTGGAACGCCAGGATGAAATCGGCGCCCGGCACTTTGACATCGAAGGGCAAGGGGCCGCCGCCGACATAGCCGAACACGAAGGCGGAGCCGGCGCGCGAGGCCGCCGAAATTGCACCGACGGCGTCGTTGATGGCACCGAAGGCGCGCGCGACGACCGGCAGCTTCAGGAGCACGATCGCGGTGACGAAGGTGGCGAGGAGCCCGATCGCCGCCTGCCGCAGCGACACGGCGCGGCGATTCTCTGCCAGCGCGAAGGCGATCAACAGCAATGCGAAAATGCCGAGTGCCGATTGCAAGCGCAGCATGATGTCCCCAAACCCTCAATGATTATGGCCGCGCCTGCGTTGCAAAGGCAATGCCGGGAGATGCGGGAGACGCCGGACTGTTGACAAGCGGGGCTGCCTCAGTCACGCGGGGGCCGTCGATATCAGGGGGCGAGCGGTCCGAGGGTGACCCAAGAGGCGATCCAGGAGACGGTGCCGGAGCAGCCATCATCCGGCCATCCGCCGGTCAGCGTCCGCGCGCTGCTCGCCCACCGCGCCTTCCTGTTCTTCCTGCTTTCGCGCAGCCTGTCGCGCTTTTCCAGCCAGATCGCGGCGGTCGCGATCGGCTGGCAGATATATGATCTCACCGGCTCGGCTTTCGATCTCGGCATGGTCGGTCTGGTCCAGTTCCTTCCTACCGCGCTGCTGGTGTTCGTCGCCGGCCATGCCGCCGACCGCTACGAGCGCAAGCGCGTCGTTCAGCTCTGCCAGCTCGTGGAAGCCGCGACCGCGCTCTATCTCGCAACCATCACCTATCTCGGCGCGGCCAGCGAGGTGCAGATCTTCATCGCGACTTTCGTGCTCGGCATTGCCGGCGCGTTCGAGAGCCCGACCACGGCGGCGCTGCTGCCGGCGATCGCGCCGCAGGGCTCGCTCCAGCGCGCCACTGCCGTCTCCAGCGGCGCGGCGCAGGTCGCGACCATCACCGGCCCGGCGCTCGGCGGACTTGCTTACGCAATCGCCCCGCATCTCGCCTATGTCGTGATGCTGCTGTTCTGGATTCTTGGGATGATCCTGACCGGCTTCATCCGGCCGCGCCCGCAGGCGATCGCGAAGGAGGGGATGGACTCGGACAACATCTTCGCCGGCGTCCGCTTCATCCGCAGCAATCCCGCGATCCTCGGCACCATCTCGCTCGACCTGTTCGCGGTGCTGTTCGGCGGCGTCACTGCGCTGTTGCCGATCTATGCCCGCGATATCCTCCAGACCGGCCCGGTCGGGCTTGGCGTGCTGCGCGCGGCGCCCGCGGTCGGCGCGCTCTTGATGACCATGGTGCTGGCGCGTCACGCCATCTCCAGGCATGTGGGCCTGCGCATGTTCCAGGCCGTGATCGTGTTCGGCCTCGCCACGATCGTGTTCGCGCTGTCGTCCTGGATGTGGCTGTCGGTGCTCGCGCTCGCCGTGCTCGGCGCGGCCGACACGATCAGCGTGGTGATCCGCTTCTCGCTGGTGCAGCTCGCAACGCCCGACGAGATGCGCGGCCGGGTCGGCGCGGTCAATTTCCTCTTCATCAACGCCTCGAACCAGCTCGGCCAGTTCGAGAGCGGCGTGGCCGCCGCGCTGCTCGGCGCCATGCCCGCCGCCGTATTCGGCGGCGTTGCCACCGTCGCGGTGGCGCTGCTCTGGATGAAGCTGTTTCCCAGCCTGCGGAAGGTGGAGAGCTTGGAGTAAGCCTCCGCTCTCTCCCCGTCATTGCGAGGAGCTCGCGACAAAATTGCGAAGCAATTTTGCGCTGATGCGACGAAGCAATCCAGAATCTCACCGCGGAGGCAGTCTGGATTGCTTCGTTGCGCTCGCAATGACGATTGTTGAGATAGTACGGGGACTTAACTCGTGTCACCGCCGCCGCCGAGCAGCAGCAGGCGCCTCTTGACGCCTACTGTGCATGGGGTTGTTTTCGCGTTTTTTGATTTAGCCCCGTCCGACGAACGGCATCTTCGTCGCCATCACAGTCATGGTCAGCACGTTGGCGTCGAGCGGCAGGCCGGCCATGTAGGCGACGGCATCGCCGACCGCCTTGGCGTCCATGCGCGGCTCGTGCTTCGTCGTGCCGTCCGGCTGGAGCACGCCGGGGCCGTTGACCATGCGATCGGTCATCGGGGTCGCGGCATTGCCGATGTCGACCTGGCCGACCGCGATGTCGTACATGCGGCCGTCGAGATTGCTCGCCTTGGTCAGGCCGGTGATGGCGTGCTTGGTCGAGGTGTAGGCCGCCGAGAACGGCCGCGGCGCATGCGCCGAGATCGAGCCGTTGTTGATGATGCGGCCGCCGCGCGGGGTCTGGTCCTTCATGATGCGGAAGGCGTGCTGGGTGCACAGGAACGGACCGGTCAGGTTGGTGTTCACCACCGCCTGCCACTGCTCGAGGCCGAGGTCCTCGAAGTTCACGGCGGGCGCGCCCATGCCGGCATTGTTGAAGAGCACGTCGAGCCGGCCGTAGGTCGCCTTCACCTTGTCGAACAGCGCGGCGATCGAATCCGGCTTGGTCATGTCGGCGGTGACGCACAGGCTCTTGCCCGCGAGGCCGAGCTTTGCGGTCTCCTCGAGCATCTCCATCCGGCGTCCGACCAGCACCACGGTGAAGCCGGTGTTCATCAATGCCAGCGACGCTGCGCGTCCGACGCCGGTGCCGGCGCCCGTCACCACTGCGATCTTCTTTGCTTCACTCATCGTTGCCTGCCTCTTCTCGCTGTCAGGTTTTCGGTTCTTTTTCGTTCTTGTAGGGCGGTCGCGGAATGTTCTGATGCGCCGCCCGCAGGGCCGCAGACCAGCGCGAGCGCAGATCGTGGAAATAGGGCTCGCCCGCCTCGATGCGGTGGTTGAGATCGGCCTCGCAGGCGTCGCTGCGTACCACCAGGACGTCGATCGGCAGGCCGACGCCGAGATTCGAGCGCATGGTCGAGTCCATCGAGATCAGGCCCGTCTTCAGTGCCTCGTAGAGCTCGACGTCGTAGTGCATGGCGCGGTCGAGCACCGGCTTGCCGTATTTGTGCTCGCCGATCTGCAAATAGGGCGTGTCGGTGGTGCACTCGATGAAATTGCCGGCGGTGTAGACCATGAACAGGCGCATCCGGGAGCCCTTGATCTGGCCGCCGAACAGGAACGAGACGTCGAAGGACACATCCTCGGATTTCAGCGCCGGCCCTTCGGTCGCGTGCACCGCCCGGATCGCCCGGCCGATGCGCTGGGCGGCCTGGAACATGGTCGGCGCGTTCATCAGCGTTTCGAGTTCGCCCGTGTCGGGGTCTTCCAGGCCTTCGGTCAGCGTCGACAGCACCGACTGGCTGATGGCGAGGTTGCCCGCGCTGGCGATCGCCATGATGCGCTCGCCGGGCTTGGAGAAGATGTGAAGCTTGCGGAAGGTCGAGACGTTGTCGAGACCCGCATTGGTGCGGGTATCGGCGATCATCACCAGACCGTCCCGAACCAGGATTCCGCAACAATAGGTCATTTCCAGTCCCCGAACGCGTTTGCGCGGAATTACTAGCCAATTTCGGGGAGGCATGAAACCCCCGAGCTGTCATTCCGGGGCGCGACGAAGTCGCGAGCCCGGAATCCATTCATCCACGAACCTTGCCGCCTGATGGATTCCGGGCTCGCGCTACGCGCACCCCGGAATGACGACGTGAGATGGCAGCCTATTCGCCGGCATCGACCAGAAACGCCTCATCAACCGGCACGCCGAGCGCCGTGACCAGCCGGTTCGTCTCCGCTGCCATGCCGACGATGGCAAGCAGCTCGCCATATTCGGCCTCGCTCATGCCCTTGGCCCGCGCGGCGGCGGTATGCGAATGGATGCAGTAGCTGCAGCCATGCGCGATCGAAACCGCGACATAGAGCATCTCCTTGACCTTGGGATCGAGCGCGCCCGGAGCCATCACCTCCTTGATGCTCTCCCAGGTCCGCCGCAGCGTCTTCGGATCATGTGCCAGAGCGCGCCAGAAATTGTTGACGAAATCCGAGTTCCGCACTCTGCGGATATCGTCGAAGACGGCGCGCGCCTCAGTGGAGAGCTCATCGTCCGAAAGCAGCTTGACGGTTGCCATGGGATACCTCGCACAGGACAGTTTGGGCGAGTGTAGCACGTCCCGGCATTTGGACGGTTGCGTCTAGCTTTGCCACTGTGACTGCGATTGCGACTGTCCGCCGCGGCCGGCCTGCTCGACCTTGACCGTCACTGTCAGCGTCTCCGGGCCGCCGCCATAACGGGTGCCGCGCACGGGGGCGGCGCCGAGATAGTCAAGCCCGATCGCGACGCGGACATGGGCGTCGGTGGCGCAGATGCTGTTGGCGGGATCGAAGCCGACCCAGCCGAGATCAGGCACGTAGGCCTCGGCCCAGGCGTGGCCTGCATCTTGGTGCACCGTGCCATCCGAGCGCAGGAAGTGGCCGGAGACGAAACGCGCTGGCACGCCGCCGCTACGGGCGCAGGCGATGAAGATATGCGCATAGTCCTGGCACACGCCGCGCTTGAGGGCGAAGGCCTCGGCTGCCGAAGTGCCGCTGTTGGTCGGGTCCTCGTCGAAGGTCATGTGATCACCGATCTCGGCCATCAACGTGTGCAGGAAGCCAAGCGTGTCGCTCTCGGCCTCGCTGCGCAACTGGCGCGCAACCGCCATCATCGCCGGATTGACGGTGGTGAGGTCGGTGGAGCGCAGGAACATGCCGGCTGGAAAGCGCTCGTCGGTGCCGCGCAGCACGCCGCCTGTGTCGTGGGTCTCGATCAGTCCTTCGGCGATGATCTTGATGTCGTCGACCGGTCCGCAGGACAGCACGTGGGTGACGTTGCCGAACGCGTCCTCATGGGTGTCGAGTTTGGTGTCCGTGGAGACGTCGATCTGCCATTCCGCCACATATTGCCCGTCATGGCTGCCGGGCGTCATGCGCAGGATCTGGATCACGCTCGTGGCCGGCGGCTCGTAGCGATAGGTCGTGGTGTGCAGGATTCGCAGGCGCATGGGGGTTCTAGCTCGGTCATTCCGGGGCGGCTCGAAGAGCCGAACCCGGAATCTCGAGATTCCGGGTTCGATGCTTCGCATCGCCCCGGAATGACGAAGGGTGAGTGGGGCGGTCCTGACTAGATCAAATACTGCTTCGTGATGATTTCGCCCAGCCTGGAATTGTCCGTGATGAATTCCTGAATGAATTCATGCACGCCATGCTGGAAAATGTCGTTCATGTTGCTGTGTTCCAGCCGGTTGCGGATGCCGCGGGCGTGGCGCTGGGCGGGACCCTGGCGGCCATAGGCGACGCCGATCTGGTCGAGGTTGCGCACGAGATTGCCGTAGCAGCTGGCCAGCGAGCGCGGCAGCGTGTCGTTGAGGATGAGCAGGTCCGCGATCAGCCAGGGCTTCAGCGTCTCGCGGTAGACCCAGTGATAGGCCGTCAGCGCCGAGACCGACCGGAGGATCGAGCTCCACTGATAGAAGTCGAGGGGCCCGCCGACATGCTCCTCCTCGGGCAGCAGCACGTGATACTTCACGTCGAGAATGCGGGCGGTGTTGTCGGCGCGCTCCAGATGCACGCCCATCCGCGAGAACCAGTAGGCGTCGTTGCGCAGCATGGTCCGGTAGGCCGAGCCGTCGAAGCGCAGCGATGTCTCCTGCACGAAGCGGAGAAATTTGGCGAGGTCCTCACGCGTCGAGGTGCCTTTGCTCCAGACTGCCTGCAACTCGATCCAGGCCGAGTTGATGGTGTCCCACATCTCGCTGGTCAGCGCCGTGCGCACCGAGCGCGAGTTCAGCCGTGCCGCCTCGATGCAGTTCCTGATCGAGGAGGGATTGTTCGCCGAGAACGAGAGGTAGTCGACGACGTTGTGCTCGTTGGCTTCGTCGTAGGTCTGATAGAAGCTGGCGGCGACGCCGGCGGTGAGAAGCGCCGAGTCCCATTCGTTGGTCTTGCCGACATAGGCGGCGGGAAGCGCGGTGACGCGCAGGGTCGCATCGATGGTGCGCGCGAGATATTCGGCCCGTTCGACGTAGCGGGCGAGCCAATAGAGGTTTTCGGCGGTACGCGACAGCATCTGTCTACTCGTCCAGGATCCAGGTGTCTTTGGTGCCGCCGCCCTGGCTGGAATTGACCACCAGGGAGCCTTCCTTCAGCGCGACGCGTGTCAGTCCGCCCGGCACGATGGTGGTGCTCTTGCTGCCGGTGAGCACGAAGGGCCGCAAATCGACATGGCGTGGCGCAAGGCCCGACGCCGTGCAGGTCGGGCAGGTCGACAGCGCCAGCGTCGGCTGCGCGATGAAACCTTCGGGCTCGCGCTTGAGCTTCTCGCGAAACGCTTCGATCGTCGCTTTGGTCGCGGCGGGGCCGATCAGCATGCCGTAGCCGCCGGAGCCGTGAACCTCCTTGACGACGAGCTCGCTCAAGTTGTCCAGCACGTAGGCGAGATCCTTCGGCTCGCGGCAGCGCCAGGTTTGCACGTTCTTCAGGATCGGCTCCTCGCCGAGATAGAATTTCACGATGTCGGGCATGTAGGAGTAGATCGCCTTGTCGTCGGCGATTCCTGTGCCGACCGCATTGGCGAGCGTGATGTTGCCGGCCGCATATGCCGACATCAGCCCGGGCACGCCGAGCACGGAATCCGGGCGGAAGGTGAGGGGGTCGAGGAAGTCGTCGTCGACGCGGCGATAGATGACGTCGACCCGCTTCAGCCCTTCCGTCGTCCGCATGAACACTTCGTTGTTCTTGACGATGAGATCGCGGCCCTCGACCAGCTCGATACCGAGCTTGTCGGCAAGGAAGGAGTGCTCGTAATAGGCCGAGTTGTAGACGCCGGGCGTGAGCAGGGCCACCGTCGGCTCGCCCGATGCGCTTTGCGGCGCGACGGAGCGGAGCGCCGAAAGCAGCTCGTCCGGATAGCGCTCGACCGGCGCCACCCTGTGGCGGGCGAACAGATCCGGAAACAGCCGCATCATGATCTCGCGGTTCTCCAGCATGTAGGACACGCCGGACGGCGTCCGCGCATTGTCCTCCAGCACGATGAAGTCCTCGGCGTCGACCCGGACGATGTCGATGCCGGCGATGTGCACGTAGACGTCGTGCGGCACCTGCTGGCCGTTCATCTCGGGCCGGAAGACGGGATTCTGGAAGATCAGATCGTCGGGCACGATCTCGGCGCGCAGGATGTCGCGGCCGTGATAGATGTCGCGCAGGAACATGTTGAGCGCGCGCACGCGCTGCTTCAGGCCCTTTTCCAGCAGGGTCCATTCCTTGCCGGACATGATCCGCGGGATGACGTCGAAGGGGATCAGGCGTTCGGTGGATTCGGCCTCGCCATAAACGGCGAAGGTGATGCCGATGCGGCGGAACAGGAGCTCGGCCTCCTGGCGGCGATATTCGAGCGCCTCGGGCGGCGTCTCCTTGAGCCAGCGCGCCAGCTCCTGGTAGGCGGGGCGAAGATCCCCGCCGGGAATATTCATCTCATCAAACGCGACTGCCATAGATCCCGACTTGTCTCCGCAAGGCGTTGCGCCATTGGACAGGCCGCCAGGCCTCCGTGAAGACCGCAACGTCCCGTGGCCATGCGGCAAGAGTGCATGACTTTCATGTGGTAGCAAGGGCCGGGCCAGCGGGATAAGCATGGACTGGCAGCATTTGCCGGGGATGGCCGGCGGCTTGCCTGAAAAAATGGCTGAGGACTGCTTATTTCGACAGCAAAACCGCGTGACTTCAACGCGTTACCTCGGCAAAGTTGGCGCCACAGGTGAGGGACTTAAGTTATGAGCGAGATCGTCACGGCGGGTATTCTGGTCATTGGCGACGAAATCCTGTCCGGCCGGACCAAGGACAAGAATATCGGCTTCATCGCCGAATACCTGACCAATATCGGCATCGACCTGAAGGAGGTCCGGGTCGTCTCCGATGACGAGGCCGACATCATCGCGGCCCTGGATGCACTGCGGCATCGCTACACCTACGTCTTCACCACCGGCGGCATTGGGCCGACCCATGACGACATCACCGCTGACAGCGTGGCCAAGGCGTTCGGCGTCGGCATCGACCACCACCCGGAAGTCGTCGCCCGCTTCCGCGAGCGCTGGAGCGAGCAGGACCTCAACGAGGCCCGCCTGCGCATGGCCCGCATTCCCGATGGCGCCGAGCTGATCCAGAGCGCGACCATCCTCGCGCCCGGCTTCAAGATCGGCAATGTCATCGTGATGGCGGGCGTGCCCTCGATCATGCAGGCGATGATGGACATCGTCTCGCCGAAGCTGAAGTCGGGTGTGCGCATGCTCTCCGAATCGGTCCGTGCCAATGCGCGGGAGGGCGACATCGGCAGCCCTTTGCGGGCGATCGCCGCCGCCCATCCCGACACCATCATCGGCAGCTATCCCTTCATGGACGAAGAGCAGAAGCCCAATACCAATCTCGTGGTGCGCTCGCGCGATGCCGACAAGCTGGCAGCCGCCATGGCGGCGGTGAAGGAAATGCTGGCGGGATTGAACATCACCCGCTAGCAGAGAAAACTGCCCGGCGACCAATGGCAGGAGACGACAATGGCTGGTGAAGCACCGGAACTGAGCGCACAGGAGCGGGCGGGCAGGGCCTTTCCGGTCTCCTGGGACCAATTCCACAGGGATTGCCGGGCGCTGACCTGGCGCCTCAACGAGGTCGGTCCGTTCCACGCAGTGATCGCGATCACCCGCGGTGGCCTCGTGCCGGCGGCGATCGTGGCGCGCGAGCTCGGCGTGCGCGTGATCGATACGGTCTGCATCGCCAGCTACGACCACAACAAGCAGGGCGAGCTCCAGGTCCTCAAGGGCATTTCCGAGGCGGCGATGAAGCTCGGCGGCGGCACCGGCAAGGGGCTGTTGATCGTCGACGACCTCGTCGACACCGGCAAGACCGGCAAGCTGGTGCGCGAGATGCTGCCCGATGCGCATTTCGCCACAGTCTACGCCAAGCCGATGGGCCGTCCACTGGTCGACACCTTCATCACCGAAGTGTCGCAGGACACCTGGATATTCTTCCCCTGGGACACCGCGCTGTCCTATCACCCGCCGCTGCGCGACGGCGCGGCGTGAGGGCTGGAGTCATTCCGGGACGATGCGAAGCATCGAACCCGGAATCTCGAGATTCCGGGTTCGGTCCCGCGGACCGCCCCGGAATGACGTCAGTTTAGCACGGCGCAGCTCATGCCCCTGCAAAACCGCGTCACTCCCACCGGCGACATCATCGCCACGCCGCATCGCGGCCTGTTCACCGGCAATCGCGGCATCATCCACGATCCCGCGACGAAGACGCTGATGAGGAAGCGCTGGTCGTCGCCGGCGTGGATTACATGCCTGTGTGAATTTCGCGGCTGGCGGCGGCCGGTGATGGCGCGGCGGAGCTGGACCGAGCTGTTCTTCCTCGACGAGGCCACTGCCTTTGCCGCAGGACACCGGCCCTGCTTCTTCTGCCGGCGCGAGGACGCCAAGAGATTCCGAGCCGCGTGGGAGGCGGGGAACGGTGCAAGCGGCATCAGCGCGAAGGCGATGGATGCCGTGCTGCATCGGGAGCGTCTCGATCGCGGTCGCAAGCGCTTGCACCCATTGCCGGTGTCGCTCGCAGACCTCCCCGACGGCGCAATGGTGCAGCAGGGCCAGGGCAGCTTCCTGGTACTGCAGGGCAGGGCGCTGTTGTGGTCACCGGCGGGTTATAGCGGCGTCGAACGTCAGCTTGGCGAAGCGGCGTTGCTGACGCCGCCCTCAATTTTGCACGCATTAACCGCCGGCTACACGCCCGTGCTGCATCCAACGGCGCTGCCTTAGCGCGCCTGCCGCTACCCCAGCTTCTCGCGCGCGAGCGCCGCACCCGCGCCGAGCGCCATCAGCTTGGCTTCGGCGATCTCCCGCCGCATCGGCGCCATGCCGCAATTGGTGGTGGCAATGATGTTGCTCTTGGGCACGAATTTCGACACCGCGTCGATGACCTGAACGACGTCCTCGGCGGTTTCCACAATGTCGCTGGCGACGTCGATCACGCCGGCCTGCACGATCTTGTTCTTCAGGAGCGCGAGCAGATCGAGCGGCACTTTCGAGTTACGGCATTCGATCGCCACCTGCTGGATTGGGCTGGCGTCGATCGCCGGAAAGATCTGCTCATACTGTCGCCACTGCGGGCCGAGCGTCTCCTTCCAGTCGGTGTTGGCCTTGATGCCGTAGCCGTAGCAGATATGCACGGCGGTGGCGCAGGTCAGGCCCAGCGCGGCGCGCTCCAGCGCCTTGATGCCCCAATCGTTGACCTCGTCCATGTAGACGTTGAAGGCCGGCTCGTCGAACTGAATGAGATCGACGCCATCGGCCTGCAAGGCCTTGGCCTCCTCGTTGAGCAGCTCGGCGAAGGCAAACGCCATCTTCACGCGGTCGCCATAGTAGCGGTCGGCAATGGTGTCGATGATGGTCATGGGGCCGGGCAGCGTGAACTTCAGCTTCTTCCTGGTGTGCGTGCGCGCCACGCGCGCCTCGAAGGCGTGGACGCGTTCCTTGAGTCGGAGCGGCGCGACCACCTGCGGCACCATCGCCTTGTAGCGATCCTTGCGGATACCCATCTCGACCTTGTGGGCGAAGTCGATGCCGTCGATCTTCTCCAGGAAGCCGTGGACGAAATGCTGCCGGGCCTGCTCGCCCTCGGTAAGGATGTCGATGCCGGCGTCCTCCTGGATCTTGACCCAGATCAGCGTCGCGTCGCGCTTGGCGCGGAGAAGTTCCTCGCCTTGCGACTTCCAGGGCGCCCAGAGCATGTTGGGCTCGGCCAGCCATTCCGGCTTCGGCAGGGAGCCGGCGATCGTGGTTGGAAACAGCATGGCGGCCCTCCCGGCAGGTTGTGTTGCGCCTCTTCCTGCCATGTCCTAACGTCGAGGTACAGAACAACGAAAGTCGCTCTCTATTTCGGCGGCGACAGGGAATGCCAAGGGAAAGGTCATGATCGACCTCTATTACGCGCCGACGCCGAACGGCTGGAAAATCTCGATCATGCTGGAGGAACTCGGGCTCCCCTACACCGTGAAGCCCGTCAACATCCGCACCGGTCAGCAGTTCAGCCCCGAATTTCTGGCGGTCTCCCCGAACAATCGCATCCCCGCGATCGTCGATCACGCTCCCGCCGACGGCGGTGAACCGTTCTCGGCCTTCGAAACCGGCGCGATCCTGATTTATCTGGCGGAGAAGACCGGCCGATTGTTGCCCGCCGACTTGCGCGGCCGTTCCATCACCATCCAGTGGGTGATGTGGCAGATGGCCGGCCTCGGACCGATGCTCGGCCAGCATGGCCATTTCGCGCTCTATGCGGCGGAGAAGATTCCCTATGCGATCCAGCGCTACCGCGACGAGGCGGCCCGGCTGTACGGGGTGCTCGACAGGCAGTTGGAGAACACCGGTGCCTATGTCGCCGGCGATTATTCCATCGCCGACATCGCCTGCTTCCCCTGGACCATGACGCACAAGGCGCAGGGCTTTACACTGGACGATTATCCGAACGTCAAGCGCTGGTATGCCGAGGTCCGCGCCCGGCCGCAGGTGCAGGCGGGGCTTGCGATCGGCAAATTCGTGAAAGAGCCGTTCGACGAGGAATCACGCAAGATCATGTTCGGCCAGAGGGCTAAGGAAGTGCTGGGGCGGAAGTAGGCACCGTCATTCCGGGGCGCGACGAAGTCGCGAGCTACGGTGCGCAATTGCGCACCTGAGAATCCATCGGGCCGCGGAACGAGAGGCGAAATGGATTCCGGGCCTGCGCCTTCGGCGCATCCCGGAATGACAGACATGAGGAACCACCATGATCGAATTCTTCTTCGACTGTTCAAGCCCCTGGACCTATCTCGCCTTCCACAACATCCAGCCGCTCGCGAAGGAGCTCGGTGCGGAAATCGTCTGGCGGCCGATCCTGGTCGGCGGCATCTTCAATACGGTCAATCCGAGCGTCTACGCCCAGCGCGAGACGCCGGTGCCGCTGAAGGCGCGCTACATGAAGAAGGACCTCGCCGACTGGGCACGCTCGGCAGGCCTCGCGATCAAGATGCCGCCGACGGTGTTTCCCGTGAACAGCGTCAAGGCGATGCGTGGCAGCATCTGGCTGGGTGCGGACATGGTGCCGTTCGCAACGGCGGTGTTCGAGGCCTATTGGGGCGCGGACAAGGACATCTCGCAGGATGCGGTGCTGGCTGAGATCTGCAGCAAAGTCGGCGTCGACCAGCAAAAGTTCTTCGCGGGCATTTCGCAGCAGGGCATCAAGGATCAGCTCAAGGCGAACACGGAAGAGGTCGTCGCTCGCGGCGGCTTCGGCTCACCGACGATCTTCGTGAACAAGACCGACATGTATTTCGGCAACGACCGTCTGCCGCTGATCCGCGAGGCGCTGCTGCGCAGCAAGGCGAGCGCGGCCTGATGGTGCGCGCCGTCGTCTGCCGCTCGCTCGGCGAGCCCGAAAAATTGCGGTTGGAGCAGTTTCCGTCGCGCGCGCTGAAGCCGGGCGAGGTGCGCGTGGCGATCCGCGCTGCCGGGCTGAATTTCCCTGACGTGCTGATGGCCGCCGGCGAATATCAGCTCAAGCCGGAACTGCCGTTCACACCGGGCATGGAAGCCGCTGGGGACGTGACCGAGGTGGGCGCGGAGGCGAGCGGTGTTGTCGTCGGAGACAAGGTCATCGTCAAGATGCGCCACGGCGCATTCACCGAAGAAGCCGTGGTCACGCCGTCGCAGCTCACCCCCAAGCCGTCGACATTCGATTACGCCGAGGCCGCGACTTATCTCGCCGGTCATGGCACCGCCTATCATGCGTTGATCGACCGCGGCCGAATTGCGCCTGGCGAGGTGCTGCTGGTGCATGGCGCCGGCGGCGGTGTCGGCCTTGCTGCCGTGGAGATCGGCAAGATGCTGGGCGCGATTGTGATCGCGACCGCTTCCAGCGACGAAAAGCTCGCCATCGCCAAGGCGCGGGGCGCCGATCATCTCGTCCGCTACGACCGCGAGCCGTTTCGCGATGCCGTCAAGCGCATCACCGACGGCCGCGGTGCCGACGTCGTATTCGATCCCGTCGGCGGCCAGATTTTTGAAGACTCGATGCGTTGCATCGCCTGGGGCGCGCGGCTGCTGGTGATCGGCTTCACCGGCGGCATCGGTTCGGCGAGAACCAATCTCCTGCTGATCAAGGGCGCCAGCGTGCTCGGGGTGCGTGCCGGCGAGGCCGTGCGGAAGAATCCGGCGCTCGGCGAGGTCCGCCTGAAGGCGCTGCTGCAATGGGCGGAGGAGGGCAAGCTGCGCCCGAACGTGTCGCACCGCCTGCCGCTGGAAGATTATGCGAAGGCCATGCGGCTGTTGCTCGAGCGCAAGGCGATCGGGCGGGTCGCGCTGGTGATGGAGTGATGTCTATCGCCGTCATTCCGGGGCGCCCGAAGCGCGAACTCCGGTGCGCAATTGCGCACCAGAGAATCTCGAGATCCCGGGCTCGATGCCTCGCATCGCCCCGGGATGACGCTTTGCCTCACTTGTACTCCCGCTCCGTCCACCACGGGAAATAGTCCGGCATATCGCTGGACACCTTGTTCTTGAACTGCGCCGGACGCTTCTCCAGGAACGACACCACGCCTTCCTTGACATCGTCGGAGCGGCCGCGCGCGTAGATGCCGCGGCTGTCGACCTTGTGGGCTTCCATGGGATCGTCGGCGCCCATCATGCGCCACATCATCTGGCGGATCAGCGCAACCGACACCGGCGCGGTCTTCGCGGCAAATTCCTTGGCGAGCGCGCGGGCGGTCGGCAGCAGATCGTCGGGGGCTACGACCTTGCTGACGAGGCGACCGGCGAGCGCCTCCTGGGCCGGGAAGACGCGACCCGAATAGCACCATTCCAGCGCCTGCGAGATGCCGACGATGCGCGGCAGGAACCAGCTCGACGCCGCCTCCGGGACGATGCCGCGCTGGGAGAACACGAAGCCGAACCGCGCCGCGTCCGAGGCAATGCGGATGTCCATCGCAAGCTGCATGGTGACGCCGATGCCGACGGCAGGGCCGTTGACGGCGGCGATAACGGGCTTCAGGCATTTGAAGATGCGCAGCGTCACCTGGCCGCCGCCGTCTCGCACCTGCGGATCGCTGTAATCGACCTTGCCGTCGGCGAAGCGCTTCACGGGACCACGGCGGGCGTCGCGATCGAACGTGTCGGCGCCGGAGGAGAGGTCGGCGCCCGCGCAAAAGCCGCGGCCGGCGCCGGTGATGATGATGGCGCGGACATTGTCGTCCTTGTCGGCCGCGTCGAACGCGTCGATCAGCTCTCCTTGCATCTGCGCGTTGAAGGCGTTGAGCTTGTCGGGCCGGTTCAGGGTGATGGTGAGGATCTGCTCGGCGACCTCGTATTTTATCGTCTCATACGCCATGTGGTTTCCTTCCCGGTTTCTTTATCGGTCTCTCTAGCACGTCATTCCGCGGCGCGCGAAGCGCGGGCTACGGTGCGCAATTGCGCACCTGAGAATCCATCAATCGGCGCCAGTAGTGCCGATGAATGGATTCCGGGCTTGCGCCAAGTGGGCGCAACCCGGAACGACAGGGTGCGGCTACTTCTCCGGCGGCTTGGGCCAGGGCCGCTGCGGCCCCCGCAAACCTTCAAACGCCTTGGCCATGCCGAGCACGCCAATGTCGTCGAAGCGGCGGCCGACGATCTGCACACCGATGGGAAAACCCTTGGCGTCGAAGCCGCCGTTGATGGAAATCGCGGGGTTCTCCGACATATTCCACGGCACGGTATAGCAGATGTGTTCGAACGGTCTCATCGGATCGTTGGTGGGCGAGGCCCATTCCGCCGGATAGTTCACGTTCGGCGCGGTCGGCGAGATCACATAGTCGAGCTCGCAGAACAGCTTGGACGCGGCGCTGCGGATCGCCATGGTCTGGTTGAAGCCGCGGATGACATCAACGCCCGAGAGCTTTGCGCCGGATGCGCCCCATTCGAAGATGTAGGGCAGCACCTTTGCCTGTTCGGCTGGCGCCAATTTTGACAGATCGTCCCACATCCGCGCCCGCCAGAAATTGTCGAGGCCGTCGAGCATCTCACGGGTCAAAATGCCGTCGACCTCGGTGACGACGGCGCCAGCAGATTCAAAGGCCTTCGCAGCCTTCACCGTAACCTCGCGAACGGACCTTTCCGCGGGCAGGCCGACACCGGCATCGAGCATCAGCCCGATGCGCAGTTTGCGCGGAGATTTCTCCAGCCCCTTCCAGTTGAGCGGCTCGGCGGGCAGGCTCATGCCGTCGCGTCGGTCGGGCTTTGCGATCGTACTCATCATCAGCGCGCAATCGTCGACCGTGCGTGTCATCGGACCGGCAACACGGCCGACATAGGTGGGATCGATCGGCACGCGGCCGAAGCTCGGCTTCAGGCCGACGAGGCCGCACCAGCCCGCGGGCAGGCGCACCGAGCCGCCGATATCGGTGCCGAGATGCAGGGGACCATAGCCGCCCGCCGCTGCCGCGCCTGCGCCCGCGCTGGAGCCGCCGGGGTTCTTGGTGAGGTCCCACGGATTGCGCGCGAGCGCGTGGAAGCTGGAGAGTCCGGACGACAGCATGCCGTAATCAGGCATGGTGGTTTTCGCAAAGATGATCGCGCCGGCCTCGCGCAGCCGTGCGGCGGGCGGGGCGTCTTTCTCTGCCGGCACGAGCTTGACGCTGGCGGCGCCCAGCGGCACCGGCACGCCCTTGGTCGCGATGTTGTCCTTCACCGTCGCCGGCACGCCGTCGAGCGCGCCGCATGGTTCGCCGCCGGTCCAGCGCGCGGTTGAGGCCTTGGCGGCCTCGCGCGCGCTATCGGGATCGAATGCATAGAGCGCCTTCAGATTCGGCTCCCACGCAGCGACGTGCGCGAGCACGTCCTCCAGCACCTCGCTCGGCGAGAATTGCTTGGCCCGATAACCCGCGATCAGGTCGACCGCGGACAGATCGTGCAGTGGGGTGACCGCTTCTTCGACGTTCTTTTTATGCATTGGCACCGACCGGCATGCGCGTCTCGATGATGCGCGCAAACATGCTGGCGCCGATCGGCAGGATCTTGTCGTCGAGCACGAAGCCGGGATTGTGCACGGGCACCGAGCCGTCATGGCCGACCCAGAAATAGGCGCCGGGGATGGTCTGCAGCATGTCGGCGAAATCCTCGCTGCCCATCTTCGGCTGGGCGCGGGTGATCACGTTGGCGGGATCGACGATGGTGCGCGCGACCTCCTCGACCACCTTGGACTGCTCGACCTGGTTGACCAGCACGTCGAACGTATCGCGGATGTCGACGTCGATCACGCATTGATAAGCGCTCGCGATGCCGGCGCAGATGGTGCGGATGCGTTCGCTGATCAGCGTGCGGACTTCTTTCGAGAATGTGCGGATGGTGCCGCACAGATGCGCGTCGCCGGGGATGACGTTGTAGGCGGAACCGGCGTGGATCTGCGTGATCGAGATGACGGCGGCCTGCAGCGGCTCGACGTTGCGGCTGACGATGGTCTGGATCGCCTGCGCCAGCGTGGTCGCGATGATCACCGCGTCCTTGGAGCGTTCGGGCATCGCGCCATGTGCGCCATAGCCGGTGATGCGGAGGTCGAAGAAGTCGGCGCTGGCCATCGCCGGGCCGGGCAGGATCGCGATCTCGCCGTGGTTGAGGTCGGGCGCGTTGTGCAGGCCGTAGAGCTCGTCGCACGGAAACTTCTCGAACAGGCCGTCCTTGATCATCGCGCGGGCGCCGCCGAGGCCTTCCTCGGCCGGCTGGAAGATCAAATGCACGGTGCCGTCGAAGTTCCTGGTCTCGGCGAGGTAGCGCGCGGTGCCCAGCAGCATGGTGGTGTGACCGTCATGGCCGCAGCCGTGGAAACGGCCGGGAATTTTCGAGCTCCACTTCAGATTGGTGTTCTCTTCCATCGGCAGCGCGTCCATGTCGGCGCGAAGGCCGATGCGCTTGCTGCTGGAACCCTTCCCCTTGATGACGCCGATCACGCCGGTGCCGCCAAGGCCGCGATGCACCTCGATGCCCCAGCTCTTCAGCTTGTCGGCGACGATGCCGGAGGTGCGCACTTCCTCGAAGCCGATCTCGGGATGGGCGTGGAGGTCGCGGCGGATGGCGGTGAGTTCGTCGGCGTAGCCGTCGATGCGGTCGATCGTGGGCATATGTCTTGTCCGGTTAGGGTGAAGGAGGATTGAAAACGGGGCCGTTCGGCTTGATGCGAATGCCCGGGCGCAGGCGCGTCCAGGGCAGGGAGGCCGTGTCGGCCGGCATCGCGCCGGGCGCGGCGCAGATCAGGAGTTTTTCCGCGATCGGCTCGAAATCGGCACGGAAATGCACAGAGCTCTTGTTGACCAGAATTTTCTCCTGCGTCGGCTCGATGCCGACATAGCGGTACATCGCCTGGTCGGCGAGCTGGGCCTTGTGCGAGGAGACGACGACGCGGACGTCGCCGATGCGCAGGGCTGCCGAGGGGCCCATCTCCATCTCGCGGCCGCCATAGTAAGGGCCCGGCGCGACAAAGCGGCCGTCGGACAGCTTTTCGACCACGAACGTCTCGGTATAGGGCTCGTCGCCCGGAATGCCGGACTTGCCGCCGAGAGACAATCTGACGGTGGCGCCGACGCCGGCCTCGTGCGCGGCCTTGGCGGACGCAGGATCGTAGATGGCGCCGGTCGCGGCGCTTGCCTTGTTGCGCACCAGCGCGCGCAGCATGCCCGTCGTGTCGGAATCGCCGCCGGCGCCGGGATTGTCCTGGGTGTCGGCGATGATGATCGGCTTGCGCGCGGCCTTGGCGAGCTCCATGGCGTGACGCACGCCGTCGTCGGGCGACCAGATCTTGCCGTCGAAATCATCCTCGTGGCTTTCGATCAGCTTGACGATCGTATCCGCCGCGCGATCGGCATCCGCTTGCGTCTTGCCGTAGGCGAACACGCTCGGACCGCAATCGCGGAAATCGGCGGCCGGAAAGCCCGGCGCAAAGGACAGCGTCGGAACGGCGTCGTTTTCCAGCGCAGCGAGCTTTTCGTAGATGCCTTTGGTGGGCTGATCGTTGGTGCATTGCCAGCTGATCGGAATCAGGAACGGCAATTGCCGGAACGATTTTGCGAAGCGCTGCTTCGTCTTCAGCAGCAGCGCCAGATGTGTTGCGCAGGCGCGGCCGGTCTCGGCCATGTCGACATGCGGATAGGTGCGGTAGGCGATCAGCGCGTCGGCATGCGCGATCATCTCCGGCGTGACGTTGGCATGGAGATCGAGACTCGCCACCAGCGGAACGTCGTTGCCGATGACGCGGCGCACGCGGGCGAGAATCTCGCCTTCGCCGTCGTCGAGATGCTCGGTCACCATCGCGCCGTGCAGGTCGAGATAGACGGCATCGAGCGGACCGGCGGCTGCGATGCCGTCGACCATCACCTTCACGATGCGCTCGAAGGCATCCCTGGTGACGTGCGCCGAGGGGCTCGCCCCGCAGGCGATCGTCGGAACGAGTTCCCAGCCATTGGCGTCAGCGCTGTCGACGAAGCCGGCGAGGCCGACATTGATGCGCCGCATCACCTTCAGTACGTCGGCGCCTTCCGTCAACGCCGGCCAGCCGCCGCCATGCTGGAAGTCCGCATAGGTCGCCTTCGTCGGGGCGAAGGTGTTGGTCTCGTGCAGGAAGCCGCCGACGGCAATACGTGTCATCAATTCAAGTCCAACGTTGGAGCGCGCGCGACGTTAGCCTTGTGCTTGCGGGGAGAGCAAGGTGAGAGGCAATCGCGCCGTGCATAGGGTCAAGTTGTTTTGGGAATGCTGCGCTCTCTCCTCGTCATTCCGGGGCATCGCGAAGCGATGAGCCCGGAATCCATCGGACCGCAGCGTCTGGCGAACGATGGATTCCGGGCTCGCGCGACGCGCGCCCCGGAATGACGGCGGAGAGAGATGACCTACGCGCTCGCCCCCACACCCTCCGACACCGGCCGGAAGTTCGCAAAGTCCCAGTCGCGGCCCGGAGCCGCATCGAGCAGGGCCTTGGTGTAAGCCTCTTTCGGATGCGTCAGCACCTCCGCGGCGGGGCCTTGCTCGACGACACGGCCGTGCTGCATCACCACGACCTCGTCACAGATTTGCGCCGCGACGCGCAAATCATGGGTGATGAACAGGATGGCAATGCCGAGCCGCTTCTGGATCTCGTCGAGCAGTTCCAGCACCTGCGCCTGCACCGAGACGTCGAGCGCGGAGACCGCCTCATCGGCGACCAGCACGTCGGGATCAAGCGCGAGCGCACGCGCAATGGCGATGCGCTGGCGCTGGCCGCCGGAGAACTGGTGCGGATAGCGCGACACCGCGTCGGGCGGCAAGCCGACCAGCTCGAGCAGCTCGCGCGCCCGCTTCATCGCGTCGGCGTGCGCCGCGCCGTAATTGATCGGACCTTCCGCGATGCTCTCGCCGACGGTGACGCGCGGGTTGAGCGAGCGGTAGGGATCCTGGAACACGATCTGGATCTTCTGCCGGTGCGGCTGGAGCAGGCGGCGGGAGATGTCAGCGATCTCGCGGCCGGCGAGGCGCACGCCGCCGGAGGTCGGATCGATCAGGCGGACGATGCAGCGTGCCACCGTCGACTTGCCCGAACCGCTCTCGCCGACGATGCCGAGCGTGCGGCCCTTGCGCAGCGTCAGCGTCACCTTGTCGGCGGCGAGCACCTCGCGACCTTTGCCGAAGAAGGAGCGCTCCTTGTAGACCTTGCTGAGCTCGTTGGCTTCGAGCACGACGGGCTCGCGGCTCTCCTCGCGCGGGGCCCGCGGCACCAGGCTCGGCACCGCCGACAGCAGGTTGCGGGTGTACTCCATGGTCGGATTGCGCAGCACGGCGTCGAGCGGGCCGGTCTCGACCAGGCGGCCCTGCCGCATCACTGCGACGCGGTCGGCGATCTCGGCGACCACGCCCATGTCGTGGGTGATGAACAGCACGGCGGTGCCGTGGTCGCGCTGGAGGTCGCGGATCAGGGTCAGGATCTGCTTCTGCGTGGTGACGTCGAGCGCGGTGGTCGGCTCGTCGGCGATGAGGAGCTTCGGCTCCAGCACGAGCGCCATCGCGATCATGATTCGCTGGCGCTGGCCGCCGGAGAGGCGGTGCGGATAGGAGGCGAAGATGCGCTCGACCTGAGGCAGGCGGACATGCTCCATCATGTCGAGGATGCGTTTCTTGCGCGCCTTGGCGTCGAGATCGGTATGGGCGCGGAGCACCTCGTCGATCTGGCGGCCCACCGGCACCACCGGATTGAGTGCGGTCATCGGCTCCTGGAAGATCATTGCCATCTGCGTCGCCCGGAGCTGCCGGAGGCGGCGGTCGGTCGCGGTGAGCAGCTCTTCGCCGACCAGCTTGACGCTGCCGGCTATGGGAACCAGCGTTCCCTTCGGCAGGAGGCCCATCGTGGTGAGCGAGGTCACCGACTTGCCCGAGCCGCTCTCGCCGACGAGGCACAGCGTCTCGCGCTCGCGGACCTGGATCGAGATGCCGTCGATGATCTTGGTTCCGCCCGGCTTCTTGCCGACGGAGACGACGAGGTTGTTGATGTCGAGGATGGTGTTGGTCATGCAAACTCTCTCGTCATCCCGGGGCGCGCGTTGGCGCGAACTACGGTGCGCAATTGCGCACCTGAGAATCCATCGGGCGTCAGTCCATGCGGTGGAATGGATTCCGGGCTCGCGCCAAGGGGCGCGCCCCGGAATGACAGTGCTGATCGCATCACTTTCCCTCCCGCTGCTTCATGCGAGGATCGAGTGCGTCGCGGGCGGCATCGCCGATCAGATTGATGCTGAGAATGGCGATCGAGAGCAGCAGGCCCGGGTAGAAGATCAGCGAGGGCTTGATCTGGAAGTACTGGCGGCCCTCGGCCATGATGTTGCCCCAGGTCGGCGTTTCCGGCGAGATGCCGGCGCCGAGGAAGGACAGGATGGCCTCGGTCAGGATCGCGGAGGCGCAGATGTAGGTGCCCTGGACGATCAGCGGCGCGACCGTATTCGGCATCAGGTGCCGCCACATGATCTTGGGCAGGCTGGAGCCGACCGAGATCGCGGCTTCGACATAAGGCTCCTCCCGCGCCGACAGCACCACCGAGCGCACCAGGCGCGCCACGCGCGGAATTTCCGGAATGGTGATCGCGATCAGCACGGTCCAGAGGCTGGCGCCGGACAGCGAGACCACGGCGATCGCGAGCAGGATGCTCGGCATCGCCATCAGACCGTCCATGACGCGCATCAGCACGGCATCGACCAGCTTGAAGAAGCCGGAGACGAGACCGATCGCGAGCCCGATGACGATCGACAGGATCGCGGCGCCGATCCCGATCAGCAGCGAGATGCGGCCGCCATAGATCACGCGCGACAACACGTCGCGGCCGTAGGCGTCGGTCCCGAGCAGGTACTGCGCCGAGGACGGCTTCAGCCGCTGCGATGGCGCGAGCTGGATCGGATCATACGGCGCGATCAGCGGCGCCAGGATCGAGATCAGCACGACCAGCCCGAGGCAGACCGTGGCCGTCGCGATGATCGGCGTCGAGGTGAGGAATCCGAAACGCGGCCGCAGCGGCGATGTGATCGGAATGGACGACTGGGGAAGGCTATCGACAGACATTCTTGTTGTTACCCTTGCCTCAGTACCGGATCCGGGGATCAAGCAGCGTATAGGCGACGTCGATCAGGAGATTGACGACGACGTAGATCAGCGATGTCAGCAGGATCATTGCCTGGATCACCGGATAGTCGCGCGCCAGCACCGCATCGACGGTGAGGCGGCCGATGCCGGGAATGTTGAACACGCTCTCGGTGACGACGACGCCGGAGATCAACAGCGCAAAGCCGGTGCCGATCACGGTGATGACGGGCACGGCGGCGTTGCGCAGCGCATGACGCATCATGACTGCGACCTCGTTGATGCCCTTCGCCCGCGCCGTGCGGACGTAATCTTCGCCGAGCACGTCGAGCATCGCCGCACGCGTCATGCGTGCGATCAGCGCAACATAGATGAAGGAGAGTGCGCAGGTCGGCAGGACGATACGCTCGAAGAACGGCCCGAAACCGTTGAAGATGCTGCGGAAGCCCTGCACCGGCACCCAGCGCAGCTCGATGGCGAATATCTGGATCAGCAGATAGCCGATCACGAACACCGGCACCGAGAAACCGAGCACCGACAAGCCCATGACGAAGCGATCGATCCAGGTGCCGTGTTTCCAGGCCGCGATCACGCCCAACGGTACCGCGACGATCACGGCGAGGACGATGGTGCACAGCGCGAGCGAGATCGACGGCTCGACGCGCTGGGCGATCATCTTCATGACGGGCAGGTTGGAGATCAGCGAGGTCCCGAGGTCGCCGTGCAGCAGCTTGTTCACCCAGGTGACGAACTGCACGATCAATGGCTCGTTGAGGCCGAGCGAGGCGCGGATGCGCTCCAGCCGTTCGGGCGTGGCGTTGTCGCCGGCCAGAATCGCGGCCGGGTCGCCGGGGGTGAGGCGGAGCAGAAGGAAAACGAACAGCGCGACGACGCCCATCACGGGCACGGCGGCGAAGATTCGGCGTAGGAGATATCCGAGCAAGTTGGATTCCGTCAGATTAGAGTCAAATTGCGGCAGTGATCAGGGTCCGTTCTGCCACCAGCCTAACATTTCAGCAATTCCCGTGCCATCCGGGCCACAGATTTTGCAGTGCGGCTAATCAGATGGGGCAGGCAAACCGGAAAGCGTGCCCGCCGTTCCTCCTTTTGGCGAATGGTGGGCACGGCGCAAGGGCGCCTTTGCCCACCCGCGGAACAGCTACGGAATAGCTGCCCGTCACTCCAGCGTCGCCAGCAGTCCGGCCATCAACCGGCCGCGCTCAACGAGACTCTCGATTTCGATGAACTCCTCGAGCGTGTGGCCGTTGCCGCCACGCACGCCCAGACCGTCGAGCGTCGGGATGCCCATCGCACCGGTGAAGTTGCCGTCGGAGCCGCCGCCGGAGCTCGCATGCGGCAGCTCAGTGCCGAGCGATTTGGCGATGCCGCGCGCCTTTTCATAGAGCGCCATCGTTCCGGCATCCGGCTCCCATACCGGACGCGTCACGCCGCGTGTCACCTTGAAGGTGACGTCGTTGGTCGTGCCCGACAGCGCCAGCATCCGCTCGACGCCGCGGTCGAGGTCGGCTTGCCGCTTGGCCATGGAGAGCGCTTCCCCGGTGGCGGTCGTGGCGACGCAATTGACCCATTGCCCGCCGTGCACGACGCCGACCGAGAAGGTGCAATCCTCCGTGGTCATCGCGTCGATCGCGAGAATCTGCCGCGCCATCTCGCGGATCGCGGAGCGTCCCGCCGACAGCGTCGCGCCGGCGTGGCTCGGCCGTCCCGTCGCCTCGAGATTGAATCGTGCGATGGCGTAACGTCCGGTGGTGACGCCGTTGTCGGCACGGCCGGGCTCGGGCACCAGCACGTATTTGTTGCGCGCAGCCTCCGCCTCGATGATGTCGCGTGTCGAGGGCGTGCCGACTTCCTCGTCCGGCGTGAACAGCACGGTGATCGGCAAAGGCGTGGTGAAGGAGGCGCGCGCCAGCTGCCGGATCGCTTCCAGCGAGAGATAGTTGCCGCCCTTCATGTCGTAGATGCCGGGGCCGTAGCATTTGTTGCCCTCGCGCCGCCATTTCAGCTTCTCGATGGTGCCCACGGGATGGACGGTATCCATGTGGCCGGCGATCAGGATTCCGGGTTCGCCCTGTTTCGGATGCGGAAAGCGCGCGCGGATCACGCCGCCGAAGCCTTGCCGGCCGGCGATGCGCTCGATCGTCGCACCCATGATGGCCATATCCCGCGCTGCGATATCGAGCATGCGGTTCACGGCATCTGCATCCCAGGTCGGGCTCTCGCATTCCACCCAGCTCCGCAGGCCCTGTAGCATCGCCTCGGAATCGAAGGGAAGATTGGCTGGATTCATCTCAATGTCTCTCAAGCTTCGAAAGATGGAACGCGCATTGCATCGGCGCGGGCGGGACGAGCGGACAGAGTTGTAGAGCTAAACCGATCCTTGTGGAGCCCGTGCGCACGCCGCGAGGGCTTGCAGCGAAACCGGATTGACGCGCTCGGCACTGTCTGCAAGTCTCGAAAAGATAAAGGCATTGCACGAGGTTAGTTCGCCCAAAGAACGAACCGGATGCTCAACCAATAATCTGCCTTTGAACAGTTTCACGTCAGGAGAAACTTTCCATGCTCAACTTCTTGCGCCGGGGGCCTCGCGCGTTCGCCTCCAAACTCGCGCTGTCGGCAGTCGCGCTGTCCACGGCGATGGCCTCGCCGGTATTTGCCGCCGGCAAGACCCTCACCGCGGTGATGCATTCGGATTTGCGCATCATCGACCCGATTTTCACCACGGCCTACATCACGCGCGACCACGGCTACATGGTCTACGACACGCTGGTGGCCACCGATTCGAGCTTCAAGGTCCAGCCGCAGATGGCGGACTGGAAGATCTCCGACGACAAGCTCACCTATACCTTCACGCTGCGTGACGGTCTGAAGTGGCATGATGGTGCGCCCGTGACGGCGGAAGACTGCGTCGCATCGCTGAAGCGCTGGGCCGCGGTCGACGGCATGGGCCAGAAGCTCATGGACTTCACCGCGAGCATCGAGGCGACCGACGCCAAGACCATCACGCTGAAGCTGAAGGAGCCCTACGGCCTCGTCCTCGATTCCATCGGCAAGCCGTCCTCGCGCGTCGCCTTCATGATGCCGAAGCGCCTCGCGGAGACGCCGGCGGACAAGCAGATTCCCGAGCAGATCGGCTCCGGTCCCTTCAAGTTCGTGCAGGGCGAATTCCAGCCCGGCGTGAAGGCGGTCTACGTCAAGAACACCGATTACGTTCCGCGCAAGGAGCCGGCCAGCTGGACCTCCGGCGGCAAGGTGGTGAAGGTCGACCGCGTCGAGTGGCTCACCATGCCGGACTCACAGACTGCGGTGAACGCACTGCAGTCGGGCGACATCGACTTCATGGAGAACCTGCCCTTCGACATGCTGCCGGTGCTGGAAGCGAACAAGGAGCTCAAGATCGAGGTCCTGAACAAGTTCGGCTTTCAGACGCTCGGCCGGATGAACTTCCTTCATCCGCCGTTCGACAACGTGAAGGTGCGGCGCGCTGCCTTGCTGGCGATCAACCAGAAGGACGTGCTCGACGCGCTGGTCGGCAATGCGAAGTACCAAAAAATCTGCGGCGCCTTCTTCGTGTGCGACACGCCGCTGGCGACCGAGATTGGCGCCGAGACGCTCGTCAAGGGCGGCGGCATGGCGGAAGCCAAGAAGGCGCTGGCCGAGTCCGGCTATGACGGCACGCCGATCGTGATCATGGCCCCCGGCGATGTCACGACGCTGAAGGCGCAGCCGATCGTCGCGGCCCAGCTGCTGCGCGAAGCCGGCTTCAAGGTCGACCTGCAGGCGACCGACTGGCAGACGGTCGTGAGCCGCCGTGCCAGCCAGAAGCCGCCGAAGGAAGGCGGCTGGAACATGTTCTTCACCAACTGGGTCGCGGCCGACGTGGCCAACCCGATCGCCAATCTCTCGATTGGCGGCCAGGGCAAGAAAGGCTGGTTCGGCTGGGCGGAGGACGCCAAGATCGAGCAGCTCAAGGACACCTTCGTCCGCGCGTCCTCGCCTGACGAGCAGAAGAAGATCGCGGCCGACATCCAGAAGCAAGCCTATGAGCAGGTGATCTACATTCCGCTGGGGCAGTATCTCATCGCGAGCGGTTGGCGGAAGTCGCTGAACGGCGTGCTCGACGGTCCCGCGACGCCGGTGTTCTGGAACGTCGACAAGACAGAGTAAGCCGGGACACCTAGTTCCAGTAAAGCGAACGGCGCCGCAGGTTCCTGCGGCGCCGTTTCGTTTGAATGATCCCTTGCGCGAATTTGCGTTAGCAATGGCTGTCGCGCACCTGCTCGAGCCCTTCGCTTGCGAATGGCAGCTTTCTGTCTGGCCGCTCTTCGGCCTGCTGCAAAGTCGGCTGCTCGAGTTCCCTTGCGGGCTGATCCAGTGTGCTCTCTTGTTCCATCTCGGCATCCTCTCGATTGCTGCAGTACAACATCGAGAGGAGAGGGAAGTTCCTCAGGCGACGGGACGATGCTGCGGCCTGAACAGCCGCCCTTTCTCCACCACCAGCACGATCGCGAGCGCTGCGAGGGTGGACAGGAAGAAGCCGATCGAGAACGGCAGCAGCGTGCCGTCGAAGCTCTGCCCGATCGCCATGCCGACCACGATTCCGATCAGCGTCGTGATCGAGCCGTAGAGCGACGAGGCCGTGCCGGCGATGTGGCCCTGCGGCTCCATGGCGAGCGCAGTGAAGTTCGCAACCATCATGCCGAACGAGAACATCATCAGGGCGGATAGCACCATGAACAAGGATAGCGGCAGCGCGCCGAGGCACTCCGTCAGCAGCATCACGGCGGCAACGGCCGTGTAGAGCGTCAGCGCCCCGTGCGAGATCACGCGCATGCCGAGCCGTCCGACCAGCCGCGCATTGAGGAAGCCGGCGATGGCCGTGCCGGCCGCAATCGCGGCGAAAGCGAGCGGGAAGTAATGGCCGAGGTGATAGATGCCGGTGAAGACCTGCTGGGCGCAGAAGACATAGGCGAAGAGAGCGCCGATGACGCTGCCGGCGGCGGTGGCATAGCCGATGGTCTGGCGGTTGGTCACGGTCTGCTGGAACGCCGAGAGCACGTCGGCGGGCGCCAGCGACCGGCGCCCTGACTCGGGAAGGGTCTCGGGCAGCCGCAGCACGCACCATGCGAGCGCGAGCAGGCCGTAGAGCATCAGCACCACGAAGATGCCGCGCCATGCCGTCACCAGCAGCACCGCCTGGCCGAACGAGGGCGCGATCACGGGCACCGCGATGAACACCATCATGGCGAGCGACATCACGCTCGCCATGCGCCGGCCGGCATAGCAGTCGCGCACGATCGAGGTCGCGATCACGCGCGTCGCCGCGGTGCCGAGCCCCTGAAGCGCGCGCGCCAGCAAGAGCGTCTCGAACGAGGGCGCCGCGACCGCCAGCACGCTCGCCACCGCATAGACCGCCATGCCGCCGAGCAGCACCGGCCGGCGGCCGAAGCGGTCCGACAGGGGACCCATGACGAACTGGCCGGCGCCGAAGCCGATCAGGAAGATCGAAAGCACCAGCTGGAGGTGGTTGGCGACCGGAATCTTGAAGGCGGTGCCGATGTTGGGCAGCGCCGGCAGCATCATATCCATCGCGAGCGGATTCAGCGCCATGATGGAGGCGATCACGATGACGAATTCTGGAAAACCCATGGGCCGGTGTCCCGTGGACACCCAGGAATCGGCGTTGACGTCGGACAAGAAGCTCACCTCTGAAATTACTCGGCTTTATCCATCGCCCATGCTGCGTTGCACAACCCATGTTTCGGGATGGCTGGCAGGCAGAGCAGGGCCGGACAAGAACTCGTGAGGAACCAGCCAACCGGACGGCCTGAACGCAGGTCTTGCGACGGGCCGGAAACCGCTGATTCACCATTCCTGCCTAAAGGTCGGCGCCGGACGAGGTGCTTCGATCCCGCGGGGATGAAACGGAAACGCATCATGTCCACTGTGGCGGCTGATCGATGAGGCGCCGTATTGGCGCCGGGAAGAAACAGGCCAAAGGTATCCGTTTGTGTCCGACGTGACCGATGCAGCACGATGGCTGGGAGCCTCGGCCGAGCCGGCTGCGGGGCGAAGGGCCTGGCTTGCCGGCCTGATCGCGCTGACGGCGCTGTTCGTGCTCGGCAATATCGCGAACTATGCCCGGCTCGATCTGAACTATGGCTGGGACCTTCACGTCAATTGCGCGGCGGTCGGTGCCCACGCCGCCGGGCTCGATCCTTATTTCGTCAAGAACCTGAAGGTCACTACGCTCTCCTATCCCTATTTGCCCGTGACGCTGGATGTCTTCCGCCCGTTCTGCACGGGTGGCTTTCTCGCCGGTCACTACATGAGCGTCTATTTCGTCCTCGCCGTGCTCTGCGGGCTGCTCTTGCCCGGTCTCGGCCGAACGCGCGCGCGCGATGTCGTTCTCAGGGTTCTGTGCGTGCTCGGCGCATTCGTCGGTTTCGAATGGGTGCACGTGTCCGGGAACTTCGCGATCCTGAGCGGCGTGCTGACCACGATCGCGTTGATGCTCCTGCTGCGTGCGCCGTCCGGCGGTGCGTCGGAGGACCTGAGCTTTGCCTTGCGCGTCGCCGGCGCCGCGCTGCTTGGCCTCGTGACGTCGTTCAAGCTGGTGTTCTTCCCCGTGCTGGCCGCGCTCTATTTGCTGCCGCTGCCGCGTGGTCGCAAGCTGGTGCTGATCGCGGCGGCGGCGTTCAGCTTCGCCGTGCCGATCCTGATATCGCGGATGTTGTATCCCGATCTGTTCGCGAGCTGGCTGCTTGCGATTGCGGGACAGATTCCCAACCAGCACTCGGTGAATCTCGTGGAGGTCAATCCGTCGCTGCTGCTGCTCGCGCAGAGCCTGATGGACCATGCCGGCATTGATGGCAGGCCGGCCGTGTTCGCGGCCTACGCGCTCGCAGCGCTCGCACTCGTGCTTGGGCCGTTCGCCTTGTCCGTTCTGCACGTGGCTGCGGGCCGGCCCGTGCGGGAAGCGGGACCGCGTCTGCTGCAGCTCGATCGCTGGCTGATGGATCATCCACGCGCGGCCATGCGCATCACCGTGCTTGCCATGTTCGCGCTCTATCTGTCCTCGCCGCGCCTCAAGGAATATGCCTTCTTCGAGCTCGCGCTCTATGCCGCGATTCTGGTCGTCGACCTGCCGGCCCGCGCGCTTGCCGCCGTTCTCGCCGTCGGTCTTCTCGTTCCCGCGCTGATCTCGCTTGCAGGGACCGCGTTCGAAGGCACTTTCATCCTCCTCCTCGTCGCGCTGATGTGTTTCTGGATCCTGCTGCAGGATTTTCGCGCGGAGCCGAAACGCCTGGAGATGAAGGGTGCGCAACCATGACCGACGTCGCCGCGTCCGCAGCAGGCGGAGAACGAGGGGCCGTTGCCGCTGATGAGCGGGGCAGCAACTGGATGACCCGCTTCATCCTGGCCTTGGCGCTGCTGGTCGCCACGCTCGTCGTGATCGATATGGGCATGGACGAAACGTTCGGCTGGGATGCGCGGGTGAACTGCGCAGCCGTCGAAGCGCATATCGGGGGGCTCGATCCCTATTTCGTCAAGAACCTGAAGGACACCAAGCTGTCCTATCCCTATCTTCCGGTGACCCTCGATGCCTTCCGGCCGGTCTGCGCCGGCGGTTTCCTCGTCGCGCACTACAAGCCGGTCTATCTCGTCCTCGCGTTGATCTGTGCGCTGCTGCTGCCCCGTCTCGGCAAGGCCCGGCCGGGCTTGAGGGACGTCGCGCTGCGGAGCCTGTTCGCGTTTGGTGGTTTTCTCGGCTTCGAATGGATCATCGCGACCGGGAATTTTGCGATCCTGAGCGGCCTGCTGACAGCCGCATCGCTTGCCTTGCTGCTGCGCCCTGCGCAGTCCGGGGGCGGCGGCACGAGTCTCGCCGCGCAGCTCTCCGGTGCGGCCCTGCTCGGACTTGTCACCTCGTTCAAGCTCGTGTTCTTCCCGGTTCTTGCCGCGCTCTATTTCCTGCCGCAGCCAAGAGGTCGCAAGCTTCTGCTGATCGCCGTCGCAGCCGGCATGTTCGTGCTGCCGATCCTGGCTTCGCTGCTGATCTATCCGGACCTGTCCAGAAGCTGGCTGAGCGCGATCTTCGGCCAGATCCCCGGACAGCATTCGCCGGGGAACGAGGTCAATCCGTCGCTGCTCTTCCTGGCGCAGACGGTTGCGGACCGCGTGGGGCTCGCCGGCAGCAAGCCGGTCGTTGCGGTGCTCTATGGTCTGATCGCGATCGCACTCGTGCTCGCGCCGCTCGCGATCTCGGTGTGGCGGACGGTCCGCGCAACGCGCCCGGCTCGCAAGGCTTCGCTGCTTCAGATGCTCGACGACTGGCTGGTCGAACATCCCCAGGCTGCGATGCGCATCACCGTGCTCGCGATGTACGCGCTCTATCTCTGCGCGCCCAGACTGAAGGAGTACGCCTTCTTCGAGGTGGCGCTATTCGCCGCCATTCTCGTCGTCGATCTGCCTGCGGCGCTGATGGCGGCCGTGCTGATGGTCGCGATCGCCATCCCGACCCTGGCGTCGGTCTCGGGCGTGTTCATGGACGGGTTCAGTCAGCTCACGATCGCGCTGATCTGTTTCTGGCTTCTGCTGCCGCGTGGAGCTTCAAGCGGCGCGGCATCCTGGAGCGGGCCCCGGCAGATCTGATCTTACCGCGTGGCCTTTTGCCGGGTGTAGAGGCTGACATACGCGCCGGTATATTCCTCTTTCCAGCCTCTCTCGCTGACCAGGAAGTGCCGCAGCGGGTCATGTGCTCTGATCCAGAGCACGGCATCGATCCCATACTTGCTGATCACCCCGTCCCAGGTGGCCTCATCGATGTCCCACTGGATCAGCTTGAGATAGTCGCGCAGCAGCTCGTCCGGGTAGGCGGTCGCCGCCCGGCCGTCGACGAAGACGGGCACTGACCCTTTCGTCCTGAAGATCAGGAGCCCGCCTATGTTCCAGTGGTTCAGCAGGCGCGCCTGCGAGCTGTGCGCCACGAGGTAGCGGGCATCCTCCTCCGAGAGCATGTCGGGCAATGTCAGGGCCGGTCTCACCTGCACGAACGTGAAAGGCAGCAACAGGATGCCGACGATTCCGGCCGCCAGCATCGCGCGCTGGACCTCGGAGCCCGACAGCCGTTTCGGCAGCAGCCGGTCGATGTGAAGCGCCATCGGGACGCTCGAGAAGATGAAGAAGAACGCGGCGTATCTGAACTGATAGAGACCCAGAACCAGGAACAGCCACGCAAGCACGCGCGCCTCGGGCGGCACGCGCGTGGAGTTTCGGTATCGCAGCTCCAGCGCAGCGAAGGTCAGCGCATAGGCGATGCCGGGTATGCTGCCCGGCAGCTCGATGTTGTGAAAGTACGATCGCCATTCGCTGATATCGGCCTGGACGAAATGACCCAGCGTCGCCCTCACGCCGTCATAGACGTGCCATCCCAGCGGATTGACGAAGATCGCGATCAGGCACCCGACGCCCGCAAGGCAGTAGTTCCGAAAGTTCGCCCAGTCCCGCCGCAGCAAAGCGAACCCACCGAAGATGCCGAGAATCGGGAAGGCGAGCATGAAGCCGCCATGCAGGTTGACCCAGAGGATCATCATCGGGGGCAACAGGAACCATCCCCGCCGCTGCAGGCATTCCCCGTAGAACACCACCGCGAACAGCATGGTCGCGATGTTCGGCGATGCCGCCAGATACATGTTGGGCGAGGCTTCGTAGCAGGGGTAGAGCAGGCACGCGGCGAACACCGCGATGCAAACCGCCAGGGGCGATGCGCCGCAGCTCACGCCGCAGAAGGCGAGGTATCCTGCGATGATCGCGCCGCAGGCGACCACCATGAGGACGATCCCGGCAAAGCCGGCGTGCTGATACAGCGCGCTGGCCATCACGTCCCAGAGCCAGGACAGATTGTACCATCGCTTGTCGCCGAGGGTGAATGCCCACGGATCCTGGAAGGGGACTTCGCCCCGCTGCCTGATCAGGTCTCCGGCGGCGAGGTGCCAGCCGAGATCATAATGGCCGAGCAGAAGCGGTCCGTTCGACAGGTAGAACACGCAGAGGAAGGCGATCAGGAAGACGTAGACCGCGGCCCCGTGCAGGAGACGCCCGGACGCTGCTTGTCCGCTGCCGATCCCCGACCGGGACCAATCCTCGCGCGCATCCATTGGAGCTCTCACCATCGAAGCCAATAGCTCCAGGCCCTGCATGTCCCTGGGTCTGCATCGACGGGGCAGACATGGTTCGATTTAGGGGAAGACGGACTAAAGCCGAGTAAAGGCCCGCGCCGGGCTTTCAACCGGTCTCGCCGCCGTCAAATCTCGTGGTGCGGGCAGCCGGGGTCGAACCGGCACAGCGCTTGCGCACCGAGGGATTTTAAGTCCCTTGCGTCTACCAATTCCGCCATGCCCGCTTGATCCAACGAGATCAAACACTTAAGTCCATCTCCGGCCGTCTGGAATTGGCGCTGAGCGTGTTCGGAGGGACGGTTCTTCCTTAAGCGAGCCGGGTCCACAAGGCAAAGCCTCAATCCGGACATCTGTTGTTGCTTTAGGCATTCTCAATTCACGGGGGCTATTCATCCGGCATGGTTGCTTCGTTTTCCTCTTCGCCGCGCGGCTTTGGCGCGGTCCTGGCGCTGCTTGCAGCCGGCGGCGCACTGTCCGGCTGCGCCAGCATGAGCGAGACGGTCGCGCCGGCCTTTGCCGATCCCGCCAAGTATGAACTGTACGATTGCAAGCAGCTGGAAGGTGAGCGCAAGGCGCTCGCCAAGCGCACTGACGATCTGCGGGGGCTGATGGAGAAGGCCGAGACCGGGGCGGGCGGCGCCGTCGTGTCCGAGCTCGCCTATCGCAACGACTATATCGCGGTGCGCGGACAGGCCCAATTGGTCGAGGACGCCTGGCGTCGCAACAAGTGCCGCGAAACGCCGCCTGAGCTGACGCCCCCTGAGGCATCGCCCGCGGCCCCTGCCAAATCCGCATCGAAATCCGGGAAAGCGGCCCGCTGAATCCGGCTGCGCTTCGATCAGGGCCGCCAGCCGTAGATCCAGTCCTGCCGCGCCAGCATCCGGTCCGGTCCGAGCGCGCGGATCGCAAGATCGCGTGCGGCCGCAAGCGGCCCGCCGAGATGATAAATGCGGCCCTGCTGCCGCGCGGTCCGCTGCACCCGCCGCACCCGCGCCTGGCGCGTGCGGCCGTATTGCTTCAGCGCCGCACTGATGCCCGCGGTGCTCTCGGCGGTCTCGAGGCTCAAATGCCGGGCGAGCACGGCGGCATCCTCGATGGCCATGCCCGCGCCTTGTGCCGCGAACGGCAGCATCGCGTGCACGGCATCGCCGAGCAGCCCGATCGGGCCCTTGCTCCAGGGGCAGCCGTCGGGGACGCCGAACAGCGCCCATTTCCGCCAGTTGTCGACCGTGGCGAGCATCATGCGCGCCGATGGCGGCCAGCGCGGGCCGGCGAAGGCGTCCGTCACCTCGCGGGGGTCGCCGGGCGTGCTCCAGCCCGGCCTGTTCCAGGTGCCCGGCAGCACCGCGACCACGTTGATCTGGCGTCCGCCGGCGATCGGATAGGCGACGAGATGGGCGTTCGGCCCCATCCAGAGCTGCACCCGGCGCGCGGTGTAATCCTTTGGCAGTTGCGTGGCGTCCAGCGTGCCGCGCCAGGCGATCAGTCCGGAGAAGCGCGGCTGCACCTCGGGAAACAGATGCTGGCGCACCGTCGACCAGATGCCGTCGGCGCCGATCAGCGCACTGGCGAGATCGCTGCGGCGGATCGTGCCGCTGCGATGGACCACCGTCAGTCCCTTGGCATGAGGCGCGACGTCCTCGAAGGTCGCGCCGAGCTTCAGGTCGATGTCGGGATGGTCGGAAACGGCGCCGGCCAGCGCGGATTGCAGGTCGGCACGGTGCACCACCCAATAGGGCGCGCCGGCGCTCGCCGATGCCGCTGCACCGAGCGGCATGCGCAGCAGCTCGCCGCCGGCCCGCGCGCTCATGATCGAGACAGCCTCCGGGGTGACCGCCCGCCCCTTGAGGCGCTCGGCGAGGCCGAGCTCGACCAGCACGCGGCTGGCATTGGGGGAGAGCTGCAGGCCGGCACCGACTTCCTCGAGCCGCTCGGCCTTTTCCAGCACGACGATGCGGAAGCCGCGGGCCGCGAGCGCAAGCGCAGCCGTCAGTCCACCGATGCCGGCACCGGCGATGACAATCGTTCGGGAGAGCGCCACCCCTGACCGATGGATGCGGTCAGGCCACCTTGTCCTTCAGCACGCATTCCGGCGGACGGGCTTCGCCCGCCTTCAGGTCGGCCGCGAAACGGTACAGCGTCGAGCAATAGGGGCAGATGATCTCGTTGTCGTTGCCGAGGTCGAGGAAGACGTGCGGATGGTCGAACGGAGGATTGGCGCCCACGCACATGAACTCTTGCGAGCCGATCTCGATGACGGGGACACCGGCATCGTTGTGGAAGTGCGGGACGACATGGTCGGACATCGTAACTCATCCTGGAGTGGCAATGGCGGCAGACACAATCACGAACTGACGCGGCATCTTTAAGGCGCCGCGGACCATACTGGCGGGTGCAGATGATTGCTAGTCCAGCGGAACCGAAAGCTCCGCAATTGCCCCATGCTCAATTGCTCATGCAAATTCGACACAATCTTGGGGCCTGAGAGAAGCCCTTCTTTCGTCGGGGACGTTGTGTCGCAATTTTGGCATACTATGTCTTCGGATGAGCGCATTTGCGACGAAAGACGAATCGTCAGGTCAACGATTTCAGGACTCTCCAGGTTTTCCGCATGAAATGGCTGCGAATCAGCACAGCGTTGGCCGGCGTCGCGGCATGCAGCTTCATGCTCGCGCAGGTAGCGCCGCACGCCCGTGAAGCCGGCGCGATCCTCGCCGCCCAGGATGATCCGGCCGTGCTCTCCGAGCTGAAGCTCGATGCATTGCTGCGGCAGAACGAACAGCTGGTTCAGGACAACATCGAGGCCGCGCTCGCCGCTGGCGATGCCGATCTTGCCGACAGTTTTGTCGCGCTCGCGCGTGACCGCAACATCGCGTTGCCGGATGACCTCCTGAGCCGCGTGAGCGATGCGGTCAAGGAACAGAATTCCACCTCGCAATTCGCTAAGCGTTTTGCCACCGGCCTCGTCACCGGAAATGCCGACGACGTCGCGAGCCTGTCCGGGACGGTGGCCGGCGATCTCTTCGTGTTCGGTGACATCAGGGACGTCGTGCGGGAGGGCAAGCATCTCGCGATGGGCGAGGACGTCGACAGCCTGGTGCTGGGCCTCGCCACAGCCGGCCTTGCGGTGACCGCGGCAACCTATGTGTCCGTCGGCGGCGCTGCGCCGGTGCGCGCCGGGCTGACGCTCGTGAAGGACGCGCGCAAGGTGGGACGGCTCGGCGAAGGACTCGCCGCGTGGGCCGGCCGCTCCGCGCGCGAGGTCGTGGACACGCCGATGCTTCAGAATGCGTTGGCCAAGGGTTCGGTGTTCCGCCCCGGAGAGACCGTGAGCGCGATCAAGGCTGCGTTCCGCGCCGAGAAGGCCGGCGCGCTGGTCCGGCTCGGCAAGGACGTCACGCGCGTCGCCGGGAAGACCGGCACGCGCGGCGCGATGGATACGTTGCGCATCGCCGAAGGTCCGAAGGACGTCGCGCGCGCGGTGCGGCTTGCGGACGTGCATGGCAGCAAGACGCGTGCGATCATGAAGCTGCTCGGCCGCGGCGCGCTGCTGCTTGCGACCGGCGCGTTCAATCTGACGCTCTGGCTGTTCGGCGCAGCGCTGACGCTGTTCGGCCTGTTGTCCTCGATCAAGGCCACCACCGAGCGCCTGACCCAGGCCTGGTGCGATCGCAGGCGCGCGCGGCGGCTTCGCCGGGCGCAGGTGGCCGCCGAATCCGCTCTCGCGGATACCGCCGTCAGGGCCTGAAGCCCGATCGTCATCGCGCATCAGGGCTATTGTTTGGGCATGATCTTGCCGAAAAACCGCTGCACTGTTTTGCGGATCGTGCTCTAAGATCGACCTATCCCCCTCAAGACCTCACGGAACTGATGATGCCGAGCTTTCACAACGGCGCCGTTGAAATTGCCTATCTCGATGAAGGCGAGGGCGATCCGATTATCCTGGTGCACGGCTTTGCCTCGAGCAAGAACGTGAACTGGGTCTATCCGACCTGGGTCTCGGAGCTGCGCAAGAACGGCCGCCGCGTCATCGCGCTCGACAATCGCGGCCACGGCGAAAGCGCAAAGCTCTACGATCCCGCGCAATATTCGATTCCGACCATGGCCGGCGACGTGCTCGCGCTGATGGATCACCTCGCCATCCCGCAGGCCGACATCATGGGCTATTCGATGGGAGGGCGGATGACGGCGTGGCTCGCGCTGAACGAGCCGCACCGCCTGCGCTCGGCGATCCTCGGCGGCATCGGCATCGGCGGCCTGATCGAGGGCACCGGCCCCGGCGAGAACGTGGCGAAGGCGCTTGAGGCTCCTTCGCTGGACGACGTCACCGATCCCATGGGCCGCACCTTTCGCGCTTTTGCGGACCAGACCCGCTCCGACCATCGCGCACTCGCCGCCTGCCTGCGCGGCACGCGCGACGTCATGACGAGACAGCAGGCTGCGCGCATCGAGGTGCCGGTGCTGATCGCGGTCGGCACCACTGACGACGTCGCGGGCTCCGCGAGCGCGCTCGGCGCGATCATTCCAGGTTCGGAAGTGCTCGACATTCCGAACCGCGACCACATGCGGGCCGTCGGCGACAAGGTCTACAAGACCGGCGTGCTCGACTTCCTCTCCCGCCGCGGCTGAGTTGGCAAAGATTCAAGAGGGGTCTTCGCCTGCTAATTCTTAGGACCGGAGCTCGGGTTCTGTCGCCCAGATTTCGGTGACAGCCAATGCCTCACCCCGCCTTGTCGCTGAACGCGGCGGGAAGCGTGGTGAGGAACGACATGACGCGCTGTGTGCGCAGGGGCGGGCGGCGGCCGGAGGCGCGCAGCATCCACAGGGGTTCCCCAGGCGCGCGCCAGGGCGCCAGCACCTCGACCAGCCGGCCGCTGCGAAGGTCTTCGTTGACGACCCACGCCGGGCCCCAGCCGATTCCGAACCCGTTCGTGATCAAAGCGAGCGAAGCGTGCGCGTCGTCGCAAATGTGCTTGGGCTTGGGCGTGACGCGAATGGGTGCTTTGCCGCGCGGGTCGGCGAAGCGCCAGGTCAGGATTTGCCCGTTCGCGGGATTGCGGAAGCCGACATGGTCGTGCGCGGACAGCTCGTAGGGAGTCGCCGGCGCGCCGCGCGCTTTCAGATAGGCAGGCGAGGCGCAGGCGATCCAGGAGAACGTGCAAAGCCGCCGCGCCTGATGGCCGGGCGCGCGGTCGAGCGGCCCTGAGCGGATCGCGATGTCGACGCCTTCCGCCGCGAGATCGAGAATCTCGTTGCGGAATTTGACCTCGATCTCGATCTCCGGCCGTTCCCGCAGGAACGCGGGCAGTCGCGGCAGGATGCAGGCGCGCGCGAACGAGGCGGGGGCGGTCACGCGCACCCGTCCGCCGTCGCCGCGCGCGACGTCGCCGAGCGCGGATTGGACACGGGCGAGACTTTCGACCAACGCGCGTCCCGCCGTCATCAGCCTGTCGCCTTCGTCGGTCAGCGCCAACGAATGCGTGGAGCGATGCAACAGCCGCAACCCATGAGCCTTTTCGAAACGAGCGACCGCTTTGGACATCGCCGAAGTGGTCGTTCCCGCCCGCCGCGCGGCTTCGGCGAAGGAGCCCGCCTCGACGACGCGGACGAAGGCGAGGAGACGGGAGAGATCGGGAGGCAAGGCTGTTGTGGACATGCAGTCCACATAGTCATGGCTACGCCGTCACTACAAGGGCCGTTTCCGGACAGCTAAATCGGGAGCGTCGGCGCGCATTCTGCGGCGCTGGAAACGCGGGAAGTCCCATGAATCTCATCGAAATCACCCTGCAAGCCCTCGACGCCGCCGAGCGGGCTATCCCACCCGGACAGCCGATCTACATGCTCAATCTGCTGCGCTATCGCGCGCAGGCGCATTACGAGGACGGATTCGACGCCGCGCCTTGCTCGGGCCGCGAAGCCTTTAATGAACGCTACAGGCCGGCATTCCGCCGTCTTGCGGTGGGCAAGCCGCTCGTGCGGATGTTTTCCGTCCCGGTCCTGGCGAGCCTCGTCGGCTCGCCAGGTGAGCGCTGGGACGAAGCGGCGATCAATGAATACGGCGATTTCGCCACCTTCCGTTCCATCGTCGACTCCGAGACTTACCAGCGCGAAGTCGCCCCGCATCGGCACGCGGCGCTCGAAGATTTCCGGCTGCTGGCGCTCGCCAAGGCGGCGTGAAGAATTGCGAAATTGCGGTGACGGTGCAGAATGCTTGTCCTGGCCAGAGCTGTCAGATGTGGGGATTGTTGCACTTTCACCGTCATATCAGACCCGCTCCGCCGGCGTCCTGGATTTTCCTTCACGACGGGGCTGAGGTCTCGTGCGCGGGGTGGTCGTCGCCGATCGAGCGCCCCAGCGCCATCAGCACCACGAACGTCGCGACCCACACCATCCGCGCGCCGTAGCGGTCGTGCGGACCGGAGATCACGGCGCAGATGAAGGCGTTGCCGAGCAGGGCCAGCGTCACGGTCGCCGCCAGCAATGTCAGGTCGTCCAGCCGGCGCCTCGCGACAGCGTTGCCGAGCAGCACGACCAGCGCCAGCATCGAGGCCAGCGCCACCGGCACGTGCACCCAGTTGATCGCGGTGAAGTCGAGCTGCCAATTCTGCTGCCGCGCCGCGCGCATCGGCGCGGCCTGCGCGGGGATGTAGCGCTCGACGATGCCACGGGTGTGCGGGATCCAGCCATTGGTGCCTTCGCCGGTCGCGACGTGCAGCAATTGCTGGCCCATCGCCCGCAGCGCCGCGCCGGCCTGCCAGGCAGGATAGTCCTTGAGCGACTGCACGACGATGTAGCCCATCTCCTCGTTCATGCCTTCGAAACGGCCGAGCGTGTTGAACATGCTCTTGCCCCACAAAAATTCGTCGGCGCTCGCCGGCAGCTCGTTGCGATAGGGGCAGAGCTTGTAGCGTTCGCGCGGACAACGGTCGTTGAGATATTGTGCGACGATGCCGTCCTGCATCATGCGGCCGAAGGCGACGCCGTAACCGCCGGGGGTCCAGGCCAGCTTGCCGGACAACGCATAATTCGCCGACACCAGCATCACCCCGCCCACGGCGATGGTGAGGCTCGCCTGCGCCAATCCCGCCAGCGGCAGGCGCTCCTTCAGAAACGGCCGCGCCATCCAGCCCGCTGCGCAAAGACCGAGCAGCACGCCGAGCGTGGCGCTATGCGTCGCCGCGGCAAAGGCGGTGAAGACGAACAGCGAGATCTTTTCGAGCGTCGATGTCCGTCGCCCGCCGATGACCAGCAGGAACAGCGACAGGATCGAGAGCCCGGCGAAGATGTCGGTGAGCAGCATGCTGGCGAGCCAGGGCAGCGCGGTCGTCAGGATCAGGCAGAGGCTGATTGCGACGAAGCGGGAGGTCTGCATCAATCCCAGCACGCGCAAGGTGAGCTGCAGCAGCCACAGCGTCGCCAGCGATTGGAGGGCGAGGTTGATCCAGAAACCAAAGCTCTCGCCATAGTGCAGATATAGGCCGAACACCGTGGAGCGGCTGGGGACGAGATAGCCCTCGTACCAGCGCGCCAGATAGCCGCCGGTATCCCATTGCAACAGCGGATAGCCGTTCCAGAACGCCGGCGCGATCATCAGCAGGGGCAGGGCGATTGCCGCCAGACGCAGCCAAAACGTACCCGCGGCGCGCGCGCGCAATTGATCGGTGGTGATGCTCAAATCCGCTCTCGTCCTCACGTCCGACCCTGCCCGCAATAACGGTCGGCAGAGAATTCACCAATAGTTTGACGCCGCCCCGCTTGAATTTGGCAAGACTCTGACCATTTTGAGCCGACTTGCCGCTTCGGGGGCTCAGAAGAAATCTTTGTTTTTCAAAGCCTTGGCATGCTTTCGTGAGGCAAGGTGCTGTTCACTCTCAGGCAAGCCGGTCGGGACTTTGTCGCCTAGACTGTGCTATAGAGTCGATAAAACGTGCCCATTCGAAAGAGCAATTCCATGGCAGTGCATCAGGTCAATCCGGGAGCAAAGCTCGCATCGCTCGATCCGATCTGGGACCGGATCCGCGGCGAAGCGGAGGACATCGTCCATCGCGAGCCCGAGCTTGCGACCTTCATCTATTCGACGGTGCTGCATCACAGCCGCCTGGAAGACGCGGTGGTCCACCGCGTCGCCGACCGGCTCGATCATTCCGCAATGTCGGGCGACCTGGTGCGCCAGACCTATGACGAGGCGCTGCGCGACGATCCCGATCTCGGCAACGCTTTCCGCGCCGATCTCGTCGCCGTCTACGACCGCGATCCCGCGACCTCGCGCTTCATCGATCCCTTGCTCTACTTCAAGGGCTTTCACGCCATCCAGACCCATCGCCTGGCGCACTGGCTCTATCTGAAGGGCCGCAAGGATTTCGCGTATTATCTCCAGAGCCGCGCCTCCGCGGTGTTTCAGACCGACATCAATCCCGCCGCGCGCATCGGCCGCGGCATCTTCCTCGACCACGCCACCGGCTTCGTCTGCGGCGAGACCGCCATCATCGAGGACGATGTCTCGATCCTGCATGGCGTCACGCTCGGCGGCACCGGCAAGGAGAACGAGGACCGCCATCCGAAGATCCGCCACGGCGTCCTGATCGGCGCCGGCGCAAAGATCCTCGGCAACATCGAGATCGGTCATTGCGCGCGCATCGCGGCCGGCTCGGTCGTGGTCAAGCCCGTGCCGCACAACGTCACGGTCGCGGGCGTGCCCGCCAAGATCGTCGGCGAGGCCGGCTGCGCCGAGCCCTCGCGCACCATGGACCAGATGATCAACGCCATGGGACTCTGAGGCGGCTTTGACGTTGAAAAAGGGCCGGATTCTCCGACCCTTTCGATCCCCAAATTCTTTGGCAATTCATGCTGGCGGTTCGTCGCGTCTCGTCCTAAAACCCGCCGACCATTTTTCGATCGGAGACTTGCCGTGGACGTCAAAGAAGTCAGAAAGCTCGACGCATATCTGAAGCGCGTATTCGGCAATCCCAAGATCCGCGTCGTGCCGCGGCCGAAGAAGGACGATTCCGCCGAGGTCTATATCGGCGAGGAGTTCATCGGCGTGCTGTTCGTCGACGACGAGGACGACGATCGCTCGTTCCAGTTCCAGATGGCGATCCTCGAGGACGATCTCGTCGATCAGGAATAGACGTTGCTACGCCGCCGTTGCGAGCGAAGCGAAAACGTCGCCGGCACGGCTCGCTCTCTCGTGTCTCACTGCGGCGCCCCCATGGCGCGTCGAAGACGCGCGTAAACGCGCTTACGGCGTTGCAGTGCAGAGCCGGGACCCAAGAGCCGCACGGTGCATCTGCAAGAGATGGGCCCCGACCCGGCAGCGCATCGTCGACGAGACGCTGCGCTGCGTCCGGGCATGCACCGGATATCAAGGCGCGCTCTCTCCACATCGTCATTGCGAGCGCAGCGAAGCAATCCAGAATCTCTCCGCGGAAAGTTTCTGAAGTCGATTCCGCTAAGGCTTGCTCGTGCTGATCGTCCAAAGTCCCTCGAACAGGGCCCTCGAGAGCGCAGAAAATTCCGCACTTTCTACGATGAGGCCATAATTCTCGCGCTTGGACGACAAGTAGGTGACGGTATCGTCGTTGAGGTACATCGTCATGCCCAGATCGATTGATGGCGGAGCATACCTCAACTCCCGGAGTTCGGCCTGCGAACTGGGCCAAATCCTGGCCGTCTCGCGACCTCGGGATCGCAGCACCCGGAGCCGTATCCCGCGTTTGACCCGTTCGGTAATGTATTTCTGCATGCCTTCCACGCCCGGGACCTCGAGCAACTCGGGCATCGAGAGGACGCCAAGCAGGGTGCCAGATCGGCATTCGAGCGTCTCCCACAGCGCGCGCTCGATACCCTCCGTGCCCTCGTAGAACCGGATGCGCGGCCTTGTCGCCGCCGCGTTGAACAGCGAGCGCAGTTCCGGTACGAGGCTGTCGAGGGTATTCCTGGTCCGCTCCCAATTCGAGATGAGAACGATCGGATCTTCGGCAACGACGTGGCGGGCACCGTTCCCGGTGGTTTGCTTGACCAGTCCTCGTGCCTCGAGCCGGGCCAGCAGGTCGTACCCGTTTGTCCGTGTCACGCCTGCCCGGGCCGCAATCTCAGTGACCGATGCCAAACCAAGTTGCAGCGTGGCCAAATAGAAGCGCCGTTCCTTCTCGTCGAGGCCGAGTGATGCCAATTTGCTTTCGATCATGGATCCCGTGTCGAGAAGTTTCGACAGAAAGTCAATCGAATAGGAGCCTGCTCTACTGAAAAGGGCGTTCTGACCTCCAAACTAGTCAAAAGAAATTGACAAACGATGTCGTGGCCTACACGTTGGCTCGTGGCCTGTACGCTGGCTGGAGGCTCGACGCCGCGTTGTCTTGCTTTGCGCCCGCGTTGGTCTGCAATCGGTCTTGCCGGCTGATGCTGAGCATCGGCCGCCGGTCAATTCCGGCCTCCCGAACTCGAGGTTTCAAAATGTCTTCGCTCGCCGATCGTCCATTCTTCCATGAAGGAATGCGGGAATTTCAAGACGAGTTCGACGGCCGAAGGGTTGCCGAGGCCATAGAGCGTCATCGCAAGCATTACAGCTTTTGGGACGATGAACGTGAATGGATAGAAGGCGCGCAGTTCTTCTTTATTGCATCGGCGTTCGGAGAATACGTCGATTGTAGTATCAAGTCGGGAGATCCGGGCTTCGTGAAGATCGTTGGAGAAAACGTCATCGAGTATCCCGAATACGACGGGAATTCGATGTACCGTACCCTCGGCAACATCCGAAAGAACCCGAACGTTGGGCTCCTGTTCGTGAGGTTTGACGGAAAGAGCCGGCGGATACGGATCAATGGCCGGGCGTCAGTTCATGCTGAGCCGGAATATCTGGCGCGGCACTATGGCGCGAAATTCGTCGTCCGAATCGAGTGCGAGCTTTATCCGAACTGTCCGCGGTACATCCCCGATATCGCTGGAAACGCCGCGTCTCCGCATGTTCCGCGCGAACAGGCAGGCTTGCCTCCTGCTCCGGAGTGGAAGCGAAGGGACTACATCAGAAATATCCTGCCGGCGAACGATCCGCATCGGGACGAGGTATGGACGCGCGATTCCGGAGAGTCTTGAGTAACCGCGACGCCTCCTCGTCGCTGCGCAGTACTTCATTCTCTCTTAGGAGCCTGTTGAGAATTCAGTGACGGTGCATTCAACTCGCGAGCCTTCTTTGGTGCGCGATAGTCGTCGTGGCCCCGCCGGGTCACGCGCCCACCGCCGCGATCATGTCGGGAACCGTGACGAACTTCTCCCGTGGCTTGCCGAGCGCGGCTCCCCTGCGTTTCTCGGCCGTATCGATCGCCATCCAGTCAGGGTAGCTCACGACGCGTGCCACCCGGCCGGCGATCCGTGCAAGCAGTGCGTCGGGCGTATCCGAACGCGTCCGCAGATGGGCAAAGTCGGCCAGAACGGCCTCCGCCGTCGCCATCCCGCAGCCGCGATTGGTGCCGATCGTGCCGTTCGGCCCGCGCTTGCTCCACCCGCAGACATAGAGCCCCTCGATCACCGAAAGGCCCTTCGTAACGCGCCCATCGATGTTCGCATGGACGCCGCGCTGTGCGTCATAGGGAACGCCCGCGAGTGGCGTCGTCCTGCGGCCAATGCTGCCGAACGAGAGGCCGCACGCGATCTCCTCGATAACGCCCGACCGGTTCCTGAGCGCGACCGTCTCGACCCGGCCGCGTCCCTCGATTGCGACAGGTGAGAGGCCAAATCGAAAGAGACAGCGCCGTGGCCTCGTTGCAGTCTGCCGCGAGAACGCGCGCAGCAGCGACAGTTTTTCGGCGAGCTCCGGATCTCCGGAAATCTGCGGCTCGAATTCGTTCGGACCGATCCCGCGGTTGTCGACCAGCGTGTCGCATGCGCTCAATTCGAGGAAATCACGCAATTCCTTCGCGGTGAATTTCGCCTGTGCCGGCCCGCCGCGGCCAATGATGACGATCTGGCGAATCCGGCTCTCCGCCAGAACTTCGAGCGCATGGCGCGCGATGTCGGTCTGGCTCAACTCGTCGGCGGACTTGGCGAGAATGCGTGCGACGTCGAGAGCGACGTTGCCATGGCCGATGATCACCGCCGCCTCGTGATCGAGATCGAATTTGAGATCGGCGAATTCGGGGTGGCCGTTGTACCACGCGACGAAATCGCCGGCGCTGTGGCTCCCTGGCAGCGTCTCGCCCGGAATGTCCAGAGGCCGGCTGAGATCTGCGCCGGTCGCGAGCACGACGGCGTCATAGGCCTCGCGGAGCTCGTCGACCGTGACGTCGTCTCCAATCGTGACGCCGCCGACGAAACGAAAACCAGGCGTCCTCGCGATCCTGTCGAAGGCGATCGTGACCTGCTTGAGCTTTGGATGGTCGGGAGCAACGCCGAACCGCACCAGCCCGTAGGGCACCGGCAGCCGCTCGAACATGTCGACGGCCACAGACGCGCCGGAGCGCAGCAGCGCTTCGGCGGCGTAGAAGCCGCTCGGCCCGCTGCCGACGACAGCGACGCGGAACATGCCGGCATCGACGTCCGACGCCAGGTCCGTCATCGGCCCAGCGCCAGTCTGCGCTCGTCTGCGCCCGGCAGAGGCGCCAGACGTGCGCTCAACACGGGAGTTTCGGCCGCGCGTTTGCGATTGACGTCGATCCAGAATTTCTTGTCCGCAGCCAGACGATAGTCGGGCTCGATCGCGCCGACAGGGCAGGCCGGCGCGCAGCCACCGCAGTCGATGCAGTTTTCCGGGTCGATATAGGTCATGGCGTCGTCGACGTGGAAACACTCCACCGGGCAGACGGTGACGCATTCCGTGTATCGGCAGCCGCGGCAATTGTCGGTGACCACGTAAGTCATCGTCAGGCTCCGCTGGCTTGGGCGCCACTGACATGGACGCTACTGAGCTGGGTGCCACTGACCTGGACGAGGATGTCGGAGAAGGTCGGCGCGCGACCGAGGTCGGCGAAGGCCGGGGGCGTCAGCGCGTGGACGGTCGCTCCCTTGCGGTTCGATCGTTGCCAGTAGCCGGATGGCGCCACCACGACGCCCGGCATGATGTCGGGGGAGACGGTCGCGAATGCCTCGAACGAGCCGCGATCGTTGAACACGCGGATGGGGGCGCCTGCGATGATGCCGCGTTGTGCCGCATCGTCGGGGTTGAGGAGCACCGCCTGTTCCTCGCCGGCCTGTGCGGTTTGCGCGGGCAGGTTGCCGTAGTTCGAATTCAGGAAGGCGTGGCTCTTCGGCGAAATCAGGCTGAGCGGATAGCGGGTTGCGAGCGCGGGCGCCGAGCGCGGGTTCTCGTTCGGCCGGATGTAGTGAGGCAGGGGATCGACCGGCGCTCCGTCCTGGTCGCCATTGTAACCCTGGCGGAACAGCGGCACCACGAAGTTGCCTCCGGCGGCGATCGTCGACTTGAACTCGCACTTGCCGGAGGCGGTCGGAAAGTTGCCCTCGCGGTGCGGTGCCCAGTCCGCCGGCGCGGGCATGTTGAGGCGCACATAGCCCTTGGCCTTGACGTCCTCGAGCGAGATGCCGTCGAGCACCGGGCTGCTCCAGTCGAGCGATGCGGCGATGATCTCCTCGTCGGACCGGAAGAAGGTCGGGTCCGTGATGCCCATCGCGCGCGCGATGCGGCGGAACAGTTCGGTGTTCGGAACGGCTTCGCCGAGCGGCTCGATCGCCTGGTTGTTGTAGGAGAGGTAGAGGTGTCCCCACGAGAACAGGATGTCCTTCTGTTCGAGCTGCGTGGTCGCTGGCAGAACGATGTCGGCATATCTGGCGGTGTCGGTCAGGAAGTGCTCGCTGACGACCGTGAAGAGATCCTCGCGTTCCAGGCCCTTTTCGAGCTTGCCCTGTTCGGTCACCATCGCCATCGGATTGGCGTTGTAGACGAACAGCGCCTTGATCGGCGGATCGAAGCCGAGCTCGCCCGTCAGCGCCGCGCCGAGACGCCAGGAGTTGAGCACGCGCATTTTTTCCGGCTGGAGATCGGGACGCATCAGCACGTCCCACCTGACCGGAAATGCCCAGATCGGAAGCTGGAGCAGGCCGCCGCCGACATGCTTCCATGCGCCGATCAGGCCGGGAAGGCAGGCGATCGCGCGCACGGTCTGGCCTCCGCCGGCATGCCGCTCGACCGCGACGCCGATGCGCACGACGGCCGGAGGTGTCGTGGCATATTCCCGCGCCAGCCTGACGATATCGTCGACGGGAATGCCGGTTTCCTCGGAGGCAAATTCGGGTGTGTAGATCGACGCCCGCTCGGCCAGCTCGTCATACCCGACGGTGTGCTTGTCGACGTAATCGCGGTCGACCAGATTCTCCTTGATGATGACGTGGATCATGGCCAGCGCGAGCGCTGCGTCGGTGCCGGGACGGATCGGAATGTGCCAGTCGGCGAGGCGCGCGGTGCGGGTGCGGACGGGATCGATCACCACGAGCTTGGCACCGGCCTTCTTCGCCTGCTCGATGAACGGCCAGTGATGCGAGTTCGTGCTCAGCGTATTGCAGGCCCACAGGATGATGTATTTCGAGTGCACGAAGCTCTCGGGGTCGACGCCGGGGGTATGCCCGATCGTCATCATGTAGGCGGTGCATGAAGCGGAATCGCAGAACGTGCGTTCGAGCACCGTTGCGCCGAGCTTGTTGAAGAGGGGATCTCCGACGTTCAGCCCGTTGATGATGCCCTGGGTGCCCAGATAGCTGTAGGGCAGGATCGCCTGCGCGCCGTGCTCGGCGATGGTGGACGTCCATCGGGATGCGATGGTTTCGATGGCCTCGTCCCAGGAGATCCGCTGGAACTGTCCGGCGCCCTTCGGGCCGACCCGTTTCAGCGGATGGAGGACGCGCTTGTCGCTGTAAACGCGCTCCTCGTAGTTGTTGACCTTGACGCAGAGCCGTCCGCGCGTGAACGGATGATCGGGATTGCCGCGCACGGCAATCGCCTTGCCATCCTCGACCGTGGTCAGGATGGAGCAGGTGTCCGGGCAATCGTGGGGGCACGCGCCTATTACCGTGGTTCGGGCCATGGATCTCTCCGCCTCCTGATTCAAGACGGTGCCGAGCATGCGGTGCCCGGGCACGACCTGGCTTTTCCAAACGTGCGGTGTTGTTGTCCCGGACTGCTCTCGGCCCGTGGACGGCTGGTCGGATCTCTGGCATGGTTATTGCTGGACTTAGCAATACCGTTGCCCCCACGTCGCGCTATCTGGCGGAGATCTACGATGGGTATGCTCGGCAACTCTGTCGATAAATATGTGACCGGCAGAATGCTTCAGACGTCCAATGACCGGCGGTGGTCGCACCTGCTCGCGGAGCGATGGAGCCACGAGCCCGGCGACCTGCCACCGCAATTGCCGCGCGACACCGAGATCGCAATCCTGCTCCGTGGCAACTCGGTCGTCGACCGCGAAGGCGGCGGTATGCGGCAGCGCACCTTCGGCAGAAGGGGCACCGTGTGGCTTTGCCCGGCCGGCATCCGCGAGGACTTCATCCGGGTCGAGAGCCAGATGCAGGAATGCCTGCATCTCTTCCTTCCCGGCAAGCCGTTCGACGACACCATGCTCAGGGATCTCGACATCGACCCGTCGGGCATCTCGATCCGCTATGAGACCATCGATCAGGACATGTTCATCGAGCATGTTGCGGACCGGATCCTGGCCGAACTCGAACAGGAGACTTCCACCGGCCGGCTCCTGATCGAAAGCCTGGGGCGCGCGTTGTCGGCCCATCTGGTGCACAGCTACTCGGCCACTGCCGTCAGGCTCCGGCAGCTCAGCGCTGGTCAAAGGCCGCTCGACGCCAAACGGCTGTCGCGCGTGATCGAGTTCATCGATGGATCCGTCGAGCGTGATTTCACGGTGAAGGATCTAGCATCGGTGGCGTGCATGAGCCCGGCGCATTTCTCGCGCAGCTTCAAGGCGGCAACCGGAGTGGCGCCGCATGAATATGTCAGCCGCCAGCGTCTCGATCTCGCCAAGCGGCTCCTGTCCGGCAGCGATCGTCCGCTCGTCGATATCGCCTATGCCACCGGATTTTCGTCGCAGGCCAATTTCAATCGCGCGTTCCGCAAGTCGGTCGGGACGACGCCGAGCCTTTACCGGGCGAACAAGGTCCGCGACTGACGGCGCAGGGATCTGGCGGTCACGAGCCTCTCGCGTCGATAAGGCTGCGAAGGCGGGCTACGTCCAGCGCCGCATGATGGTCATGCCCGTGCTTTGCCCGACGGGTTACGGTCAGATTCAAGAAATATGAAATGGCGGGCCGGTTCTGCCAGCAGCGGGATTCATGTTTCCTCTTAGCCGGCGGTCGTCTTCAGTTGCAGACTTCGACGTTCGAATTGAAGCCGCCTGTGCTTATTGATTCTAGGCGACATCGCCGCCGAACGGGACGGCCGCCTGCGCTCGACTGAACTAACCTTTCCTCAGGTCACGCGCGCCCTGAGCTCGTTCTCAGTTGCAGACTTCCGATCCGTTCCCCGGCTCGCCAGGAACACCCAACTTCACCAATCTGCACCCGGGTTTGACTGGGCGACAGCCCATCGTATTGCAGGTGATCTGTCCATTCGATTGCGGTCTCGATGGTGCCGCCTCGGTATTCTTGCGCTCCGCGTCCCGTTTGGTCCTGTCATCCCGCGTTGTGACTGATTTCGTGTCACGTACCTTCTCACACTCGTTGTCGTCATTGAGGCGATAGCCGGCTCGGCAGGCGATCTTTACGCAAGCGTCGCCATCGGCCTTGAAGCCGTGATCGCACACCAGCGGGCAGACCCGGCCCGGCTTGGCCTTAATGGCATCGAGCGCCTCTACGCTCGCCTGCTTGGCATCGAGCTTCGTCCCCGCATATTGGTTGAACAGCGTCAGCGAGCGTTGCGATGAGTCCGTCCAAATGCCGTCCACTGGCGCCGGGTGACAACCGACTCTACGCAGTTCTGATTGCAACAACTTTGGTACGTCTTGAGGAGAAAGGCTCGGCTGTGACGTCGGTGCAATAGCAGCAACTTTCTGTGTGCTCTCCGTTATTTGCTGCTTCTCGGCGGCCCGCTTGTCGACCAGCGCCTTCGCTGCTGCGGCTTCCGCGTCCTTCCTTCGCTGCTCGGCGGCCGCCGCCTTGGCTTCCTCGATCTGCTTGGCTTTCTCAGCGGCTGCCTTGGCGTCCTCAGCCGCCTTCGCGGCTGCTGCGGCTTTCTCCTGCTCGGCCTTCTTGGCGCGGTCGGATGCCAGTCGGGCCTTCTCCTGCTCGGCCTGCCTGGCCTTCTCCGCGGCGGCGGCGCGGGTTTCCTCGGCGGCGATCTTGTTCAGCTGGCCTTTCGCAAGATCGGTATAGAAACCGCTGGGAAAGCGGTTGAGGAAGGCCGTCCACCCGTCACGCGTCCCCAACTGAAGCGCCAGTTCGTAATCGCGCCGGATTTCGGCGTCCGGGTTGGCCTGGGGTCCTGCGACGACCGGCTTCGCTGCCACCAGCGGCACGTCATCGCCGCCGAGCGAGCCGTACACATAGGGCTCCTGCTTGTAGCCGGTGGTCTTGAGCACGTCGTCGCGCACGAAGCCGAACGCCTTGCGCAGATCGAGGCCCGGCATCGGCAGGCGTTCGACCAGAGCGGTGGCAAACGGGCTGTTCCTGGCATCGCCGTCCGAGGCGGTCGAGCCGGCCTTCGCCGCGAAGGCGATCATGGTGTTGGGGCTGGTCGGCTCGACCTTGGCGAGGCCGCGGCCAATCGCTCGCGAGGCGACCGTGCGCTTCATCGTCTTGGCGAATGGATTGTCGCGGCAGGCGTCCAGGATGACGAGGCGAAGTTGCTTGGCCGGCTCGATGGCGAACAACACCCTGTCGAGCGGGAAGGCCTCGTCGAGAACATCGGTATCGGTCTCAAGGGCGGCATCGGTGGGGATCAGATAGTTGGTGCCGTCAAGCTCGATGCCATGCCCGGCGTAGTAGATGACCGCGACATGGGCGTCGCGAGCCTTGGCACCGAATTCGCGCAGCGCCTTCCGCATGTCGACCACGTTCAGGTCGAGCTTGACGTCGACGGCGTCGAAGCCCGCCTTCCTGAACATGCCGCCGACCAGCGCGGCATCGTTCGCGGGGTTCGCAAGCCTCGCCACGTTCTTGTAGGCCGAGTTGCCCATGACGAGCGCGACGCGCTTCTCGGCCAGCGCGGCGCCAGTCCAGAACCAGCTCGCAACAATCAATAAAACAAACAGCCGAAGCCGCATTCCAGCCCCCGAATGCAATAGCGTCAGAATATTCGCAGGATGGCCAAACGCAATCTATGATCAGTGATATCAGTCACACACCGGTCCGGCGATCCGGGCAACCCCGGTCCGGCTCGCAGACGCGCAGTCGCATCGTTCAATTTGATCTTCCCATGATGCCATTGTGTTCCTGTTTTGCCCGACGGGTCAACAGCTCTTCGAAAAATACGAAAATGCTCGATGCTGCCGATGCTTGGCTACTGTGCATGGGGTTGTTTTCGCAGTTTTTGTTTTAGGTAGCCTCTGGCCTGTCGCGCGGCAGGGCAGGGATGCCGTGCTCAGCCCTTCGGCCCGCGCAGCTGCGCCGTCAGCTTGTCCATCGCATCCGCCACGTCACGCCATTGCGACAGCCAGCTGCGTGGAAAGCGGAAGGTGAGGTCGGCGCCGCCGACGCGGCGCTCCGAGAGGCACATGCCGGGCGTTGCCCCATCGCGGGTGCAGCGCGCGGTCAGTGCCGGGCTTGCAGCGGAATAGAGGTCCTCGCTGCCGTAAGGGGTGTCGGTGCGGAACATCCGCATCGTCAGGCCATCCACGGGCATGGTCGCGGCCTGGTCGAGGTAGCGCGGATAGATCGTGGCTGTCCGCTGCTCGGGCGCCAGCGCATCGTGATGGGCCGCGATCGACAGGAAGATGCGGTCGATCGATTGCACCGCCGCCTCCACCGTCTCGACGGTGACGTGCTTCGGCGCGCCCGGCGGCTCCAGCGAGGGGTAGAGGAAGTCGAGATCGATGCGCTCCTGCGGTCCGGAGTGCCGCTGGATCTTCATGCGGATCGCCGACCTCGGCAGGTTGAACAGCGTGCCGCCGACGCTCACCGGCAGCTTGTCCGGGGCGTTGGCGCCGCGGGTGCCCCAGGTCGGCCACAGCAGATAGGCGACGAGCGCGACCGCGCATGCCGCGGCAATGCCGCCGAGCACGATCGGGACGACATGCGCCCGGGTGCGCGTACGGGGGGACCTGAGAGGAGCTGCCGAAAACACCGTCATGACTAGTCGCGCCGGACGTCGGCCGGTGGCCGACGAATCAGCGGCGAATATGCCATGCGGCGGCGATTTCGCGGAGCGTTCCCGGCTGCGGGGAGCGGGGACGGCCCTGCGCGGGAGGGACAGCGCTGTTAACCTTCCCTTAAGGATAATGTAGCGTTAACCGGCACTATTTGTCACAGGAAGGCGGTGGCGTTGCGTAAGGGCGGACCGTTCCGATGACACCTGAAGCTCTCAATACCTTCTTCTCGATCTGCATTGGTTTCGCGCTCGCGGGTGCGCTCGTGAACGGATACCAGGCGCTGGCGCAGCGGCCCGCCGGCTTCGGCCTGTTGCAGGACGGCGTGGCGCCGAAGACCTTCGCCGCGGTGCCGTTCCTGGTGTTCGCCGCGCCCTTCATCATCATGCGCAACACGCTCCGCGGCGTGCGGGTGGAAAGCCGCCGTGCCGAGTTCGTGATGATGGCGACCGTCATTGCCGGCTTCTGGAGCATGATGAGCGGCACCTTCTTCCTGATGACGCTACGCGCGGCCGGCGTCCTGGGCTGACGACCGCCGGGACTGCCCGGCGGGCGGCCTTTGCCTCTTCGCCGCGGGTTCGCTATGGCTGAGGTCGACGTGACAGGAGACCTCCATGGCGATCTACGAGCTCGACGGGCAGGCGCCCGACCTTCCCGCCGACGGCAATTACTTCATCGCCGAGACCGCCACCGTGATCGGCCGCGTGCGCCTGAAGCCGGGTGCGAGCGTCTGGTTCGGCGCTGTGCTGCGCGGCGACAACGAGTGGATCGAGATCGGCGAGGGCGCCAATGTGCAGGACGGCTCGACCTGCCATACCGATCTCGGCTTTCCGCTCGTCATCGGCCGGAACTGCACGGTGGGCCACAATGTCATCCTGCATGGCTGCACCGTCGAGGAGGGCGCTCTCATCGGCATGGGCTCGATCGTGATGAACGGCGCCAGGATTGGCCGCAACAGCATCGTCGGCGCCGGTTCCGTCATCACCGAGGGCAAGGAGTTTGCCGAACGGTCCCTGATCATCGGCTCGCCGGCGCGCGTGATCCGGACGCTCGACGACGCCCAGGTCCAGAAGATGGGAAGCGCGGCGAGGTTCTACGTGGCCAACGGTCCGCGCTTCAAGAAGGGCCTGAAGCGGATCGGTTGACGCCTCGGCGTGCGCCCTTGCGGTTCCACGCCGTAAAAATACCGGTTGAAAGTTTAAGCCTCCGCTAGCGCCGCAGCGGTACCTTGGATGCTTTCAACCAAGGGGAAACGGCGCCATGGACGCGGCGGCACCGGCATCCGGCCTTGCCGCCGGAACCAATTTGCTAAAGAAGTTCGTTCGCCTGGCGCGCGGCGCCGACACGCTGACCGTTGCGGAGAAAGTCTACAGCATTGCCGCCTTCCTCGCGATCGTCACCACCTTCCTCATGGTGATGTCGGTTCAGTCGGTGCGGTTGCAGACGACCTATCGTCACATGCATGCATCCTCCGCCGCTGCGGCGATCAACGTCGGACGCATCAATGCGCTGATTTACGCCGTCGTGATGGAATCCCGCGGCATCTACATGTCCACCGATCGTCGTGCGATGATGCCGTTCGCGGACGGGCTCCTGCGGCGTAACCGCGAGCTTGCCGAGGCCGTGAAGAACATGGAGCTGACCGTCAGCAGAGACGATGCCGAGCAGTTCGCCGCATTCCGCCAGCGCATAACGCAGTTCATCGAATTCCGCCAGGAGCTGGTCCGCCGCGGTGTGGAGATCAGCTCGGCGGCGGCACGCGAATGGGGCGACAACAGCGCCAATCGGACGGTGCGCAGCAAGCTCAATAGCGATATCGAGGCGCTCGAGCGCATCTACGAGCAGCGTGCCCGCGAGGCGGACGAACTCGCCGATGACCACCGCTATGCGGCTGCCTATCTGTTCGCGCTCGGGCTCGCTGCATTGGTCTTCGCGGGCCTGAACGTCGTGGTCATGCGGAACTCCGTCGTCGGCGCGCTGTCCGATATCACGCAGGCGACCGACCGAATCGCGCGAGGCGACGTCAAGAGCGAGGTGCCGCATTTGCGCCGTCACGACGAGATCGGACGTCTTGCGCGCGCCGTGCAGAATTTCCGCGACGCCGTGGCGCGCATCTTCGAACTCGAGGAGCTCGAGCTCGGCACCGCGCAGGCGCGTGACGCGGCGATGACCGAGCGTGACACCTTCAACGACAAGTACCAGGCCAAGAAGTGGCAGCTTTCGGCCGCGATCAACAGCATGCCGCAGGGTCTGATCATGCTGGACGGCAAGGCCAACGTGGTTGCGATGAATTCCAACTATCGGAAGATCTACAATCTGCCCGAGACGATCCAGGCGGGATCCACGCTCGAGGAGATACTCAAGCATAGGGCCGAGAGCGGGTTGTTCAGCGGCGACGTCACGAAATATGTCGCCGCGGTTCTCGACCGGATCGCCCGGCGCGAGCCTGCAGCCCACGAGCTCGCGTTGAACGACGGCCGCATCATCAAGATCTACGAGCGTCCGATGGACGGTGGCGGCTGGGTGTCGGTGCAGGAGGACGTCACCGAACAGCGTCAGCGTGAGCGCATTCTGGAGCGGATGGAGCGCTTCCTCGCCACCATCATCGAGAACGTGGCCGAGGGCATCATCGCCAAGGATGCGCGCAACCTGCGCTACGTCTTCGTCAACAAGGCCGCCGAGAAGATGATCGGCATGTCGCGCGGCGAGATCATCGGCAAGACCGCGCGGGAATTGTTCTCCGCGGAGGCGGCCGCATTGATCGAGCGGCGCGATCAGCAGCTCCTCGCGCAAAAACAGCAGCTCGAACCGATCGTCGACACTATCGACAATCCCGCGCGCGGCCGCCGCGTCATCTCGGCCCGAAGGGTGCAGATCGGCGGGGCCGGCGAAGAGTCCCACGTGTTCGTGACCATGGTGGAGGATCGCACCGAGAAGATGGTGGCGGCCGCCTAGCGACCGGCGCGCGCGTTCGGAGAGGCCGCGTCAGCTTCCCTCGGATTCGCGCGCTTCGATCGCTCCTGCCACCTTCTCGTGGCCGGCGGCCCAGAGCGCGTGCTCGTCGCTGCCGTTCGAATAAGGATTGGCCTCGGCGGGGATGTTCTTGCGCGCAGCGCGCTCGCCCTCTGCAAAGGGATCGCGATCGGTCATCGTGTTTGGCCTCCTCGCTGTCAAGCTGATGCGACGGCATTTGTTCCGGAACCGGTTTTCGCCGCAGCGGTTGACCCGCAAAGGAGAATTCCGATGGCCCGATCATCCGCAACCGGTTCAATCAAGAGCATGATCGTAATCCTCGCACTCGCGGCGATGCCGGCCGTATCGTTCGCGCAAGCGACCGGCGGCGTTGGTGGATCGACGGGAGGCCCTGCGGGATCGAGCGGAGGCGTTGCCAATGCGCCGGCTCCGCCCCCCGGGACCAACAGCCTGGGGACGGCTCAATCATCCGGAGCAGGCGCCGGCGTCACCACGGGCACCGGCGCCGGCGGGGCGGCTGATGCCACCGTCAACGCCGAGAACAAGCAGCTCGACAAGAAAATGAAGAGCATCTGCCGCGGCTGCTGACGCTCGCGCGGAAGTGAGACAGCGTGGCTGTCACGATCGCCCAACTGACGTTAGCTTGGTCTTGCGTTGAAGCGTGGAACGCGTCCACGCGGAGGATCGAGTAATGTTACGGAAGATGATCATGACGGCGCTGGCGGTGGCGGCCGTTGGACTATCGGTGCCGCAATCGGCTCAAGCGCGGGGCTTCGGCCATGGTGGCTGGGGCCACGGTGGCGGTTGGCACGGCGGCGGTTGGGGCCATGGCGGCCATTGGCGTGGCGGCGGCTTCTGGCCGGGCGTCGCAATCGGGGCAGGCATTGCCGGCGCCGGCTTCTACGGCGGCTATTACGGCTATGGCTACGGCTACCCCTATTACGGCGGTCCCACCTATTATGGTACCGGCTACAATGATGGTTATGGCGGCTGCTACGTCGCTCGGAAGCGCGTCATGACGCCAGCCGGGTGGCGATACCGCAGCGTCGACGTCTGCGAGTGAGACGGGAAGATCGACAGGACCGCTAAAAAACAAGGCCGTTGACGCAATATACCGTCAACGACCTTGCCAGCCCCGGACATTGAAATCGGCTCACGCCATCCGGTAACGGCGAGCATTGCGCGGAATCATGCGGGCGAATGTGATCCAGTTCACAAGTGGCGAGAATAAACTCGCCTGTGGCGGACGCTTAGCCGGGCGAGCGCTTGCGCGCGCTGGCGTGGACCCGGTGCCGCGCCGGTTTCCTGCGGGTAACCGCGGGCGCTTCGACTTCGGTCGCTCGCGCGCTGGCAAACGATTGCCGCAGGCCGTCGATCGACTCGTTCAGCGATGCGACCTGCTCGGACAGACGCTTGGTGTCGGCCTGCTGCGCCGCCATCAGCCGCTTCATGGTCTGGAGCTGGTCCTGCACCACCTGGAGCTGGTCGATCGATTCCTGCTGGGTCGCCTCCAATCCCTTGGTCTTCTCGACGAGCTGCTCGGACGCCTGGGCGGTCCGCGCCTGCAGCTGCCGCGATGCCACCACCCGGTCGGCCTCGGGTGCTGCGCCGGTGTAAGCCCGCCAGATCGCGATCGAGGTCACCCCCGCGATCAGGAGCAGGAGCGCGGCGGCGGTCAGCGCGATGGGCTGGGCGCCGAGACGGAGAAGGGGCGTGGACGGTGTGTCCTGTGCGAGATCGATCATCGCTGACAAAACCCAAATTGAAACTTGGTGAGTGGCGAATACCGGCAGCCCTGAGGCCGCCGGGGCGTCCCGAAAGCCTTACGTTTCCGCAAGGAATGGGACCAAAAAGAGGCTAAGGGCGAAAAAACCAGTGTTCAGCGGGCTTTGCGGCCTCCGAATGCCCCGACAGGCGCATGGTTCAGGGCTGAAATTGCGAAAACGGCCCGCAATAGCTCTTCGAGCGCGGCGCGGCGTAGGGCCCGAGCCGGGAGGTCGTCAGCCCCAGCCGCACCAGTGATTCCGCCAGCGTCACCGCGGAAGTGACCCCGTCGATCACTGGCAGGCCGTGCGTGGCGGCGAGCTCGCTGGCGAGATCGGCCATGCCGGCGCAGCCGAGCACGATGGCTTCGGCGCGGTCGTCACGGATCGCGGCCGTGATCTCCGCCGAGATCTTGCCGACAGCGTCAGCGTTGCGCTCCTCGAGCGCCAGCACCGGGACCTCGGCGGCGCGGACGCGGGCGCAGCGTTCGGCGAGGCCGTATTTTCGCAGGTTATGCTCGATCGGCACGATGGAGACACCGAGCGTCGTCACCACGGCAAAGCGGGCGGCGACCAGGCTCGCCATATGGAAGCCGGCTTCGCCGATGCCGATCACCGGCGCCTTCGCGACCGCGCGCGCAGCATCCAAGCCGGTGTCGTCGAAGCAGGCGATGATGTGGGCTTCCGCGCCGTCGCGGTCGGCCTCGCGGATACAGCCGAGCATGCCGGGGACGGCGAAGGCTTCGTCGTAAAATCCCTCGATCGAGACCGGACCCATCGTCGGCTGCCGCGCATCGATCACCGTGTCCGCCAGCGCGATCGCGCGCGCCGCAGCGGCGATCTTCGCCGTCATGGACGCAGTGGTGTTGGGATTGACGATGTGCAGTCGCATCTCGATCAGACGAGGCCCTTGTCAGACAAGCCCTTTGCCGGCGTCCGAGCCCTTGGCCGCCTGCCGCTTGTTGAGCATGTGGATGGTGCCGAGCGCAAGCGTGATCACCGTGAACGAGACCGCCGAGATCACGGTGCCGAGCGCATAGATGTCGGGGTTCGTGACGGTGGTGGTGAGGCCCTGCAGATCCAGCGGCAAAGTGTTCACTGCTCCGATCGCCTGGCTGGAGCGGGCGAGCTCGTCCCAGGACAGCGTGAAGCCGAACAGGCCGATGCCGATCACCGAGGGCAGGATGATCGGCAGCACGACATGACGGAAGGTCTGCCAAGGCGTCGCACCGAGATCGCGCGCGGCTTCCTCGAGCCTCGGGTCGAAGCGGTTGAAGATCGCGAACATGATGAGGAGGCCGAACGGCAGCGTCCAGGTCAGGTGTGCGCCGAGCCCGGAGGTGAGCAAGCCCATCGAGGTCTCGAAATTCTCGTTCCAATGCGCCTTGATCAGGTCGTCGATGATACGGAACTCGAGCGAGATCCCGAGCGAGGTGATGATCGAAGGCACGATCAGGCTCGCGATCGCCGAGTAGAACAGGATGCTCTGCGCCGTGAACTTGCGGCGGAACGCCATGCCGGCGGCAACCGACAGCACGACGGTGACAATCATCACGACGATGCCGAGCAGCAGCGAGCGGCGGAAGGCCGCGCCGAGATCGACGATGCCGGTGCCCTGGAACAGTTTTGCGATCCAGAAGGTCGACACCCCGTTCATCGGGAAGGTGAGGCCGCCCTGCGGCCCCTGGAACGACAGCACGTAGATTGCGATCATCGGACCGTAGAGAAACAGCACATAGGCCGCGAAGAAGATCGCGAGCACGTAGAACGAGCGCGGGCGTCCTTCCTTCATGCTCTAGAGCTCCTTCTTGATGTCGACGATGCGCGACATCATGGAGATGATGAGGAAGGTGACGGCGAGCAGGATCACGGCGTTGGCTGCCGCCGCCGGGAACTGCAATGCGTTCACGCGCGTCTCGATGATCTTGCCGGCGGCGGCGATCTGCTGGCCGCCCATCACGCCGATGGTGATGAAGTCGCCCATCACGATGGTGATGACGAAGATCGAGCCGATGACGATGCCCGGCTTGGAAAGCGGTATGATGACGTTGACCAGGGTCTGGAAGCCGGTGGCACCGGCGTCATAGGCGGCCTCGATCAGCGATTTGTCGATGCGCACCATCGAATTGAAGATCGGCACCACCATGAAGAAGGTGAAGAGGTGCACCAGTGCCAGAACAACGGAGAATTCGGAGAATAGCAGCCATTCGATCGGGTGGTTGATGAGCCCTGTCTTGACGAGGCCGGAATTCACCAGCCCGTTGCGCCCGAGCAGCGGGATCCATGCGATCATGCGGATGACGTTGGAGGTCCAGAACGGGATCGTGCAGAGCAGCGACAAGCCCATTTGCCAGGTCTTGGACTTGACGTGGAAGGCGAGGAAATAGGCGACCCAAAAGCCGATGAAGAGCGTGATGGCCCAGACCATGAAGCAGAGCTTCAGCGTCTTCAGATAGGTCTTGCCGATGGTGCAGAGCTCGGGGAGCTGCGCGATGCAGCCCTCGAACGTGTCGGTGTAGCCGCGGCCGGAGAAGGCCGGCAGCAACTGGTATTCGTTGTAGTCCCAGAACGAGACGATGACCACGAACACCAGCGGAATGAGGAAGAAGGCAAGAAACACCAGCATCATCGGCCCGGCCTGGAGCCAGGAGATGAAGGACGGCGACAGGCGCGTCGGTTTTGCGGCGCGCGCCGTGCCCGACCCCGGGATCAAACCCGGGGACGCCTGTTGCAGGACTTCTTCCGACATGTCGGTTACGCCGCGATGAACTCGTTCCACTTGCGGACCATGTAGTCGTTTTCGTCCATCACCGCGTTCCAGCAGGCGACGCCGCCCATGCGGTCCTCGTAGGAGCCGCCGTCGCGCACCGCGCCGGCCTTCTCGAGCAGCGAGCCGTCGGGCGCCTTGATGTCCTTCTCGGCCGGCTTGCCTTCCATCCAATAGGCCCACTCGTAGGGCTCCATGTGCGCCTTCGCGGTCGAGAGCACGGCGGAGTAGTAGCCCTGGCGGTTGAGATAGGCGCCGGCATAGCCGGACAGGAACCAGTTGACGAATTCGTAGGCCCATTCGAGCTTCGCGCCCGACACGCCCTTGGAGACGCAGAAGCCCGAGGCCCAGGAGCGATAGCCTTCCTTCAGCGGCTGGAAGGTGCAGGCGATTCCCATCGAGCGCACCTTCGTCACTGCCGGCGACCACATCGACTGGATCACGGTCTCGCCCGAGGCCATCAGGTTGACGCTCTCGTTGAAGTCCTTCCAGAACGCGCGGAACTGGCCGGCCTTCTTGGCCTCCGTCATGACCTTCATGGTGAGATCGATCTCTTCCTTGGTCATGTTGCCCTTGTCGGCATATTTGTACTTGCCGGAGGCTTCCACGACCATCGCGGCGTCCATGATGCCGATCGAGGGGATGTTGAGGATCGAGGCCTTGCCCTTGAACTCGGGGTTGAGCAGCTCGGACCACGAGCTGATCGGCCGCTTGATGATGTCGGGGCGGATGCCGAGCGTATCGGCGTTGTAGACGGTCGGGATCAGCGTGACGAATTCGGTCGCCGAGGTCGCGAACTTCTTGGAGTCCTTGCCTTCGAGATAGAGCACCTTCCAGGGCGCGGTGCCCTGGCCGCCGATCTTCTTGCCGCCGGGCGTCTCGCCCTTGGTGAAGACGGGCGTGATGTTGTCGAACTGCTTGATCTTCCTGGCATCGAGCGCAAGGATGTTGCCCGACGGCACGATCTTCTTCAGCGAGAAATATTCGGTGTCCAGCACGTCGAAGGAGTTCGGCTGGGTCATCACGCGCTTGGTGACGTCGTCGGTCGTCGCGGTGATGTATTCGATCTTGATGCCGGTGTCCTTCATGCACTGCTTGGCGATGTCGTCGCCCTCGTTCACGGCGGTGCCGAGATAGCGCAGCACCTTGGCATCGGCCGACTTCACATAGGGAAAGCCGGTGATGGCGCCCGAGCCGGCGGCAAGTCCGGCGAGACCTGCGGTGCCCTTCAATAGCGTGCGGCGGCTGACGCCGGTCTTCCTGGTCGTCTCGGTCATTTCGCTCACTCCTCTGTTGCGCATTCCAGTGATCGATCGGCGCTATTGCAGACGTTGCGCCTTGGCGGGATCCCAGGTGGCCAGCACGCGATCGCCCGGACGGAACGGGTGAACGTCGAAGGCGGCCTCGGGAAGGTGGGAGAACAGGGCGGTGCCGTCGTCGAGCGTGAGCGAGATGGCGATGTAGGAGCCCTGATACTCGGTCTGGGTCAGCAGCGCCGGCGCGCCGAACGCGCCTTCGGCGAATGGCACGATGCCGAGCTGGTCGGCACGCACGGCGATCAGTTTGCCGGCTTCGCTGAGCACGTTGTGGCCGCCGATGAAGCGCGCCACGAATTCGGTGCGGGGATGGTGGAAAATGTCGCGGGCCGTACCCTGCTGCTCGATCCGGCCGTGGTTCATCACCACGATGTGGTCGGCGAGCGCCATTGCCTCCTCCTGCCCGTGGGTGACCTGGATGAAGCTGATGCCGAGCTCGCGCTGGAGCCGCTTCAGCTCGCCGCGCATCTTCACCCGCAGGAACGGATCGAGCGCGGAGAGCGGCTCGTCGAGCAGCAGGATCTGCGGCTCGGTGATCAGCGCGCGGGCGAGGGCGACGCGCTGCTGCTGGCCGCCGGAGAGCTGCGCCGGCAGTCGGCCCGCATAGGGGCTCATCGCCACCAGCTCGAGCAACTCGCCGGCGCGCTTGTGGCGCGTCGGCTTGTCGATGCCACGCATCTTCAAGGCGAAGGCGACGTTGTCGATCACGCTCAGATGCGGAAACAGCGCGTAGGACTGGAACATCATGGCCGTGCCGCGCTCGGCCGGCGGCAGGTCGGTGACGTTCTGGCTGCCCAAGATGATGTCGCCCTCGCTGACCGCCTCGTGGCCGGCGATCATCCGCAGGGTCGAGGTCTTGCCGCAGCCGGACGGACCGAGGAGACAGCAATAGGTGCCGGCCGGGATCTTCAAATTGACGGTGTCGACCGCCAGCGTCGTGTCATAGCGCTTGGTGACGGCGACCAGTTCGAGAGCGGCGGGAGTGGCCATGGCGTGTCCAGGGAGGGCGATGCTGTCGCTCTCTCCGCAAGGTCCGTGCCAATCACCTGTTTGCGGGCCAAATTCCGAAACTGTGCAGCGGAGTCAGATCGTTAGGCCAAATCCGGCGCCTCCGTTCGGTCCGCCCCGTCCGTGCTCAAATGCACACAAAACGGGCGACGATTGTATAAAGTTTCGCCTGTGATTGGATACAACTCGTCGACTAAATTCAAAAGCGAACGTCGATCGCGCCTCCAGACCCAACCGTCGAACTCATGGCCGCCAAGCCCCGCCCCAAATCCGACGCGCCAGATGCGAGCGATCGCGTCAGCCGCATCCGGGAGGGTGTGACCGCGGCGATCCTCGAGCATCGCCTCCTGCCGGGCACGAAGCTCGGCGAGGATGAGATCGGCGAGATCTACGGCGCGAGCCGCACGCTGGTTCGCGCTGCGCTCCAGCAACTCGCGCATGAGGGCATCGTCAACATCGAAAAGAACCGTGGGGCTTTCGTCGCTCGCCCCACGCCTGCGGACGCCCGCGAGGTGTTCGAGGCGCGGCGCCTGATCGAGCCCGCCATCGTCGACCATGCCTGTGAAGCGGTCTCGCCGGCCTGGCTCGATCGCCTCCAGGCGCATCTTGCCGAGGAGCGCGAGGCCGAGCTGCGCGGCGACGCGCGCGCCTCGGTTCGGCTCTCCGGCGAGTTTCACAGGCTCATTGCCGAGATGAGCGGCCACAGCATCTATCTCGGATTCCTGAAGGAGCTGATCGCGCGTTCCTCGCTGATCATCCTGCTCTACCGTCGTCACGACACGCCGGCCTGCGGCACCGACCACCACGCCGGTATCGTCGCCGCCATCCGCAAATGCGACAGAGAGGCCGCGCGCGCGCAGATGCTGTCGCATCTGGACGAGATCGAGGCCGAGCTGTTCCTGAAGGATCCGGTCGCCGACGAGCTGCGGCTCGCCGACGTGCTGGGGGCGTGAGCGAGCCGCATTGGCGGCTTATGGCGACGAAGATCGTTCGTTTCGTCTGAAGATCTTCAGCACCAGTAAACCGACGCCAAGCACCAGGAAGAGAACACCAAAGAAGGTCGTGCCGCCGGATTCGAAGGTCACGCCGAGGGCGGTCAGCAGGCATCCCAAGATGATTGCGAAGAGCCCGCCGAGCTTCTTGATCAGGAAGACATGTCCGTCACTTGCTTGTGCCACCATGTTACGCCTCATTCCTTATATGGAGCTGTTCTTCTCTCCTCCGCCCCATGATCCTTCCAGCTCCTGCACGATCGTACTCCAGCGCACACGCATTGCAATCTGGCGTTGATATCGTCTCCATCGTTGTCCAATTTTGAATCGAGTTCGATTCATGCGCGACAGTGAGACTTACGCATCTGCCGAAAATTCCCTGCTGCATTGCGCACCCGCTGCATCTCTCATGGAGTGTATGGCAGAATTGCAAAATCTCCTTGAGGTTGCAAATTGACTTTCTCGAGTTTGCGGAATCAACTCGCCCCAGAGCGTCGAGTTCTAGAACGGAGCCGACATCAGTTGAATCCGTTCTGCGGAGTGGTGCCATGGCGCGTGCTCTAGCTGGCGAACAAGAGACGGCCCGCGTCGCGACCGGCCGTCGACCCGGCCCGGAAACCGTGGGGGTCAATGAGGCGCAGCGACGCTTCCAGTCACAGCGCGGCGAAAACAACTCGCAGGTCCGTTACGCGCCCGCCGCGCTTGGAGCGAGCTGCTCCTTGCACCGCGTGGCGCAACGCGCGCTCTTGCGGGCCGTGACAGTGCTTGGCCTTGCCTGCGTGATCCTGGGCGTGCCGTCACCGTCCTCGGCACAGCAGGACTCCGCCGTCCTGTTCCGCAACGTCCGGATCTTCGATGGCAAGGGTGGCTCGCTCTCCGCGCCGTCCAACGTCCTGGTCCGGAACAAGATCATCGAAAAGATCTCGACCGGCGACATCACCGCCTCCGCTCAAATGATCGACGGCGGCGGCCGCGTGCTGATGCCGGGCCTGATCGATGCGCATTGGCATGCGATGCTGGTGCGGCCCAGCCCGATGGCCGCGCTTGCGGGGGATATCGGTTACAACAATCTGCTCGCGGCCAGCGAAGCGACCGCGACGTTGATGCGCGGCTTCACCACCGTGCGCGACATGGGTGGGCCGAGCTTCGGCCTCAAGCAGGCCATCGACGAGGATCTCGTCGCCGGTCCCCGCATCTATCCATCCGGCGCGATCATCACCGTCACCAGCGGTCATGGCGACTTCCGCCAGCTCTCCGACCTGCCGCGCACGATCGGCGGGATGCTCAGCCGCATGGAGCAGATCGGCGGCAGCATGGTCGCCGACAGTCCCGACGAGGTCCGGGTGCGCGCGCGCGAGCAGCTCATGCAGGGGGCTTCGCAGGTCAAGCTGACGGCGGGCGGCGGCGTCGCTTCGCCGTTCAGTCCGCTCGATGTCTCCACCTTCACCGAGCCCGAGCTGCGCTCCGCCGTCGAAGCTGCCGACAATTGGGGCACTTATGTCGCGACCCACGCCTACACGCCGGTTGCGATCCAGCGCTCGATCGCAGCCGGCGTCAGATGCGTCGAGCACGGTCATCTCATGGACGAGGCGAGCGCGCGGCTGATGGCCGAGAAAGGGATCTGGCTGAGCACGCAGCCGTTTCTCGATCTCTCCGCTGCGGCGGCGCTCGGCCCCGCCGAACAGGACAAGATGCGGCAGGTGGTTACCGGCACCGACCGCGTCTATGCCTTGGCGAAAAAGTACGGCATCAAGACCGCGTTCGGAACCGACGTCCTGTTCTCGAAGACGCTGGCGGACAATCAGGGTGCGATGCTTGCCGCTTTGACGCGCTGGTACACGCCGGCCGAAGCGTTGGCCATGGCAACGTCGGCCAATGCGGAGCTGCTGAGCCTGTCGGGCGCGCGAAATCCCTACCCGGGCCGGCTCGGCGTGGTGGAGGAGGGCGCGCTCGCCGATCTCCTGCTGATCGACGGCAATCCGCTCGACACCATCAAGATCATCGAGGATCCCGCGAAGAATTTTGTGGTGATCATGAAGAACGGCCGGATCTACAAGAACACGCTGGCGCCCTGATGCGCGATCGCGCGCTCCGGTCCTGCGAAAGGCAAGCGCCTCCGGTCCGATTTGTTGGGAACCGGCGTTTGCGACGCTTCCGTTGCGATCTCCGGGATGGCGGGGCTGCATTCCCCCTGTCACAAACTCCGCCCTGTCGCCGGAGGTGACTTCCAAGCCTCTAGAAGAATGTTTCGACGAAGCTCGCGGTCATCCGGGTTTCGGGAGTTGCGCGATTCGCAATCAATTCGACCGCCTGCCGGACCAAATGCAATTTGATCCGTCGTGGCGCTGGATTGTGACAAACCCTCGTCAGGGCTGGGTGCGTCGATCACGCATCCGACCTACGACTGTCCTTTACACGCAGCTCCAGCTATATGCTGTCGCTCTGTCATTCAACTGTCATGTTACCGAAAATGCTGAAGTCAGATGGAACACCGGCCCGCAAGCTCCCGGGCGCGCCGGATGGGAATCGTGCTCCAAAGGATGACAAGAGAACGCAAGTCGCCGCCGGCTTCCTGAGGCAAGTTGAGGACGGCGCGGAACCCGCGAACGTCGAGGGCGCTGTGAGTGATCAGACGCCATCGCAAGACGCGACACCCGCGCCAGCCCAGTCGGCCGCCGCCGCACGGCCCGCCGATGAAATCGAGCTCAAGCTGATCGTCGATGCCGGTCGTATGGCGCATTTCAACGCCGCGCCTGTCATCGCGGCGCACGCGCGCAACAAGGGCTCGCGAAAGCATCTCAAGTCGATCTATTACGACACGCCCGAACGCGCACTCCGGCGCAACGGCCTCAGCCTGCGCGTGCGCCAGAGCGGTGCGCGCTTCGTGCAGACCGTGAAGACCGAAATTGCCGACGATCCGCTGCGCCGTGGCGAGTGGGAGGCGAACGTGGCGTCGTTCGCGCCCGATCTCGCGCTGGCGATGCCCTTCATTCCGGAGAAGCTTCGCGGCTCTCTCGAAGCGCATCCGCTCGAAGCCGTCTTCACCGCCGACATCCATCGCCATGCGCGGATGATCGACCTGCCGACCGGCACGGTCGAAGTCGCGTTCGACCAGGGCGTGCTGACGGCCGGTGACCGCTCGATGCCGGTGAGCGAGATCGAGCTCGAACTCAAGAGCGGCAGCGCGAGCACCATCTACGAGGTCGCCTTGCTCCTGGCGGAGCAGGGAGCGGTGAAGCCGTCGATCCGCAGCAAGTCGGCGCGCGGCTTCGACCTTGCGGCCGAGCTTGCGCCGGCGGCGCGTCGTCCGCGAAAACTTCGCCTCGATCCGTCGGTCACGCTTGACGAAGCCTTCGCGACGATCCTGCGCTCCTGCTTCCTTCATCTGCTGCAGTCGCGGCCGGCGGCCGAGGACGGCCGCAATCCGGAAGGCGTGCACCAGCTCCGCGTCTCGCTCCGCCGGCTGAGATCGGCGCTCGATCTGATGCAATCGGTCGGCGCGCTCAATGACCTCGATGCACTGCGCTCGGAAGCAAAATGGCTGGCGCAGGAATTGTCGGCTGCGCGCGACTGGGATGTCTTCCGCCTCGAGACCCTGCCGACGATCGCAAGGGCCTGTCCTTCGGTCGCCGGCTTCGATGCGCTCGATCGGGCCGCGGCCAAGCGCCAGTCCGAGGCCTATCGGAGGGCGCATCATGCGCTCGACGATCGCCGCTGCGCTCTGTTCCTCATCGGCCTCGGTCACTGGATCGAGACGCGGGGATGGCGCAACGATGTTGCCGCCGAAGATCTCGGCCAGCTCGCCGAGCCCGCCGTCAATTTCGCACAGCGCATCCTGTCGGAGCAGCACGCCAAGGTGCTGAGGCGCGGCCGCCGCTTCAAATCGCTCACGACCCTGCAGTTGCACAGGGTTCGGCTCGCGACCAAGCGGCTGCGCTATCTCGGCGAATTCCTGCTGCCGCTGTATGAGGACCGCAAGTCCACGCGGCGCTTCTCGCGCCGGCTCGCTGGTCTGCAGGAGGAGCTCGGCGCCTTTAACGACATGGCGGTCACGGCCTCGCTGCTCGAGGGGCTCGATGTCGAGCCCGACAGCGCCATTGCCGCGGCGGCGATTGCCGGCTGGCAGGCGCGCGCATCCGTCGGCGTTCAGCCCGTCTTGCGAAGCACCTGGCGCGATTTCACCGGTGCGCGTGTGCCGTGGGCGTCTCAGGGCTGATGGCGCATTCCAAAAAAGTTGCGGCCAGCCATTGGGGGATGGCTGGCCGCGCGCGAACCGGTCTGGGACGGGGAGGGGTGGGGATGTGACCGGGCCGCGTAACTCCTTGTCTCGTTCCTTAATCTCTTGCGCTGGCGGTGGAGACCGCCGGCTTGGTATCGCCGAGCGAGACCCAGACGTTGGGATCGCTCTGCGACTGGCGCTTGACGAAGCGGTAGCCGGTCTCCGTCCAGGCAACGACGTTCTCGTTCTGATTGTCGAGAACGAACTCGCCCTTGTCGGTCTTCACCGTCAGCACCGCATGTCCTTCGCCCTTCTTGTCGCGCACGACGGTGATGAGCAGGGCCTGACGCGGCCATCCGGCATCGATCAGCATCTTGCGCTTCAACAGCACGTAGTCTTCACAGTCGCCGTAGCCGTCCGACGGCAGCGACCATTTCTCGATCACGCCCCAGTGCTCCTGGTCGGTCAAAGGCTTGACGGTCTCGTTGACCCAGCGATTGACCTTGACGAGGTCGCGCCAAGCGGCCTGCGACATCACGATGTCGCGCGGCTGCGCCGGTGCGCCCTGGCACTGGGCGGTATTGTCCGCACAGAACTCGACCCAGCCGATCGGGGCACGCGTGGTGTCACCGAGGCTCGCGTAGAGCAGGCGGCCTTCGCCGGCCTGCGCCGTCGCGCCGATCCCGAAGAGCATGGCAGCCAGCGCCAGTCTCTTCCCCTGTCCCCTGAAATCAAACATTGCGGCCCCCGTTTCTTGTTGGGACCACATTTCGCACGGAGCTTTTGAGTTGCCGCTAAGTCAGCCAAGTCAAGTCGAGACGAATACAAGTAAAAGGCGCGGCGAATTCGATCTATACTTGAATCGAATTCTCATAAAATTTGAAACAACCGCAATTGATTCAAATTTTATCTGTTAACGCGCAGACACTGGCGGAACGCCATTTCCACGCGCAAACGGGCCGCGCGTTAACCCGCGCAAGAGCCGTCGCCGCGCACGAAAAAGGCGGCGTCCGCATCGCGGAGGCCGCCTCCAGGGCTGGAAATGCAGTGGTTTTGGCGTCGTAGCGCTTTACCGCGCGGTAACGCTCTCTTCGAGTGTCTCGATCGGCTGCGCGTGGACGAACTCCAGGGCGAAGCCGTCTTCGAGGTTTCGGACCACGCGGCCCTGCACCCGGCCGAGCAGAACCGTCGATTTCAGCGGCGGGCGGTTCTCGGCGGCGATGGCCGCGCCCGACAGGGAAAGGTCGATGATGCGGCAGGTCATCTTGGTGCCGTCCTCGAGCGTCAGCACTGCGATCGGGTTGCGCGGCACGATACGGTCGTGGCGGCGGTCCTCGGGCAGGTTGAGGATGTCGCGGTTGGCGAGCCAGGTCAGCTGTGCCGCGAGCTTGTCGCGCTTTCGGGGCGTCGCACCGATCGTCATGGCGAAGCCGTTGTCGATGATGCGGGTGATCTTGCCCTCGACCCGGCCGATATGGTCGAGATAGGCGACCACGCGGTCGCCGACATTGCCGATGCCGGGAGCGAGCAGGGCGAGCCCGCCGGGCGACATGTTGATCACCTGGCAGGGGAATTCCCGGCGGTCGGGCAGCATGTAGCGGCCGAGCAGGTGCACTTTCACCCGCTGGAAGCGCCGTCGCTCCTCGGCGGCCGGAAGAAATTTTTTGTTCGCCAACGCCATTTCCAACACCCGACCCCCCGCCCGGGCGGAGTCCGGGACGACCCTAAGGTGCATAGGGTTAATGCCGCGTTAGGATCGGTTTGCGGCGGTAACGGAGGGACACGATGCGTTCGAAAAGCAACATCAGGGGCGGGCAGGCCAGCACCGTCAGTGCGCCGAGGTCGAACGCAACTGCGGCCGTGCCGGCCGACTTGGCGAGCCGGCCCGCTAGAGCCGGCCCCAACATCATCGCGGCATAAAAGAGGGTGTAGAACACGCCCATCCCGAGGGCGCGCGTCTCCGGCGCGAGGACGCGGGCGGCGAGGCTCATCATCGGGCCGGCCGGAAGCCCGCCGATTATGCCGATCAGGATCAGGATGATGATCACGGCGTCGGATCGGCTCAGCCAGGCCAGCAGGGCGGCCACGACGAGGCTGGCCGCGATCGTCAGAACAAAGGGCTTGCCGCGGTCGGCGAGGTAGCCACCGGTCGGTACCGAGATCACCGACAGCCACATCACGACGCTGATCGCCGAGCCCGCCGCCGCGATGCTCCAGCCGCGCTCGGTCAGCAGCGTCGGCCCGAACGAGAAGATCATGGCAAAGGCGACATTATAGAGGCCCCAGATCATGCCCGCGACGATCACCGCCAGCAGGGCGGGAGCATCCGGCCAGCCGGAGGCGACAGCGCAGACCGTTACCGCCGGAGACGGCTGGTAGAACATGATCAGCGCAATTCCGATCGCGGTCAGCACACCCGCTGCGAGGAACACGGCGCCTGCGCCGTAAGCGGTGCCGATGGCCGGCAGCACCAGAAGCGAGATTCCAACGCCGACTGGCCAGGAATTGACGAAAATCGCCATCGCGGTCGCGATCTCCCTGCCGGCAAACCAGTCGGTGGCCATCTTGGTGAGTTGCACCGTAAGCAGCACGCCGCCGGCGCCTGAGACCAGGCGGCCGGCCATCTGCCAGCCCCAGATGCCGGTTGTGGCCATGACCAGGCTGCCGGCCGTCATCAGCAAGAGCGCCAGAATCGTCGTCGGCTTGTCGCCGAGAGCCCGGCCGATCGCGCCGCCTGGCAGTGCCAGCACGATGCCAGGCGTGAAATAGAGCCCGATCAGGATCCCGATATCGGCAATCCCGACGCCAAAGCTATCTTGCAGCAGCGGCGCGACCGCGGCCACGCTCTGAAATTGAAATGCGATGGTGAGGCGCACGACGAACAGGATTGCTAGAATGCCCCAGCGATTGCGCAACGTGTCGTCTCCCCGGCCGCCGCTGCAAGCGTGCGGCGGAGACAGGCGGGAGTCAACCGGGCTTGCTTCGCTACGTCGGCTTCGCAGCGCGCAGTTGCAGCAGAAGCAGCAGCGCGAGCAGCACGGCTGCCGACAGGCCGAGCGACCAGTGAATGCCGATCGCCGCGCCTGATAGCCCAACCGTGATGCCGCTGAAGGCCCGCATCCCCAAGCCCGCCATATTATAGAGTCCGACGACGCGGCCGCGGATGTCGTGCGGCGCATTCAGCTGAACCAGGGCCTGCGCCATGGTGTTGAACGACAGCTCGAAGAACCCCGCACAGAACAACAGCGCGATCGCGACCGGATAGATCGGCACCGCGGCGAAGCCGAGCAGCGCCACGCTCCAGAGCATCGCGAGCATGATCGCGGTGCGCGGGGTGCCTTTGAGGCGTCCCCAGGATTCGAGCGCGAGAGCGGCGAGCACCGCGCCGGCGGCGTCGGCCGCGAGCAGCACGCTGTAGGAGACGCCGGGATCGCCATGGCCGAGATCGCCGGCATAGCCCGGCATCTGGGCGTGATAGGCATTGCCGATCAGGAAGGAGGTGAGGCCGGCGAGCCATGTCATCGCCGTCAGCACCGGCTGGGTGCCGATGGCGCGGATGGTCAGCACGATGTCGGCAAGGCCGCGCACGGCAAAGCGCCGCACCGCCACGCTGTTGTCGCGCACAGGCGCCCAGAACAGCCACAGCAGCATCGGCAGGTAGAACAGCGTGTTGAAGATGATGCCGTGCGAGGTGCCCAGCGTCAGCATGATGATTCCGCCGACGGCAGGCCCGACCAGGATGCCGAGATAGCGCGCCATCGCGTTCAGCCGCACTGCGCTCGGAAGGTCGGCGGGGCCGACGAGGTCGTAGAGCAGCAGCTGGTTCGGCGTCTGCCACAACACGCCGGCGCAGCCGTGGATCACCAGCAGCAGCATCGCATGCCACATCTCGATGGTGTCGGTGAGGAAGAAGAAGCCCCAGCCGGCGGAGGCCACGATGAACAGCAGCATGCCGCACTGGATGATGCGGCGCGGATCGACGCGGTCCGCGAGCCCGCCGACCGCGACCGAGAACAGCAGAAACGGCAGCCAGTGCGACAGCACCGCAAAGCCCGCCAGCGCCGGTGAATGGAACTTCTGGAACACCACCCAATAGCTGATCACATGCTCGATGTTGTCGGCCATCATCGCCAGCACGTAAGCGATGAACTGGAGCCGGTAAGGCACCGACTTCATCGCCGCGAACGAGCCGGACGCGGCAACGGGATTTTGGGGCGGGGGGTTCAAGCGATCACCTGGGCAGGACTATTTGCGGCCTTACACGTTCAGCGCTGAACGCTCAAGACACTTGGGTGTGCGCGGGCATCTGCCATGCGCTGCCACTACAATCCCCGCCGTCATCCTGAGGTGCGCGCTCTTGCGCGCCTCGAAGGCTGTGCCGCAAGCGCCTGTAGCCCATCCTTCGAGGCTCCCCTCGCGATGCTGATGCATCGCAAGGTTCGCACCTCAGGATGACGTCTGTATTTGCAGCAGGCGGCTGTAGCCCAGATGAGCGAAGCGACATTTGGGACATCTCCCCGCATATCGCGGCGCTCATGCGGGCTACGAGACTGCCCGCTTGGCATGACCGCGCATCTCACATACGCTTTGTCTCAGCCCGCACCAATCGATCACAACAGACGGGCATTGGGGAAACAGCCATGCAACAGATCCGCGTCTGCACTCACGCTGGTCCCGGCTCGGAGCCCGTCATCCGCACCGTGCCGTGGCCGAAGGTCGGGCGGAAGGCTGCGCTGATCAAGGTCGGCGCCTGCGGGGTCTGCGGCACCGATCTGCACATCCTGAAAGGCCACTGGCCGAAGCCGCTGCCTTGGCCGTTCACGCTGGGGCATGAACTTGGCGGCATCATCGTCGAGTGCGGCGAGGAGTTCACCGAGGACTTCATGAGCAAGCCGCTGACCGTCGGCTCGAAGGTGATGATTCCTCCGCTGATGCCCTGCGGCCATTGCTATTACTGCATCCACTATCCCCAGACCGCCAACAAGTGCCTGACGCCGGTCTATTACGGCCGCTATCTCGGCTTCGACAAGGCGCCGCACATGTGGGGCGGCTGGGCCGAATACGTCTATGTCGATCTCGACATGCTGCCGGGCACCAAGATCTACAAGCTGCCCGACGACATGTCGCTGCGGCTTGGCGCGCTGTCGGAGCCGCTGACCTCCTGCATCCGCGCCTTCAACCGCGCCAGCCGCGCCGGCGGCTTTTCCTGGGGCGACACGGTGGTGATCCAGGGCTCGGGCCCGATCGGCATTCTGGCGGTTGCTGCCGCCAAGGAGATGGGAGCAGGGCGCGTGATCTGCGTCGGCGCGCCGGAGGAGCCGCGGCTCAAGCTGGCCCGCGAGTTCGGCGCCGAGGCGACCGTCAACATCGAGGAACTGAAGTCGCCGCAGGAGCGCATCGCGCGCGTCCGCGATATCGTCGGCGGCTTCGGCGCCGATCTCGTGATGGACTGCTCGGGCCACCCGACGGCGGGCCCCGAAGGCATCGAGATGCTGCGCGACGGCGGCACCTATGTCGAGATGGGCCAGTTCACCGACGCCGGCTCGATCGACACTTCCTGGCACCGCATCTGCACCAAGGACCTCAACGTGCTCGGCTCCTGGGGCTTTACCGGCAACGACCTGCCGCTCGGCGTCGACATGCTTTATCGTACCCGCGACAAATATCCCTGGCTGAAGATGCAGACGATCTATCCGTTCACGGAGGAAGGCGTCGCGCAGGCGGTGAAGGACGCGATGGCGATGAAGACGGTGAAGTCGACCATCGTGCCTTGGCCGGAACTGGTGGGATAGAAGACGCCGTCGATCCCCCACTCGCTCATGCGGGCTACGAGCCGGAGTTTGGAATAAAGGCCACGATGACAAAAGAACACACACCCGAAACAACCCGACGCCCTCGTTCGCCCTTCCACGCCATTCGCGCGATCGACTACACCGTCATCTTCGTGCGCGACATGGCCGCGATGCGCCGCTTCTACGAGGATGTCCTCGCCTTGTCCCTGCTGCGCGAGCTCTCCCCGAACTGGATCGAGTACGGCCTCGGCCCCAACACGCTGGCGTTGGCACGGCCGAGCCGTACTGCTGCCGATGCGCCGATGCCGGCGGGCAGTGCCTCGCTGCAGCTGGCGTTCAAAGTTTCGGCCGCCGACGTCGACCAATGCGCCGACGAGCTGACGCGGCAAGGCGTGGCGCTGCTGTCGCCGCCGACGAACCAGTCCTTCGGCCACCGCACGCTGTTCTTCCGCGACCCCGACGGCAATCTGCTGGAGATCTACGCGGAGATATGAGCGGGAGCCGGCCGAAGCCTGCGCGCCGTCCGCGCCGCGAAAGATCACGATGCATCGTCTATCCGCTCCGGCGCGGCGTCTCGAAGCGCGAGCACCGCTCGCTGCCGGAGCATCCGACGCTTGCGTGCTATCGTCCCAATGCACCGGCGACAGGGCCCGCCAATTGTTGTGCGAGCATCCGATAACCTTCAGGCGTGAGGTGAATCCCGTCAGGCTGGTGCGGTTTGCCCCGGAACATGCCATTGGGCAGCATGATCACCTTGACCCCCATCTGCGCCAGCCGGGCCTTGATCTCGCCGGTATGGTCGGCCCCGCCTTTCCTCGCATCATTGCCGCCAGGCTGGAGAATGACGACCTTGGTCCCCTTCGGGACTGCACTTTCAAGCCGAGCCATCATCCCGCCCGTCGTGTCACCGTTGACGCCGGCATTGACGACGCGAACGTCGAGGCCGCGCCCGCGCAGCAAAGCCTCGAGCTGGGCCGGATAGGCCTGCTCGGACGAGACGCCCTTGCCTGCGGTATTGCTGGCGCCCAGGGCAACGACGGTCGCCGCCTGCGCCGCTCCGAGCTGAAGAGCCGCCGCTGCCACAAGTGAAAGCAGCCATTTGGATATTGCATTCATCCTGCATTCCTCACTTAAGAAATCAGTGCTCAAAATCTTCGGTGTCGTGGAACCAGCACGATGATAATGAGATTCGGACGCACGGCGCATGACACTTTGGGTCATGATTCCGGGACTCTTTGGGTCATAATTCCGGGGCCTTGACGGTCTTCCCCGACCTGGAAGCTGCGAGGCGGCCACAGGGGCTTCTGCACCATTCAGTCACAGTTCTCGCTGAGCCATGCATCATAGGCATGGTGATTTCCGAGCGCTTGGCGTAAAGAGCGCCCAGATCAAATCCAGCGTGCGGCCGGGCCGATTGCCTCCCCACGCGAGCTCAGGCCCGCCGGTCCACCGTTTGCGCGCCTGAATTAACCAAGGTTTTCCATCCCGTGTCTTTTCCGGCCCTGACCCCGCCGCTCGCCAAAGCTTTGGCCGAGCGGAACTATGATTCACCGACCCCCGTTCAGCTCGCCGTGCTTGCGGACGAGGCGGCCGATCGCGACCTCCTGGTTTCGGCGCAGACCGGCTCCGGCAAGACCCTCGCTTATGGCCTTGCCATGGCCAAGGATCTGCTCGGCGAGACCGAGCAGTTCGCGCAGGCTGCCGCCCCGCTCGCCCTCATCGTGGCACCGACCCGCGAGCTCGCGATGCAGGTCCACCGCGAACTCGCCTGGCTCTACGGGCATGCGGGCGGGCGCGTGGTCTCGTGCGTCGGCGGCATGGATCCGCGCCGCGAGCAGCGCGAGCTGGCAGCCGGCGCCCACATCGTGGTCGGCACGCCCGGCCGGCTCTGCGACCATTTGCGGCGCGGCCGCCTCGATATCTCGGAATTGAAAGCGGTCGTCCTCGACGAGGCCGACGAGATGCTCAATCTCGGCTTTCGCGAGGACATGGAATTCATCCTCGAGACCACGCCGGAGACGCGCCGCACCCTGATGTTCTCGGCGACATTCCCGCGCGGCATCGTCGCGCTCGCCAAGCAATATCAGCAGCAGGCCTTCCGGATCGAGGTCGCCGGCGACGAGGGCGGTCACGCCGACATCGAATACCGCGCGATCCGCATCGCGCCCGCCGATGCCGAGCATGCCGTCGTCAACGTGCTGCGCTTCTACGAGGCGCCGAGCGCGCTGGTGTTCTGCAGCACGCGCGATCACGTCAGGCATTTGCAGGCGGCACTGCTGGAGCGCGGCTTTTCCGTCGTCGCTCTCTCGGGCGAATTGACGCAGAACGAGCGCACCATGGCGCTGCAGTCTCTGCGTGACGGACGCGCGCGCGTGTGCGTGGCGACCGACGTCGCCGCCCGCGGCATCGACCTGCCGAGCCTCGATCTCGTCATTCATGCCGACCTGCCCAACGACGCCGAGGTGATGCAGCATCGCTCGGGCCGCACCGGGCGCGCGGGGCGAAAGGGAACGAGCGTCCTGCTGGTGCCGCCCGCCCGCCGGCGGCGTGCGGAGCTGCTGCTCAATCTCGCAGGGGTTGACGCGGTCTGGGGCACGGCGCCGCAGGCGGACGAAATCCGCAAGCTCGATCACGATCGCATGAAGGACGTGTTGTTCACCGAGGAGACGACGGCCGACGATCTGGCGCTGGCCCAGGCGCTGCTGGCCGAGCGATCGGCCGAGGATATCGCCGCGGCACTGGCGCGGCTTTACCGTGCGCGGCTGCCGTCGCCCGAGGACATCATCGATCCCGGCGAGCGCAGCGGCAAGCCGCGCGAGGATCGCGGCCGCGACAGATTTCAAGGCGAAGGCGGCGACGATCGTAGCGCGCGGCCTCGATCGAAATCCGGCAAGGCGCCGTCGAAGCACGGCATGTCGGAGACCAGCGTCTGGTTCCGGGCCGCGATCGGACGACGCAAGAATGCGGAGGCGCGCTGGCTGCTGCCGATGATCTGCCGCCGCGGCGGCATCGACAAGCGCGACATCGGCGCCATCAGGATCATGGATACGACGACCGAGTTCGAGATTTCCGAGCGGGTGGCGGAGTCGTTCGCTGCAAAGGTCAAGCGTCCGGACAAGGAAGACAGCATCCGGATCGAGCTGATGGCGGAGGCGCCGCAGCGTCAGGAACGTTCGGAAGAGCGGTCCCATGCGCCGCGGCGCGAGGCGGGCGAGCATCGCGAACGGCGCGATGAACGTCCGCGCGAGGCGAGTGGGTTCAAGCCGCGCGGCAAGTCCCACGGCGAACGCGCGCCGAAATTCGAGGAGGCGCCTTCCTTCGCAAAGAAAAAGAAGCATCGGCCGGGCCACGCAGAGCCGTCATCGGTCACGCCATGGCCCGTGAAGGGCGCGCCGGGAAAGAAGGCGAAGAAGAAGCATCGCGGTTGAATGCCCCGCACGCCGCGTGGGCGAGGTTACGGCCCGGCGAGGTCGCGCAGCATGTACGTCGCGCTTTCGCCATAGGATGCGAGCTTTGCCCGCAGCTCCGCCTCCGCCGTGACGGGTCGAAAGCCGAGGCGCTCCCACAGCGGCCGCGTCGCGTAGACCGAGACCAATGCGAGCGTTGCGATGCCTGAGGCACGCGCCAGCTCCTCGATCTCGGCGATATAGACGCGCAGAACGCCGCCGCGAGAATCCGGCAAGACGGCGACGTCGTGGACATAGAGGCAATCCGCATCGTCGGGCAATCGTGCGAGCAACCCGTCGAGCGGCGGAATCCGGTGCTGCTTCCAGGGATGCGCAAGCCCGTAGCCGGCAATCTCGTCGCCGGCGATCAGCACGCGGCATCCACCGGGATAGAGCCGCATCTTCTCGGCGAACACCTCGGGCCTTTCAGGAAGGTCGGGATGTACCCGCGCCGCGATGGCGCTGATCGCGGGCAGGTCGGATGCGTGTGCGGGACGCCAATGCGGCTTGCTCATGTCTCTTTGTCGGTCTGTCTCGGTCCATCCAGTTTATTCCCCTGTGCCGGCGCGCGCAGCGAAAAATATCCTCGCCGTCATCTTGGGAATACCGGGCCGTGCGCGGCGTCCTATCCATGCAAGCCAATTGCATGACAGGAGATATCATGAGGTCCTCGATCCGCCTCGCGCTCGCCCTGGCCATGTCCCTCGCGATCGTCCCCGCCGCCTTCGCCGCGCCGCCGACCAAGACTGGCAAGACCGACAAGGGCAACGTGCTCACCGACGCCAAGGGCATGACGCTCTACACCTTCGACAAGGATGCCGACGGCAAGTCGGCCTGCAACGGTCCATGTGCGACGAACTGGCCGGTGCTGAAGGCCGAGGCGAGCGATGCGGCCGGCGACGGCTACACCATCATCACGCGCGACGATGGCTCGAAGCAATGGACCTACAAGGGCAAGCCGCTCTACACCTTCGCCAAGGACCAGAAGCCCGGCGACGTCACCGGTGACGGCTTCTTGAACGGCGCCTGGCATCTGGCGATGCCCTAACGCCGTTCCCGCTTCATCTCGGATACTCGAGCTGCATCGCGACGAAGTCGGCCGTGCGCGATCCGTAGCGCGCATCGATGGCATGCAGCGTCTGGTCCAGCGCACGCGCCGGCGGCAGATCGACCGCTGCCGGCAGCGTCTGCTTCGCCGGCCAATCGCTTGCGACCTTGTCCGGCAGGATACGAAGACCGCCGCGGCTCGCCCGCGCCTCTGCCGTGGCCGCGAAGGTGAGGGCACGCGAGCGATAAGTGCGCGACCACGCATCGGTGACCAACGCAAGCGACACCTCGTCGATGCCTGATGTCAGCGCGATTCCGAGTTGCTCGCGATTCCAGAATGCGAGCGTGCCCGCGATCGCCGTCAGCGCGAAGGGGCGTGTGAACTGGAACGCCTCGCTGCGGTGGCGCGCATCCCACTGCGAAAGACCGATCTCTTGGGCGACCGCCTCCGCCTTGGCGCGGCCGGCGATGGCCTCGACCAGGGTCAGCGCCATCGGCATGGACGCGGTGATGCCGGTCGTCGTCGCAACGCCGCGGTCGATCACCAGCCTGCGGTCCGGGATATAGCGGATCGCGGAATGCTTCTGCAGATCGCGCAACGAGTACCAGTGTGTGGTGGCCCGCCGGCCGTCGAGCAGCCCGGTGTTGGCGACGACCTTGGCGCCGACGCAGACACCGATGACGATCGCGCCCTTGCCGGCCTGGCTTCTGATCCACTGCAAGGCCGTGGCATCGTCTTCGGGGCTCATCGCGGGCACGATGACGTAATCGGCGCCGTCCGGATGCGCGGCGTCGAACTCGGCGATGGTCGCGTGCGGCTGCACTTTGAGCGCGGGATAGAGCGCGACGGGACCAGGCTGCGTCGCCAATGTCTGGACGTCGGCGACATCGGCGCGTGCGAGGATGCCGTATGGCATCAGATAGTCCGTCGTCTCGGTCATGTCGTTGATGCCGACGATGGCGATCAGGGGACGTTTGCGTTTGGGCGGCTTCAGCGCGGCAAGCGTCGCCTCGGTCTCGTCCTTGGATATCGCGGGCGCGCTTCCCCGAGCCGGCGAGCCCGGCAGCAGGAACAGCCAGGTTCCGCCGATCGCGGCCAGCAATGCCAGGCAACCGACGCCGCTCAACGCCAGAATGCGCCACGTCATGATGATGTCACCCGATCCTCGTTGCTTCGCGCGAGGCGGAAGCTAACGCCTGGCAACGAGATCAGGAATGACGCAGATCCGGCAAAAACGGCCATCCGCATCCGCGTTGATGTCGCGCTACGGGTTCCCGCTTCGCGCGATACCCGCGCGTTGGGCGGCGATTATCTCAGGCCCTCATACACCATCAGTCCGCGTGCGATCTGCAGTTTGCGGATCGCGCGCGGCAAGAGCTTCTCCGGCTGGTGCAGATAGCGCCAGGACGTGAGGGTGAAGGCTGACAGCGCGCCGCACGCGTCGTCGAACGGCGCGAGCACGCCCGTCACGCTCACGGGTGTGTGCGGGCGGGCGTTGAAGGGCAGCAGCAACAGCTCGAGATGGGCCTTGCTGCCGTCCTCGTGCGCGGCCGTGACGCCGGCGATCACGCCTAACGTCTCGTCGGCGACGACGGTCGTGATCTCCTCGATCTCGCTGCGGCTCGCATCGTCGAACAGCGCCGCAAAGCTCTGGTCCTTGAGGTCGGATCCTGCCAGCGCGCAGACCCGCGTGCCGGCGACGCGGAACGGGAAGCCGAGGTTCGGCTCACAGGACAGCACGAAGATGTCGCCGAGCAGGCCGCGGACCGCGGCCGGATCGATGTCGGCCCTGTCGGGGGCCCGTGCAGCGCCGCGCTTCTTGTCCCAATACGCGAAGAACGCGCGGCTCGACGGATGTTTCATGACTGAACGCTTACCCCGGGGTGTAACCTCGACGGGACAGACCTGTCCCGCTTCAGTGCACCCACGATCCCTTGTGTTGTTGTGCAGGAGGGGATTTGCAGCGTCCATGCCGGAGCGGCGTTTTCGCACTCCTTAAGGTCGCCTTTGCGTTGTTAACGTTAAATTAACTATGCGCTTTGCACCTCGCGCCCCGCTACTATGGTGGCCGCAGTCGCAAGCCCCGTCGCTTTTCTCCAGGTTCTCAGCGGGGTCTGTACACAGGGCGTCAAACAGTTTGGCCGCGGGCCGGGGAGGGGTGGGGATACACTTCATTCCTCGGGTGCCGGAAAGGCCAACACGGACAGGCAGGGCTTCCCAGGGCCCTGCCTTTTCCTTTTGTGCACTTGCGCAAGGCTGGCAAAGGCGACTATCTGCAAGCGTGTTGCTCCGGTCGCGCTGAAAGCGAAGCTGCCTTGGATTCCTCTCAAGATTCTCCGCCGCAAGGCCCTCGGCAAGATCCTCAAGCGGAGGGGCCGGCGGTTGTCGAAGAGGCCCCGCGCGAGCCGGTCCTGACGCTGCCCACGGCGCTGACCGCCTATATCGTCCTGCTGGCGGTGATCCATCTGCGGGTGCTGCTGCCGCCCGAGATCGAGAACTGGACCATCGACGTCTTCGGCTTCATCCCGAAGCGCTATGATTCCTCGCTGCTCAATCTGGAGATTCCCGGCGGGACGGGTGCGAAGATCTGGACCTTCGTCACCTATTCGCTGCTGCACGCCAATCTGACCCATCTCGGCTTCAACGTGCTGTGGCTGCTGCCGTTCGGCAGCGCGCTGGCGCGGCGCTTTGGGGCGGTCAGGTTCTTCCTGTTTCTGGCGGTGACGGCGGCGGCCGGCGCGCTCGCCCATCTCGTCACCCATGAGCACGCGGTGGCGCCGATGATCGGCGCCTCGGCCTCGGTGTCGGGCGCGATGGCCGCCGCCATCCGCTTTGCCTTCGTCCGCGGCAGCTTCCTGTCGTTCAACCGTTCGGACGCCGATACCGCAGCAAGGGTTCCGGCGCTGCCGCTGTCGCGCGCGCTGCGCGACGGGCGGGTGGTCGGCTTCCTGGCGGTGTGGTTCGGCGTCAACATCATCTTCGGCGTCGGCGCGATCGGCATCGATTCCGAAACCACGAGCGTCGCCTGGCAGGCGCATATCGGCGGCTTCTTTGCCGGCCTGTTGCTGTTCACCCTGTTCGATCCGGTGCCGCGCATGCGAAGCGATGCTGCGGATGCGTCGTCACAGGACGTTTCAGACCGTATTTGAAGCGGCGCTTGCGGCGCGGCCCGAATTCATCCATCATTCGAGTGAAGAATGTTCCGAAGCGACAGGCCGATAGCGGCAACGCTTCGACAAGCGCACGAGCGTGAAACCGGCGCTGAAACTGTTAGTTGAAGACTCGAAGAACAAGTCCGGACCGCCCAATGGCGGGACGGGTCCGATTCAGGGAGGCAACAATGACGGTACGTTCCATTCTGAACACCAAGGGTCACCAGATCATGAGCGTTGGGCCCGACGCAAAGCTGGCGGCCGCGGTCAAGCTGCTCGCTGACAAGAAGATCGGCGCGGTGCTGGTGATGGACCAGAGCCGGCTCGAAGGCATCCTGTCGGAGCGCGACATCGTCCGCGTGCTCGGCGAGCGCGGCGCCGGCGTGCTGGAGGAGCCGGTCGCTCAGGTCATGACCCGCAAGGTGGTGACCTGCAAGGAGACCGACACGGTCGCCGAGATCATGGAGATGATGACATCGGGCAAGTTCCGCCATCTGCCCGTGATCGACAACGGCAAGGTGGTCGGCCTCATCTCGATCGGCGACATCGTCAAGCGCCGGGTCCAGGAATACGAAACCGAGCAGGAAGCCTTGCGCGACTACATCAAGACGGCCTGATCAGGCCTGCTCGTCCGCTTTGGGCGCGCTGCCTGCCGGCGCCGGCGCGAGCACCTCGATCGCCTCCTGGATCGACTCAAGCGCGCGCTCGGCGGCGCGCGTGCCGTGGGCGATCAGGTCCTCTGAACGGTGGAAGTCGAACCAGCCGAACTGGCCGACCCGCGGCGTGATCAGAAGGTCGGGCGGATCGCCGGCGAGGCGGGCGCGGGTGATGCGGTCCTGCATGATGTTGAAGGCGTCGACCATCACCGAGGAGATGCCGGGACGGCCGTTGCCGCCAAAGAACTCTCGCTTCATCGTCTTCTCCGGCGAGAACAGGCGCGGGAAGCGCCGCTTGGCAGCCGGCTCCCCAGGCTCCGGCACGACCGGACTGGGCACTGCACCGTGCGAATGAATCGTCGTGGAATGCGTGAAGATGTCGCTGGAAAGATTTGCGGCGATGACGATTTCAGCACCCAGCGCGCGGGCGGCCGAGACCGGCACGGGATTGACCAGCGCGCCATCGACCAGCCAGCGGTCGCCGATCAGCATCGGCGCGAAGATGCCGGGCAGCGTGTAGGACGCGCGCATCGCATCGACCAGGCGGCCGCGTGTCAGCCAGATCTCGTGACCGGTGCGGACCTCGGTCGCCACGCTCGCGAACTTGACGGGGAGATCCTCGATCAGCGTCTGCCCGACCGCCTCCTCGAGCCGGGTTGCAAGCTTCTCGCCGCCGAGCAGGCCGGAGCCGTTGAGGCGGATGTCGAGATAGCCGAGGATGTTGCGCATGCCTTGCAGGCTGCGCCCCCACTCTTCGAACGTGTCGAGCCGGCCGGCCGCGTGGAGGCCACCGACCACGGCTCCGATGGAGGTGCCGACCACGACGTCGGGCACGATCCCGTTGGCAAGCAGCGTCCTGAGAATCCCGATATGGGCAAAGCCGCGCGCCGCGCCGCCCCCAAGGGCAAGGCCGATCACCGGCCGGCGGATGCTGCCCAAGCCGACTTTTTCACCGGCTTTTTCGCCATTGGAGCCGTTCGCGCCCCGACCCTTCAAAATATCCAGCACCGAAAACTCTCCCACCCGGGCCAGCCCTCACACCAGAGTAGGCGCCGTATTCCTGCTCCGCCATAACGAGGGTGAAGCATGGTTTATACCGTTCGGGACACAGGGGGCAGCAGTGTGGCGACGGCTGGCCGTCGTCGGCCCAATCACGCAGGCGTTAACCGGGTTCCAAAGAACCGTGCCGGGACCGTATTTCCTGGGGTTTCAGAGGCTTGAATTTGCCGCGTTTTCGGTGAAAAGCAGGAAGCATGACACGCGGGGGTGACGGCATCATCGGATGGCGGCGCAGCGGCAGGCTGCTGCCGGCGCTGATCCTTGCCGCGTGCGTCCTTACCTCAGGCCAAAACGCTGCGCAGGCGCAGCTTTTCTCCGATCGGCCGCCGCCGGTGCCGCCGGCTTCGGTGCCCGACCCCGGCGGGGCCATCAACCTGGCGCCTCCTTCCGGCCTGGGTGCCGGTCCTCCGAGCCTGCCGCCGACCTTGATGCAGCCGGTGACCCCGAGCATGCCGCCGCCCGCCGTCACGACCGTGCCGTCGGCCGCCCCCCTCAACGCCGCCGCGCCCGGACAGGGCGTGCTGTCCCTGACCGCGAAATACGGCAAGGACTCGGCGCCCATTACCAGTGGCCTGGTCTGGCGCGTGTTTGCCGACCGTCCCGACGAGAACGGCACCTTCAAGCTGATCCGTGAGGACCGTAACGCCACGCCCAACATCGTGCTGCCGCCGGGCAATTACGTCGTGCACGTCGCTTTCGGCCTCGTCAGCGCGGTACGCACCGTCAGCCTGAAAGCCGAGACCGACCGGGAATCCTTCGTGCTGCCGGCCGGCGGCCTGCGCATCGAGGGCCGGGTCGGCACCAGCCGCATTCCGCAGAACCAGATCTCGTTCGCGATCTACAAGGGCAGCCAGTTCGAATCCGGCGAGCGCGCCTCGCTGGTGCCGAACGTCGCCGCCGGCGACGTCGTGCTGATCCCCGAGGGCACCTATTACATCGTCTCCAACTATGGCGATGCCAATTCGGTGGTGCGCTCCGACATCCGCGTGCAGGTCGGCAAGCTCACCGACGTCACCATCACCCACCGCGCCGCCGTGATCACACTCAAGCTGGTCAGCGACAGAGGCGGCGAGGCGCTCGCCAACACCGCCTGGTCGGTGCTGACCCCGGGCGGCGACGTCATCAAGGAATCGATCGGCGCCTTCCCGCGCGTGGTGCTTTCCGAAGGCGAGTACCGCGCCATCGCCAAGAACGAGGGCAAGGTCTACGAGCGCGGCTTCAACGTCGTGAACGGCGTCGACGGCGAGGTCGAAGTCGTCGCGCGCTGATCGCGTGTCCCGGACGCGGTGCAGCACGAAGTGAAGCCCCGCTGAAGAAGCGTTGCAACGCTGCACGAGACCGGCGCGATCACCGAAAGCACGGCGTTCGATGCGAGCGATTTCCGCAACATCGTACCGCGGTTCTCATCCAGCGCACGAAAAGCCAATCAGACGCGTAGGCCGCTGACGCCCGCCATGGAAGTCCAGTGAGCATTTGCTTACCGGACCTCCGCGCCCTCATCCTGATTTGAATACCTGCCAGCGTTAACAGCTCGCGTCGAAGAGCCGGCAAGAACACCGGCAACGCCCGCTTATTCCGGAGGACGTCGCGCGTTCATCACAACGGTGCAAGATGCGCATTTCCGATCATCAATTTCATTCTCTTTCTATTCCGCTGCGCTATATGTCGGGTCTCCAACGGAGGAGTCCGGAGCAGGCTGTGCGTCTGCGAGACCGGCAAGGGGCAGGGGACCAAGCGCGTCGGCATGTTCGAAGTGATCCTCACCAGGCGCAAGCGGTTTGGTTGGCGATGGCAGGTGTGCGACCAGTCCGGCAAGATCTTTGCCGATGGCTTCGAGCGCACGCGGCCGTCCGCCAAATACCAGGGCGAGCGCGCGTTGTTCTTCCTGCTATCGCAAGCGTATTTGCGCAACCGCTCCGCGGCGTCCAGCGAGGATTAGCGGCGGGCACAGCGCCACGCCGGCTACAAGCTCACTCAGATCTCGACGACCAGCTTGCCTTTGGCGGCGTGATCTCGGATCCGCGCATAGGCCTCGCCGACGCTCTCCAGCGTAAAACGCCTGGGGTCGAGCAGCGGCACGAGCCTGCCGGCCTCGACCAGGCGCGTTGCCTCCGCCATGATCTCTCCGTGATGGGCGCGCCCTTCGCCCGACAGCAGCGGGAGCAGCGTGAAGACGCCTGAATAGGTCGCTGCGCGGAACGACAGCGGCGCAAGCGCGTGCGCCCCCCAGCCGAGTGCACTCACCACATGGCCGAAGCGGCGTACCGCTTCAAAGGAGGCGTCGAGCACCTTGCCGCCGACGGTGTCGTAGACGATGTCGAAGCCCTGGCCGCCTGTATGCTGCGTCACATAGGCCTCGACCGAACTGTCGCGATCAATGAATACAGCGCCGAAACCCTCGATGATGGCACGCTGCGACGCAGAGCCGGTTGCGAACACCTCCGCTCCGAAGGCGCGCGCGATCTGGATCGCGACATGACCGACGCCGCCCGCACCGCCATGGATCAACACCTTCTGGCCCGCCTTCAACGCTGCGCGGTCGATCAGGCCTTCCCAGGCCGTGATGACGATCAGGGGAAGGGCGGCAGCCTCCCGCATGCTGAGATTGGCGGGCTTCAATGCCAGGAGGTCGGCATCGACCGCCGCGAATTCAGCGAGCGATCCCGGCACGCCGCCGACGCCACCGGTCATGCCGTAGACCTCGTCGCCCGGCTTGAACCGGGTCACCTCGCGCCCAGTGCGTTCGACCACGCCGGCAAGATCGATGCCGGGAATCGCCGGCAGCGGATGGCGCGCATGCGCGGCCGTACCTGCATGGATCTTGGTGTCGAGCGGATTGATGCCGCTGGCGCACACCCGCACGAACACCTCGCGCGGCCCGATCTCAGGCCTGGAAATCGTCGAGAGGCGTAACGGGGCGTTGTGAGCCTCCAGGACGCCAGCGCGCATCGTCGATTGTGTCGTCATGACCCTCTTGCTCCCTTGTCGGCCTCCAATGTGGTCATGAAATTTTGCATAGGAAGGAACAAGCATGTACGATCATCATACAGTTCTGTATGGCGGGAATTCTGATGGATTGGAGCGACCTACGCATCTTCCTGGCGATTGCCCGTGAAGGCACGCTCGGTGCCGCCGCACGGAAGATCGGCCAGACCCAACCGACCATGGGCCGGCGGCTTCGCGCGCTGGAGATGTCGCTGGGGCAGACACTGTTCCAGCGCACCGCGGATGGCTTCGTGCTCACCGACGAGGGCACGGCCGTGCTCCGTCACGCCGAGCGGATTGAGGATGAGGCGCTCGCGCTGGAGCGGCAGGTGTCTGGTGCGAAGACGCAGCTCGACGGCCTGTTGCGCCTGTCCTCGTCGGACTGGTTCGGGACGGTGATGCTGTCGCCGGTGATCGCCGCGTTCGGCAAGCGTCACCCCAAGGTGATTGTGGAGCTTCTGACCGATGCGCGGCTCTACAGCCTGCCGCGGCGGGAAGCCGATCTCGTCTTCCGCATCAAGCCGTTCAGCGAGCCCGAGGTGGTCTCCAGAAAGCTGCTGCATATTCCCTACGCGCTCTATGGCAAGAAGGGCACCAAGCCGCCGCGCCCCGGCGACGGCAAGGCCAACGCTGTCCGCGTCGTGACGATGAATGCCGAGTACGCCGACATGCCCGACGCGGTCTGGCTGAAGCGCGCGCTGCCCAATGCGGAGGTCGCCTCGCGTAGTAACAACAGGCAGGTGCAGGCCGAGCTGTGCGCGAGCGGCGCCGGATTGGCCGTGCTGCCACGTCCGCTCGGGGACCGCGACCGCCGTCTGGTCGCGCTCGACATCGGAACGACGCCACCCGGCCGTGACACCTATGTGGGCTACCATCGCGATATGAGGCGCCTCGCTCGTCTCCGCGCGCTGCTCGATCTCGTGATCGAGCAGCTGGCGGAACCGCGATCATAGTGCCCTTAGCCCGGGTGAGCGAAGCGACACCCGGGACCACTCGTGCCTGGAGGCTCGAATGTCGCTTCCCTCATCCGGGACACAAGATGTTGCGTCGCTACGAGACCTTGTATTCCCTGACGGGCAAAACACCCAACATCGGGGTCAACCCGCATTATCAAAAATATTCCACTTTACCGAAATTCGGAAACGGCGTATGTGTCGCGGCAACCCGGCCCAAGGAAGAGGGGCGTATCGCGATCGTCACGAACGCGGGCCGGACGGCGGTGGACGCTGATTGCATCGGCGCGAAGAGCTTCGCAGGGCGGGCAACCGTGAGCGAGAGCGTCGCGCATACGACCGGTGTAATCAGCGTACGGCAAAATCGTGTGGTCCTGACGCCCGGGGTCTGTGCGTCAAGTCTTGTGGTGATGTGTCTCGTCCAACCGGACGTACGCGTCAGCCATCCGCAAGGCGACGGGGGCAATAGTGCAACGCTCCCCGGGGAGAGTACGACATAAGCCGTAAAACCACTGCGCAGGGAAGGCCGGTTGTTTGGCTTCACCTGTATGCCGCTGTGCAGAGTCTTGCTCTACCCTTCGCACAGTGGACCGTGGGTGCCCGGCCGGCACCCGGTCTTCCCTGCGCCCTCTTTCAATTGAGGGCAAGCGACGAAGCAAAGCTCGGGCGAAATGCGCCGCGAGGATGATCAACCATGTGTGCCGTTGAACAAAGGTCTCGTGCCCCGGGGCGCGGCGCAGCGTCCTTTCGACGATGCGCTGCAGAAGCCGGGGCCCATGCATCAGCGAGCTCCGTGGCCTGCTGGGTCCCGCTCTGCGCAGCAGCGTAAGAACGCTGCAGCGCGTCCGGGACACGCCCGTATCGCCTTCGCACGACCGTCATAGTGTCTAACGCGCACTAACCAACGCCCGACTTAAAACTGTCATAATCGCCGAATGGAACCCGGACCCCCGCGCTTTTTACATGTCGTTAAGTGCGCCTGCATTGGATGCGGCGGGAAAGTGCGTTGGGGACTGCCATGAATACCGCGAAGAAAGTGTCGGGAAAACCGGCCGCCGAAATGTTCGACGACATCCCGGTGCTTCAGCGCAAATGGCGTGCCGCGCTGAGGCCCGGCGATCGGCTGCCACGCTACGAGGATGTGATGCTCGGCAGTCTCGGACGGCTCGCCGATCACATCGCGCTGCTGAGGAACGACGGCGCGCTCGAACTGTCGCGCAGCGGACGCTACGTGCAGAAATGGCTCGGCGACGAGCGCTGGGATATTCCCGTCGCCGAACTGTCGCCGGATTGCGCCACCGCGCTGTCGCAAGCGGCGACGAGCGCGCTTGCCAACGGACGACCGCATCGGGCCAGCGCACATTGCGTGCGCGATGGCATGGTGCGGACCTACGACGTGCTGGCGCTGCCGACGGCCTCGCGCTGGGGCGCCACTCTGGTCGGCGCCTATGTCAACGAGCGCGGCGCGCAGTACAATTTGCTGGACGCGATCTTCGCCTCCACCGACGACGCGGTGGTCTCGCTGGCCGTCTTGCGCGATGCCGGGGGCAAGCCGTTCGATCTCCAGATCGTGCATCACAACAACAGCGCGGGCGCAATGCTGAAGGTTGCGAGCGAAAGCCTGTTGTGGCGGCGAGTTGGCGAGGGGACCCCGCTGCTGGCCTTGCCCGACGTCATGGACTTTCTGCTCAAGGCCGTCGCGGGCGGCCGCGGCGAGCAGCTCGAGATCGAGAGCGAGGGCCGGCACCTTCGCCTCAGCGCCACGGCTTTCGCCGACGTGGTCTCGCTGACGATCTTCGATGTTACCGCCTTGAAGCGGCGCGACGCCTCGTTCCGCCTGCTGTTCGACAGCAATCCCATGCCGATGTGGGTGTTCGACGCGCGGACCAAGGAATTTCTTGGCGTCAACGATGCCGCGGTCCAGCATTACGGCTACAGCCGCGCCACCTTCCTGCGCATGAAGCTGCACGAGATCTGGCCGGAAGACGAGTGGGACAGCCACGCCGAGGCGCTCGAACGCGTCGGCGATGCCTATCATTCCTCACGCAACTGGCGGCACCTGCGCGCCGACGGCAGCGAGATCGAAGTGCTCACCTTCGGCCGCCGCGTCGCCTTCGACGGTCGCGACGGCTATCTGGTCGCGGTGGTCGACATCACCGAGCGGCGCAAGGCCGAGGCGCGCATCGCGCACATGGCCCACCATGACGGGCTCACCGACCTGCCGAATCGCGAATATTTCCAGGAGCGCCTGAAGCAGGCCCTGGACCAGGCTGGGGACAAGCGCGTCGGCGTGCTCTACATCGATCTCGACCTGTTCAAGAACATCAACGATTCCTTCGGTCATCCCGTCGGCGACCGTCTGCTCAAGCAGGTGGCCGAACGCCTGACCAACGCGGTCCGCGGCGCCAATCTGGCGGCCCGGCTCGGCGGCGACGAGTTCGCGGTGATCCTTGCGGCCGACGTCTCGCCGAACGAGGCCAGCGCCTGCGCAGGCCTGCTGATCGACATGCTGAAGGCGCCCTATGATCTCGACGGTCAGGAGATGGTGATCGGCGCCAGTATCGGCATCGCGCTGTCGCCCGGTGACGGCACGACGCCGGAAGAGTTGATGCGAAACGCCGACATGGCGCTGTACCGGGCCAAGTCCGACGGCGGCAGCGTGCACCATTTCTTCGAGCGTGAGATGGACCTCCAGGCGCAGAAGCGCCGCGACATGGAGCTCGATCTGCGCCGGGCGTTCGCCAATGGCGAGTTTCGAGCTGCACTACCAGCCGCTGGTGTCGATCGCCTCCGACCGCATTTCCGGCTTCGAATCGCTGCTGCGCTGGCGTCATCCGGACAAGGGCATGATCTCGCCGGCGGAGTTCATCCCGGTCGCAGAGGACATCGGCCTGATCACCCAGTTGGGGGAGTGGGTGCTGCGCGAAGCCTGCGCCGAGGCGGTCAAATGGCCTGCCGACGTCAAGGTCGCGGTCAATCTGTCGCCGGCGCAATTCCGCAGCCGCAATCTGGTTCAGGTCGTGATCTCGGCCCTGGCGCAGTCAGGCCTGTCGCCGAGGCGGCTCGAGCTCGAGATCACCGAGTCGATCTTCCTCGCCGAGACCGATGCCAATCTCGCCATCCTGCACCAGCTCCGCGAGCTCGGCGTCAGCATTTCCATGGACGATTTCGGCACCGGCTATTCCAGCCTCAGCTACCTGCGCAGCTTTCCCTTCGACAAGATCAAGATCGACCGTTCCTTCGTCAAGGATCTGGCGCTGCGGCCCGATTGCGGTGCGATCGTGCGCGCGATCTCGGGCCTCGGCCGCAGCCTCAACATCACCACGACCGCCGAAGGAGTCGAGACGGAGGATCAGCTCGACTGGCTCCGCGCCGAAGGCTGCAACGAGGTGCAGGGTTTTCTGTTCAGCGCGGCGCGGCCTGCCGGCGAGATCGCAAAGCTGCTCGCAGATTGCGGCCAGCGCGCCTCACGGGCGGCGTAGCCCCTCGGGGTAGCAGTCGTAGACCAGCGCCTTGAACGCGGGGGTGATGCGGCCGCGCTCGTTCTGAGTCTGCTGCATCATGAGGTAGACCATGTCGAGCTTGGGATCGACGCCGAAATAGGTGCCGCTGCCACTGTCCCATTTCAACTCGCCGAGCGAGCCCGGCGGCGGCGGTTTTGCGTTGCCCGGATCGGTCCGCACCGCAAGGCCGTAGCCATAGCCGAAGCCGTCGCCCGGGTAATAGAAGTAATCGCGTCCGACGCCGGAGCCTGGCCCGATATGATCGGTCGTCATGGCCTTGAACGCGGCGGGGCTCAGGTAGCGCTTGCCCTCGAATTCGCCGCCGTTGAGGAGCATCTGCGAAAAGCGCTGATAGTCGGTGATGGTCGAGAGCAGGCCGCCGCCGCCGGACTGCCATTCGGGATGGTCGAGACGCTCGCGCTCGCCGGCGAGCAGGATGAAATCGTTCGGCAGCGGTCGCGCCATCCGCGCCAGCTCGTCCTCCGTCGTCAGTGCGAATTTGGTGCTGCTCATGCCGAGCGGATCGAAGATGCGCTGCTTCAGGAACTGATACAGCGTCTGGCCCGAGATGATCTCGATGACGCTGCCGAGCACGTCGGTGGAATGGCCGTAGCGCCACAGCGTTCCAGGCTGCCGCGCCAGCGGCAGCCTGGCGATGCGATCGGCGAATTCCCTGTTGTTGAACTGGCCTTCGAAGATGTTGGCGGCCTTGTAGACCTGCTCGACCCATTTGCCGCCGATATAGTCGTAGCTGATGCCCGAGGTATGCCGCAGCAGATCCTCGATGTTGACGGGACGGACCGGCGGCACGAGGTCGAGCTTGAGCTTGCCGTCCGGCTCGGTGACCTCGAGACCGACCTTGGTGTCGGCAAACAGGGGGATGTATTTCGACACGGGGTCGGTGAGCGCGAGCTTGCCCTCGTCGATCAGCATCATCGCGCCAAGGCACGTGATCGGCTTCGTCATCGAGTGGATGGCGAAGATCGTGTCCGGCGTCATGGCAAGGCCGGTTCGGGTGTCACGCACGCCGAACGTCTTGAGATAGACCGGCTTGCCGTGCTGCTGCACCAGGATGACGGCGCCGGGCAGCCGGCCGCTCGTGACCTCGTTGTCGAAGAAGGCCGTGATGCGGTCGAGCCCCGCGGACGAGGGGGCGGGGATGTCGGCGGCCCGGCTTCGCGCCATCGAGCCGGCGAGCAGCGCGGCTCCGACCAGAAAATCACGACGTCTCATCCGGGCTTCCTCCCTGCTCGGGAACAAAGCCGCAAGACGTCGAACGCGTCAACAAGACTCCGATTAAAATCGTGTCACGATTCGGCGCGTACGGTCTTGCTCGGCTGATGGGCTGGCAGACATGGACGACCCGGGCGAGCTCTCGTCCGGATCGAGGCTGACATCGCCGGGCATCTCGTCAACCGAAGGTACTCCGGCCGCTCGACCAGCAGATCGCTCCGGCCTCAATGGTGCAGTTGGAGCTCCGGCTACATAGCGCGAACGCTCGCGAGGAATTTATCGACTTGAACCTCCAACGCGGATGCATTCTTGGCCAGGCTGCCGGAGGCGGTCAGAACATTCCCCGCTGCGTCGCTTGTGTCGCCGACGGCCTGGTTGGTGCTGCTGATATTGGTCGAAACCTCCTTGGTGGCCGCGACTTGTTGCTCGACCGCACTCGCGATTGCCGTGCTGATCTCGCTTATGCGATTGATGGTCTGGGAAATCGCCTTCAGCGCTCCGGCCGTGTTGCCTGTCGCGGATTGCATCTCGTTGATCTGGGCGCCGATCTCCTCCGTCGCCTTGGCCGTTTGGCTTGCAAGTGCCTTCACCTCCGATGCAACGACGGCGAAGCCTCTGCCAGCCTCGCCGGCCCGCGCGGATTCGATTGTTGCGTTCAGTGCGAGGAGGTTGGTCTGACCGGCAATCTGGCTGATGAGGGCCACTACGTCGCCGATCTTCTGTGCCATTTTCACCAGGCCGGAGACGAGTTGATCGGACTTTTCCGCCTCTTCGACCGCCACCCTTGCGACTTTGCTCGCCTCGGCAACTTGCCTGCTGATCTCGTTCACGGAGGAGCTGAGTTGCTCGGAAGCCGATGCCGCTCCGGCGGATCGCTGGCTGACAAACTCGGCGGTGGAGGACAGCGACTGCGCCGTCGCCTGCATCTCGGACGAGGCGGAAGCCAGTGTGCCCACCAGGCTCTTCACGTCTCGTTCAAAATCATCCGCGAGCCGCACATTGGTTGTGACGACGGACCAGTTGAGCATCGCTCCCGTGTAGTTGCCCTTCCGGTCGTACAGGGGCGAAACGCGCAAGTCGAGAGTCTCGGGTCCCAGCTTGATCTTGGCGGCGTGGGGCAGGCGGGTCGGGTCGCCGACGATGCGACGTTGGTGCTGTGGGTTCTTGTGGAAGATGTCAAATGACTTGCCGACGAGCTCGTCCGGGGCGGCCGGAAGCAGGTGCCGCAGAGGCGTGAGAGTCTTGACACTGGTTTTGTTGACGTAAGTGATATTGAAATTGGTGTCGCACATCATGATATTGAGCGGCATGTTGTCGAGCATCTGCAACTGCCGTTCGGTCTCGGCTTCGAGCTTGGCCTTCTCGGTCGCAAGCTCCCAAGTGAGCATCGGGCCAGTGTAGCGGCCGCGCGCATCGATCATGGCGGTCACGGTGAGATCGAGCGTCTCGCCGCCAATGGTGATGCGGGCCCGGTGCGGGAGATTTTTGGGATCGGACAGAAGTCGTCGCTGGTGATCGGGATTCTTGTGGAAGATGTCGATCGATTGGCCGATCAGGGCGTCGACTTTGACGGGCAGCACGTGTTCGATTTTCTTGAGATTGTTCCTCGTCGATTCATTCAGGTAAATGATCTTGAAATCTGTCATTTCGCAGATCATCACGCTGATCGGCATCCGGTCGAGCAGACCGAACGAGCTGTCAGATTTGAAGCGGGAAAGCATGTTTTAAGACCCCCAGTTGAGAACGTTCAAGTTAAGATGACATCGGGCCATGACTGGCCAATTCCGAATTGCGGAATGACTCAACGCAACTTGCTACAATGATCGTGCGGTGGCTGAATTGGATTGCGGCACTAGGTCAATTGACGAGCACGGCGCCGTCGCATCTGACGCCGGAAACCCATACGTCCGCTTGCCCAATACCGACGCCGAGCGCAGCGAGCGTGCCTGCGAGTATCTGATCAATCGAACTGGTAGCGCCGGAGAGAATGTTGGCGACTGTCGAGCCGACGCCCGGTAGAGGAAGCGCGAGAGGACCCGACGTGACCGTCAGACTCATGTCCCTGAGCAGGCTCGACATCAGCGAAGAGGTGAAGTTCGTCGTCGTGACTGTCTTGATCGTCTGGGCCTGAATGTCAGAGTAGGTGAAATCAACCTGCTTTGCGGTGGAGTTGCTTATTTCAGCATGAGCGCGCCCAGTGACGCTTACGCCGGCTACGCTGAGCAGCGTAGCGGGCGGAGGATTTGGCTTGGTCCTGAAATTGGTCATGTCGGCTATCGTGACATTGCCGACCCATGCATCGACGACGCCCGGGGTGACGCCGAGCGATACAGTCGTGCTGCTGATGTCGGGTCGTCCGCAGGAGATGGCGGACAGCGTGGCCGTACCTGCCGCGACTTCGACATAGATCGGCAGGTTGACAGCGGGAATTCCTCCGCTGCCGGCGAGCTGGATCGTAATCAGGACGCGCGTTTGAGCCGTGTGGACGCTCGCTCCCTGCGCGCCGACGGCGAACCAGCCCGAGCCCACCGGACGTTCACCGATCGTGGCGACCACGGAAACTTGCGTGATGCCCGGCAGGTTGAGGTTCACGCTGGTTGCGATCTGATTGGTCCCATTCGCAACTGCGGCAGCGCCGGACAGCAGGTTCAAGAGCGAGAGGCTGACTCCGATCTTGGGCTTCTGGCCAACGGCGAGGCTGCCGTAAGGCCCAAGATTCAGAAGCGATCCCGGGGCAATCCGGGTTGACTGTCCCGAGACTGCTTGCGCTATATTCGACAAAGTGATCGTGGCCGCGTTGTTGCCATTCGTACTCTGTTGCGTCGCCAACATTGCCGTAATGAGATCGGCCATCTTGATGTTTCCGGTCAAGACATTGTCGTAAGTGGGGCCAGTCACGCTGGCGCGGGTGGCGAGCGCAGAAAGGAAATCGAACGCATCGATCCGCGCGTTCGCAAGTGCCTGATAATCCATTGCCGTAAGTGAAAGGTTTGTGCCCAGCATCGATCCAAGCACGGCATTGATCAGCCCGCCGTTCACCGCAAGCAGGCGTGAGCCGATCGCAAATGAAGCGAGTGCCGTGCTCGATGCCGTTGCTGACGTCCTGATCGTGTATTCGCTCGAACCGGTGATGTAACGGGCAAAATGAAGCGGGGTCTTTGTTTCGAGAGTGACGCGCGCGGCCGTCGGAGCGCCAGTTGCCGGCGTGACGAAGCGTTTGTCCGGCACTACGGCAGCGTTCGGCGCGTAGGTTCCAAGCTCGACGCTGACCAGCGCTTTCGCTGGATAGTTGTTGCGTACGACAGTTGCCGAGGCGGCATTCGTCGCATTGTTCAGATTGCCAGCGGCGACGATCGCGGCAAGATCCGCTGCGCTCTGAGCTTTGCGCCTGTCGGCAAAGATCGAGCCGACATCGACGCCCAGGGCCGCACAGCCGATGACCAGCGTCATCATACTCGCTCCGATGATTGCAACGTTGCCGCGATCGTCAGAGGCGAACCGAAACAGGAGGTGCCGAGCCAATTTCATCCTAGAACCCTCCGTAGGGAATGGCGGCGGACCGAATGATCGTTGATGTGGGAGCCCGTACGAGTGGAAGGGCGAAAACGATGCTGCCGGACGCATCATATGTGACGGTCACCACGTACACGTTCGCGGCGCTGCTCGATGGAGCCGCGCTGACGGCAAGCTTACCGGGATCCAGCAGAGGGTAGGTCGAAGCGTGTGCAGAGACGTAACCGGTCGCAATCGTGTTGCGTTCGCTGTCGGAGATTCCAGCGACCGAAGACCGCGCGGCTTCCGCGGCGAGCTGCTGGACTCCGTGGACCATCGTCAGATAGCCACCGAAGATGACGATCCCGAACAGCATCAACAGAAAGAGAGGAGTGATCAGAGCGAATTCGACGGCGGAAGCGCCACGTAGGCAGAGCACGAATCTAAGCATGTCAACCTCAACCCTTTGTTGTGGCTGAGGATGGGAGCATGCTCGTTACGGGTTATTGTATGCTTTGTTCCGTAAATTTGCGGATACCATTGCAAGCTTTGGGCCTCCAAGAATCTATGGGCCCATAAAAGTGTTGTGGCACATCAACGTTTCAGGGGGGGTATGCCGTAAGAGAAGCAACCATTGGTTAAATATCTTAAAGGGGATTTTGATTAAATGAATCACCGCAAGAGGCACGTAAATATCCCAACAGAAATCGTGCGTACCGCGATTGTGATCTCCGAAACCGGGAGCCTTTCGAAGGCCGGTGAACTGTTGGGCTTGAGCCAGCCGGCGATCAGTTCACAGATGAAAAGGCTTCAGAATCTCGTGGGAGGACCGCTGTTTGAGCGGAGTTCAACCGGTACGACTCTCAGCGACCTCGGCAGGCTTGCGCTGCAACAAGCCAGGCGGATGATTGAGGCGAATGACCAGTTAATGAGACTGTCGGGCAATACTGAGCGCTCGCAGCCGGTCAAGCTGGGCCTCAATTCGCTCTTCGCGACCGATTTTTTCAAGGCACCACAGTCAGTTGGTAGCCTTTCTGGCATCTTCATCCAGGTCGACCAGTCAGGCACCCTCGCCAAAGCCTTGATCGAGGGGTATCTCGATATTGCCTGCTTGTTTGATCATCAACGCATGGATGGCGATCTTCGCCAAATGATAGTGGCGGCAGATGACGAGCCGCTCGTCTGGGTCAGGGCGAAGCAGTTTGTGGTAAGTCCGGGATCTCCCATTCCGATCCTGACTTGGCCCGGAGACGACTGGATGGTGCGAACGCTCGAACGTCACGAAATTTCTTATCGGATTGTTTTCAGCAGCCCCGATTTCGAAGTGAAGCTACGAGCGGTGGAAGCTGGCATGGGGTTCACCGCCGTCCCTGCCAGCAAGGTGCCGGGCACGGTGGTCGTCGCCAAGGATTATTATCTTCCTGAACTGCCTCCCATACGCCGGATCATGTGCGTTCGAACGAATCCCGGCAACGCGCTCATGGCTGAACTCACGAAGCAGCTGACGTCGTTGTTCTTCGAGCCGAAATAAATCGTCGGCCTTGGAAGCAGACTTTCCGGCCCTAGAATTTGGTCACGATAGTGGACAGATCGGGTCGCGGACGGTCTTCGCTGGGCTTGGTCGGCGTGCCGATATGGACGAAGCCGGCGAGCTTTTCGTCCGGCTTGAGGCCGAGTCCGTCGAGCACGTCGCGATCGAAGGAGAACCAGCCGGTCAGCCAGCAAGCGCCGTAGCCGAGCGCGGTCGCGGCCGTGACGATGTTCATGGCGCTGGCGCCCGCCGACAATTCCTGCTCGAACGCCGGCACTTTCGGATGCGGTTTGGTGAAGCTGACGATGCCGATCACCAGCGGCGCGTCGGTGAGGCGCTTGCGCTCGACCTCGACGTCGGCCGCGGGCGCGCCTGGATTCTTCCGCGCAAAGACCTTCGCGATCACCTCGCCGGCGCGCTGGCGGGCATCGCCCTCGAAGATGATGAAGCGCCAGGGCGCGAGCTTGCCGTGATCGGGCACGCGCGCGCCAATGGTGAGGATCGTCTCGAGCTCGGCCGGCGAAGGGCCAGGGCCGGTCATCTCGCGCGGCTTGACCGAGCGGCGGGTCTTCAGGAGTTCGATGGCGTCGGGCACTGCAATATCCTCTTCAGCTCGTCGTCGGGCGTGCCATGCCGAGATAAGCATGCACGCCCGCAACCGGAAGCGAATTTAGATCGATTTCAGGGATCAGCCCGCTTCCCGCATCCGCCGGACGTCCGGCGGCGTCGCCTCGTCGACCAGCGCGGCGATGGCTTCGGCGGTCGTCATCACCGTCTGGCCGTCGCTGCCGAGGCGGCGGACCGAGACCGAATGCGTCTCGGCCTCTTTCTTGCCGACCACGAGCAATGCGGGGATCTTGGCCAGCGAATGCTCGCGGACCTTGTAGTTGATCTTTTCGTTGCGCAGGTCGATCTCGACCCGCAGCCCCGCGCGCCGCGCCTGTTCCATCACCACCTTGGCGTACTCGTCGCCTTCCGAGGTGATGGTGGTGACCACCGCCTGCACCGGCGACAGCCAGAGCGGGAAGTTGCCGGCATAGTGCTCGATCAGGATGCCGATATAGCGCTCCATCGAGCCGCAGATCGCGCGGTGCACCATGACAGGCGGTTTCTTGCCGCCGTCATGGTCGATATAGAACGCGCCGAACCGTTCCGGCAGGTTGAAGTCGACCTGCGTGGTGCCGCACTGCCAGTCGCGGCCGATGGCGTCGCGCAGCACGTATTCGAACTTCGGTCCGTAGAAGGCGCCTTCGCCCGGATTGATCTCGGTCTTGATGTGATTGTTCTGCGCCTGGATCGTGCTCAGCACGGTCGCCATCACCCGTTCGGCGTGATCCCACATCGCGTCCGTGCCGACGCGCTTCTCCGGCCGGGTCGACAGCTTCACGGTGAGGTCGCCGGTGAAGCCGAAGTCCGCATAGGTCGACAGAATCAGGTCGTTGATCTTCAGGCATTCCGCGGCGAGCTGGTCCTCGGTGCAGAAGATGTGCGCGTCGTCCTGGGTGAAGCCGCGCACGCGCATCAAGCCGTGCATGGCGCCGGAAGGCTCGTAGCGATGCACCACGCCGAACTCGGCGAGGCGCAAGGGCAGGTCGCGGTAGCTCTTCAGGCCGTGCTTGAAGATCTGCACGTGACCCGGGCAGTTCATGGGCTTGAGCGCGAACCAGCGCTTGTCCTCGGCCTCGTCGCCGGCCGACTGCGCGGCGAACATGTTCTCGCGATACCAGCCCCAATGGCCCGAGGTCTCCCACAGCACCTTGTCGAGGATTTGCGGCGCGTTGACCTCGCTGTAATCGCCGGTCAGGCGCCGGCGCATATAGGCGATGAGCTGCTGGAAGATGGTCCAGCCCTTCGGGTGCCAGAACACGACGCCCGGACCTTCCTCCTGGAAGTGGAAGAGGTCGAGCTCGCGCCCGAGCTTGCGATGGTCGCGCTTTTCGGCTTCCTCGATCTGCCTGAGGTAGGCGTCGAGGTCCTCCTGCTTGGCGAAGGCCGTGCCGTAGATGCGGGTCAGCATCGGATTGTTGCTGTCGCCGCGCCAATAGGCGCCGGCCACCTTCATCAGCTTGAAGGCGTTGCCGACCTTGCCGGTCGAGGTCATGTGCGGGCCGCGGCAGAGGTCGAACCAGTCGCCCTGATAGTAGATCTTGATCGGCTCGTTGCCGGGAATGGCGTCGACCAGCTCGACCTTGAACGCCTCGCCCTTGTCGCGGAATACCTGCTTGGTCTTCTCGCGGTCCCAGACCTCCTTGGTGAAAGGTTTGTCGCGCGCGATGAGCTCGCGCATCTTCTTCTCGATCGCGGCAAAGTCTTCCGGGGTGAACGGCTCGTTGCGGAAGAAGTCGTAGTAGAAGCCGTTCTCGATCACCGGACCGATGGTGACCTGCGTGCCCGGCCACAGCGTCTGCACGGCTTCGGCCAGCACGTGCGCGCAGTCGTGGCGGATCAATTCGAGGGCGCGCGGGTCGTCGCGGTTGACGAGCTCGAGCTTGGCGTCGGCCTCGATCGGGTCATTGAGATCGGTGAGCACACCGTCGAGCGCCATCGCAACCGTACGCTTGGCCAGCGACGGCGAGATGCCCTTGGCGATGTCGAGGCCGGTGATGCCGTGGTCGAACTGGCGCTGTGCGCCGTCGGGGAAGGTGAGGGTGACTTTGGCGGCGGGGGTCACGGGCTTCAGATTGGAGAGGCTGTACTGGAAGCCGGACTCGGATTTGGGCTGGTCGGTCATTGCTTTTTCTCCTGAGGCTCACTCCTGCGAACGAGCGCAGGTAAGCGGGAACGAGCGATATATCAGGCGATTCGGCCTGCGCAATCCGGCAATTCCAAGAAATCGGCGCGCAAAGCCGGGACGGTGCATCAACTATTTCGAGCGGCGGCCTTTAACGGGTGCCGGGCCCGCGCTACATGCACCTGCATGGAAAATGCGCGCGCCCGGCGTTTCGCGCCAACCGCCCTGATGCTTGGCAATCTCGTCACCGGCTGCTCCGTGCTGGCCCCAGCGGGCATGCTGCCGGAGTTGGCGGGCGGGCTCGACGTCAGCATTCATGCAGCCGGGCTGCTGATCACCTTCGGCGCGGTGACGCTCTGCATCGGCTCGCCGCTGACGGCCTGGCTGACCAGTCGCATCGAACGTCGGACGTTGCTCACGACGACGCTGGTGGTGCTTGCCTTGGGCAATCTCGCCTCGGCCTTTGCGCCCGACTACACCAGCCTCCTCGTCATTCGTCTCGTGATGCTCGCGGTCGGCGCACTCTATACGCCGCAGGCCGCCGGCACGGGGGCCTTGATCGTGCCGGCCGAGCGGCGGGGCAGCACCATCGCCTATATCTTTCTCGGCTGGTCGCTCGCTGCTGCCGTTGGCCTTCCGCTGATCACCTTCATCGCCAGCCGCTATGGCTGGCGCGCGGCCTATGGCGAAATCGGAGTGCTCGGCTGCATCAGCTTCGTGCTGTTGCTGCTGCGGCTTCCGGCGGGCCTGAAGGGCGCGCCGGTGGATTTGAAGACCTGGCGCGAGGTCGGCGGCAACAGGACGATTCTGCTGCTGCTTGCGATCACCATGCTGCAAATGTCGGGGCAGTTCGTGGTGTTCACCTTCATGGGCCCGCTGCTCAACAAGCTCACCGGCGCCGGCCCCGATGCGATTGGCACGGTGTTCGCGCTCTACGGCGTCTGCGGTTTCCTCGGCGTCGTCATCGCCACCCGCATCGTCGACACTTGGGGCCCTTATCGCACCTCGCTGCTGTTCGCCTGCCTGTTATTGACCGGGATCACGGGCTGGGCGCTCGGCGCGGGCACGCTTGCTTTCATGACGTGCGGGGTCGCGATCTGGGGCCTCGGCTTTGCGTCGACCAATTCGATGCAGCAGGTGCGGCTGGTCGCTGCCGCGCCGCCGCTTGCATCGGCGACCGTCGCGCTCAACACCTCCGTCCTCTACATCGGCCAGGCGGTCGGCTCTGCCATCGGCGGACTGTTGTTCGCCCGCGAGCTCCTGCATACGCTCGGCTTCGTCGCGGTCGGTTTCGTCGCGGTGGCGCTGATCCTGCTGATCCTGACCCGGCCCCGGTCCGCTGCCGCAGCGGCCTGAATCTCGCGGTTTCGTATGTGCAAGGTGCTTGGCAAACCGCGCGCGGGAGCGTTAGAACGCGGTCATGGGGACCAAAGAGAGTTGACTGAAATGAGGATGATTCTGGCGGTTGCCGCGGTGCTCTATTCAGCCTCCGCGTTCGCGCAAGCCGACAAGCCACCGATGGTGGGGGACAAGCCGCTGGTGCAGGTCAAGCCCAAGGGAACCAAGGAGGCGGCGGCAAAGCCTGCTGCAGCGCCGAAGGGCAAGCCGCAGTCGATCGCCGTGCGGCTCCAGGCCTGCCTCGAGATCGACGACGGCACCAAGGATCGTCTCAATTGTTACGACGCCGTGATGCCGCCGGCCCCGAAGCCGAAGCCGGCGAAGGCCAAGGGCTACGCCGATTGCCGGTTCTTCAAGGAAGAGGACGAGCGGCTGACCTGCTACAACGGCTTCGCCGAGGCCATTCCGAAGCTGCCCAAGACCTGAAGCAAGACCTGAAGCAGGCACGGCCACAGCCGCCCCGATCGCGCTGAGCAGCTTGCAGGCCTAGCGGCTCGAGGCGACGCGCGTCAGCGCCAACGCTGGCGTCGCCGCCATCTTCACCAGCACGTCCTTGAGCGGATCCCGCGTCCAGGCGCGGGTGACATAGTCGCGATGGGTGATGCCGTCGCCGGTCTCGACGAACACCACGCTGCCGGGCCGCAATGGTCCGTCCATGTCCTCGGCGACGCTGATGCCCTTTTGCCGCAGCATGCTCATCAGCTCGCGGTCCCGCCGCGCGGTGTGGCGGGTGTAGGCGCTGACGAAGAAGCCGGAGCGGTGGCTCTCGATCCAGGATGCGAACTTGTCCATTTCGCCGTAGACGGCATCGAGCAGCACGACGCCGCGGACGCGGTCGCTGATGCCGCCGACTTCCAGGCTCCAGGCCGTCGGCAGGAAGCCGCCGCTGTAGCCGACGATCACGATCGGCATGTTGGCGAAGGCGCGCGCGCTGGTGGGATCGCCGGTGACGCGAGCGAGGTGGTCGGCCGCTTCCGCCATGAAGCGCTTGAAGCCGCCCGGTTGCCAGAACTTGCCGGCGCTGGAATCGGCGGCATCGACCGCCATCTGCGGTGCAAGCAGCACGGCATTGGCGCCGGAATCGGTGATCTGCTTGGGCACGAGCTGACGATCACGCACGTCGCGCTCGAGCGTTGCGCCATTGCCGTGGAAGAACACCACGATCACCCCGGGCTTGCGCACGTCGAAATGCTCGGGCACGTGCATCAGCACGCGGCTGTCATTGTAGGTCTCGTCCTGCCAGAACACGCGACCGGAATAGCTGCGATGGCCACGGCGATCGCCCTTGGAGATGTTGAGGAAGGGCGCGTCGGAGGCGGGGTTGTTGCCGAAATAGGGAAAGGCCGACGATTTCATGCTGACGAGCGTCGTCAAATCGTCGCGTGGCGGACGCTTGTAGGGGACCTGCGGCTCCAGCGAAGCGACCTTGTAGGGGGCCTGCTCGGGCGCCTGCGGCTGCACGGCGCGCTTGGGCGAGAAGTCCGACATCTGCCGTTGCAGGAGACTTTCGCTCGCCGAGGGGAAGCGTTCCTTGAACTGCGGAGCAGGGAAGCGATCCTCGAACGTGTCGCCGCTTGCCACTTGGGGATGGGTTTTCGCGACGACCTGACTGCCTCCTTGGACATTGGCCTGCGAATTCGCCGCGAGCGCCGCCGGGTTCGGCGCCTTGCCGCATTGACCCAGTGACAGCGACATCGGCACCAAGGCTGAGATCAGGCCGATCTTGAGCGCACGACCGCGCCGACCGGACGGCGTCCGGCCGGCACGGCTGTCAGCTCTCATTTTCGGAACGGCCCCGACCATCCACCCATGACCCCAAAGTCACGTCCATCGGCAATCTTTCGACAATTGAGCCGACTGGCGTTTAGGCGACGTTAAGCGTCCGGAGAAACTTCCCCACATCCGGAACGCTCAAAGGGACCACGCAATCGTGTCCTGATTGTGGGGGAGAGGGACGGGACTTCCCTGGGCAAACGCAGCTTTTTCGAGCGGGAGCGGGAAATGCGGTGCCCAAATACCTGTTTCGGCCGCCTCATTTAACCCTTGTTAACCCTGCTTGAATTGACTGGGCCAAACTGCACGATGCCCGCAAGGCATGACGCCTGAGGTGAAGGACCCCGATGACGGCATCAGATGCGGGCACCACACCCTGGACTCGCCGGCTGACCGGAAACGGGACCGGGGTCTCGGCCCTTGTCGCAACCGCCATCGTCGTGGCCGACATGATCGGGGTCGGCGTCTTCACCAGCCTCGGCTTCCAGGTCAAGGATATCCCGTCCGGCTTCTCGATCCTGCTGCTCTGGACCGTCGGTGGCATCGTCGCGTTGTGCGGGGTGTTCGCCTACAGCGAACTCGGGGCGATGTTTCCGCGCTCGAGCGGCGAGTACAATTTCCTCGGCCGTGCCTATCATCCGGCCTTCGGCTTTCTCGCCGGCTGGGTGTCGGCCACGGTGGGGTTTGCGGCGCCGGTCGCGCTCGCGGCGATGGCGTTCGGCGAATATGCCAAATCGGTCCAGCCCGATCTGCCGCCGATCCCGCTCGCCATCGCTGTGGTGTGGCTGGTCTCGCTTGTGCAGCTGACCGGCGTCAGGCACTCCTCGACCTTCCAGCTGATCTCGACGATCATCAAGGTCGCGCTGATCGTCGCCTTCCTGGTCGCCGGTTTCGTCATCGGCGTGCCGCAACCGATCGCCTTCACCCCGCAGCCGGGCGACATCGCCCACATCGTCAGCGCACCCTTCGCGATCGGGTTGGTCTTCGTGATGTACTCGTTCTCGGGCTGGAATGCCGCGACCTACATCATCGGTGAGATGAACATGCCGCAGCGGAATCTGCCGCGCGCGATGCTCGCGGGCACGCTGATCGTGCTCGTCCTGTATGTCGCGCTGAACGCGGTGTTTCTCTACTCCACGCCGGTCGGCGAACTCGCCGGCCAGCTCGACGTCGCCAGCGTCGCCGGCAGCGCCATCTTCGGCGACTTCGGCGGCCGCATCGTCGGCGCGATGATCTGCGTCGGCCTGATCTCCTCGATCTCTGCGATGATGTGGATCGGCCCGCGCGTGATGATGACCATGGGGGAGGACATTCCCGCCTTGCGCGTCTTCTCGAAGCGATCGGCCAGCGGCGCGCCGGCCTATGCCATCCTGTTTCAGCTCGTCGTCGCCAATCTGCTGCTGTTCACGCGCAGCTTCGAGGCCGTGCTCGACTTCATCCAGTTCGCACTCTTGTTTTGCTCGTTTTTCACGGTCGCCGGCGTCATCAAGCTGCGCATCACCGATCCCGATTTGCCGCGGCCCTATCGCACCTGGGGATACCCGTTCACGCCGCTCGTTTTCCTGCTCGTGACAGGGTTCATGATGTACTACCTGTTGACCGAGCGGCCGGTGCAGTCGCTCGCGGGGATGCTCGTCATGCTCTCGGGCCTGTTGATTTATGCTGTTTTCCGCAGGCGGCCGGTCGCCGCTGGCAATTCACACAATCGCGAATAGACATGCTTCGACCCCTCAGAATTGCGGCCGCAGCTCTCGCCTTGCTGGCAGCGGCCGTCTCGTCCGCAAATGCCGCCGACGTGACCTTCGATGACACCGCGCGCTTCCTTGCGGGCATGCAGCCCTCGGCCGACTCGCCGCTGGTGCCGCTCACCAAGGAACCAGGCTGGCAGCGCCATGCAAAGTTCTTCGACGGCGCCTTCGCGCAGCTCGAACAGCGCCAGCTCTCGAAGATCCGCAATTGGGCCGACGTCAATCTCGCCGCGCCCCGGCCGACCATGTTCTACATGTTCAGCGGTCCCGATTTCCTCTACGCCAACACCTTCTATTCCAAGGCCAGCACCTACGTGCTCGGCGCGCTGGAGCCGGTCGGCGCCGTGCCCGATCTGACGCGGCTGCCGCGCGGCTCGGTCGGCGCTGCGCTCTACAATGTCGAGCGTTCGCTCGGCTCGATCCTGAGCTTCTCCTTCTTCATCACCAAACAGATGAAAGTCGACCTGCGCGCCAATCAGGTCAACGGCACCTTGCCCATCCTCTATGTCTTCCTCGCGCGTTCCGGCAAGACGATCCGCAATGTCGAGATGGTCGCGCTCGACGACAAGGGCGGGGTTCATGTCGGCGACGACAATCCGGGACGGAGCGCGACGCGCGGCGTCCGCATCACCTTCGCCGGCAGCGATGGGGAAGCGCGCACGCTGTATTACTTCTCGACCGATCTTTCCAACTCCGGGGCGCGCGCGACCGGTTTCCTGAAATTCTGCGAGACGCTCGGGCCCGGCAACAGCCTGCTCAAGAGCGCGTCCTATTTGTTGCACTCCGGCAATTTCACCGTCGTGCGCGATTGGCTGCTCGCCAACAGTGCCACCATCATCCAGGACGATTCCGGCATTCCGCTTGCGAATTACAGCGCGCGGCAGTGGCAGTTCTTCCCGTTCGGCCGTTATCTCGGGCCAATCGACGAATTCCCCGGCCGCTACCAGGAACGCTATGCCCGGCTGTTCACGCGCGCCCAGCCGATCGATTTCGGTGTCGGCTATCGCTGGCGGATGCACGAATCGAATTTGCTGCTGTCGGTGAAGGTGCCGGGCAGCGAGACCGCGCCGGCCGCGGAGGCCAGCCCGGCTGCCGAGCCGGCGCCAAAGCCGCCACGTCCGAAGCGGTTGCGGCCGCCAGAATCGATCCCGCCGCAGTCCGGGCGCACCTTCTGGTTTCGCTAGGCCGTGAACTCAAGAATCGACCGGGCGGACAGCTCAAGGGCTTCCGCTGCGCCGATGAGATACGACCTAAGTTCCCAACAATATTGGTTCGCGCCTGCCTCCGCGGATTACTTCCGCACGTGATGCTTGGTCGACGTCACCGTGCTCGCTGGCGGCGCGGGCGAGATGGAGAACGTCAGCCAGGTGTTCCAGCCGGACGGCCGATTTGCCGCGTCGAACTCTCCATAAGCTTTCACGTTCAAATAGCCCTGCATGTCTCCGACGGGAAACAGGTAGCCGAATTGCGGGCCGATGCCCAGGACGCGCGAGCGGAATGGGCCGAGAATGGGGTGCTGACCGGAATCGTCGGTGATCTGCTGATAAGCATATCCAACGAAGCCCACGAACGCGTGCTTGGAGAGAAACTTGGACACGCCCCAGTCGAAATGAAAATCGATTCCGCTCTGGTACTGGGTGTCAGGGTTCTTGAAATTGTAGGTGAACCCGGCAACACCGGAGAATTCCTGCCCGGTCGCGAGATCGAGATAGGTGTATCCGCCGCCGGCATCGATGGCGCCATGACCGAGGCCGGTGTTGGCCAGACGGGTCGATTGATAATCTCCGACGGGAATGTCGCCAGTCGCATACGTCATCCAGTTGTGAACGCCGTTGTGCCACTTCAGCGACATCACCGGATAGAGATCGCCGACGGACACTAGCGTGTCGGAGAGACTGCCGGTTCGAGTCGAGCCGAACGGGCCGACGTTGGTGGTCAGCGTTCCGTCGATTCCGACGGCGCTCCGCGCGAATGTGCCGGTGAGACCCACGGCCAATTGTCCGCCCAGCACCGGCGTGCCGAACGTATAGCTCGGCGCCAGGATCAGGAGATCGGCTTGTGCGTTGAGGCTGGCGTTCAGGCTGACATTGACCGTCGCCGGAAGTCTGCCGGTCGAGATCTGCCGCGACGCGGCGACCCCGCCGGAGCCGCCGACGGAGGTATGATAATAGACGGTGCCGAGCGACCACCCTGGCATCATCGGCACGGCCGCCAGGCTGCCAAACTGGCCCGGAAGCCAGAACGAGATGCCGTTTTCGTCGGCGAGGGCCACCTGCGGAGAAAGCAAAGCAAGCGCGGCGGCAGCGAGAGCGCCACTCAGCCGACGCGCGGGTGCAGCATTGTGCGTCATGATTGCCGCCTCACAGCCAACTTGATGAAGTCGAGCCGGGGCGAACCGGAGCTTCCGCCATGCGATTGCTCAATCCGACAATCCTCTCTTCAACATGGCCGCCTTGCGACCTTCTGCAGCTTCTTCGCTGTCGGCCTTCTTCATTTCCTTCAGCTCGATCGTCACCTGGCTGATCTTGCCGGAGAATTTGAACGGCACCTTGTAGGCTTCAGTTACGGGAGTACCCTCGTCAGCACCGACGTCCGCGCCCTCGTCAGCGGAGAAGCCGCAGCATTGCGTCCGATCGATCCGACCTGTGGCAACACTCTTTCCGTTGACGAAAAGCGTGCCCACGGCGCCCTTGCCGATTCCGCCGCCATCGTAGGCGAACTCGAAACGGATCGTAGACTTGCCGGCAGGTAACCCCTGCGGGGCAGATATCGTAAATCGCTGGAGACCAAGGAAATTGTAGGTGTAGGTCGGTTTGCCGTCCTTCAGATACAAGCTCCAGCCGCCGAACCGGCCGGCCTGGGCGAGGATGGCACCGCTGGTTCCGGCCTTGGGAATTTCTACATCGGCGGTGATCACATGCGAGCGGTTCTTCGTGTTGATGAAGACGTTCTCCGACATGCCGAGCATGCCCTCATGAACCGTCAACGAGGTGCGGCCCGCCATTTGACGGCTTCCTTGAGGAAGAGATCCTGAAGCTCTTTCAGCTTGTCCGGATTCTTTGCTGCCAGATCGTTCGTCAGGCTGAAGTCCGATCGCGTGTCGTACAGCTCCCAGATATCCTGCTCAAGCGGCCTGCGGTTCGTCGTTTCCCACGCTGCACGGTGAATCGTGCCGGCCAGCCAGCCGTCGCTGTAAATTGCGCGGTTGCCGAATATCTCGAAGTACTGGGTGGTATGCCGGCTCGCAGCGCCGGCGTTGCCAAAACTGTAAGCCATGCTCACACCCTCGATCGGGGCTTGCGGCGTTCCATTCACGCTCTTCGGTTCGGGAATCTTCGTGGCTTCGAGGATCGTCGGCACGATATCGATGACGTGATGCCACTGCGAGCGTACTTCACCCTTCGCCGCAATGCCCTTGGGCCAGTGAACGACCATGCCGTTGCGGGTGCCGCCATAGCTCGAAGCTACCTGCTTGGTCCACGTGAAGGGCGTGTCGCCAGCGACGGCCCAACCGGCAGCATAGTGACTATACGTCATCGGGCTGCCCAGTTCATCGTAGTGCTTGAGAATGTCCTGAACGCTCTCCTGCACGCTGTTGAAATAGGTCATCTCGTTGAACAGCCCGTTCATGCCGCCTTCTGCACTCGCGCCATTGTCGCCGACGATGTAGAAGACCAGGGTGTTGTCGAGTTGACCCGTCGCTTTGACGGCGTCGACGAGGCGGCCGATCTCGGTGTCGGCGTATTCGCCAAAGCCGGCGAACACCTCCATCTGGCGAGCGAACAGCTTCCTTTCGTCAGGGCTCAGCGCGGCCCAATCCTTGATGGCTTCCGGCTTGGGCGCGAGCTTCGTCCCCGACGGCACCACACCGAGCTTGATCTGGCGGGCCAGCGTCTCCTCACGCAGCTTGTCCCAGCCCTGATCGAACTTGCCCTTGTACTTCGCGATCCATTCTTTCGGCACGTGGTGCGGCGCATGGGTAGCGCCCGGCGCGAAGTACATGAAGAACGGCTTATCGGGCGTCAGCGACTTCTGGTATTGCATCCAGTCGATCGCCTTGTTGGTCATGTCCGTCATGAAGTTGTAGTTGGGATCCTTCGACGGCTCGACCTGCGTCATGCCGTCATAGATGAGGGGAGCCCATTGGTTGGTCTCGCCGCCCATGAAGCCGTAGAACTTGTCGAAGCCCTGGCGGGTCGGCCAGCGATCGGTTGGCCCGGAGGGACTCACCTCCCATGCCGCCGTCTCGTGGTTCTTGCCGAAATGGGCGGTGCTGTAGCCGTTCAGTCTCAGCATCTCCGCGATCGTGGCAACGCTGTTGGGGCGCTGTCCGGTCTGCCCCGGAAAGGTCGTCGCGGTTTCCGCGATCGATCCAAAGTTGTTCATGTGATGGTTGCGGCCGCTCAACAGCGCAGAGCGAGTCGGCGAACAGAGCGCCGTGGTATGGAATTCGTTGTAGCGCAGCCCTTCATTCGCCAGCTTCTCCACCGTCGGCATGCGGATCGGACCGCCGAAGGCGCCGGACTGGCCGAAGCCCATGTCGTCGATCAGCACAATGAGCACGTTGGGTGCACCGACAGGTGCCTTGACCTCGAAGCGTGGCGGCGGCGTTGCATTGCGGGCGTCGAAGACGGTGCTGTGCGGATATGACGGCTCGGGAATCGGCAGCACTGTGCGATCGGTCGGAAGCACGACCGCGGGTGGGGCAACCTGCTGGGCATTCGCCGGAATGGGCAGCAGCACGATCAAGGACAGCGCGGTGACCGCCGTCGTCATACGTCTCATGTCGGCTACCTCAGCGAAGGAGGAAAAATAGAAATCAATTGATCAAATGGCGGGTGATCAAATGGCGGGGTGCGACCAGCGCATCCCGGAGTTCGACAACAGTTCGATGCGGTCTCAGCGCCGCCCGGCGCGATTGACCGGACCGCCGCGATTCATGGGGGTGCCCACCGCTCCAACTCCGGGGGTCACCACGGCACGCGCGACCGGCCGCGGCCGTAGCACGACGCCGGGCCTGACGATGCATCCGACGGGATAATCGACATACTGGCAGTAGACGACCGCACCGGCCTGGTCTGTGCTCGCGGCTACGAAGCCGGCGACCAGTCCAGCTGTCAGCAGGGCAGACAATGCGATTGAGCGCTTCATCCCGGTGTCCTCTATTGTTGATTGCCGAATTTACCCGATCGAACGACCGGCGTATTGAGCTGGATCAAGTGCTTCGATCACGATCGTGATCCGAGGCATGATGATGCGCGAAGGAATTCGTTGGTGTCGGCCCTTCCTCATTGGGGAGCGCAGTGGAATGAGGCGAACCGTTGCGCGCAGCTCGATGCCAAATGATCCTGCAGACTTGACTCGCAGAGCCTGCAGCCGAAGATAGACAAGCCTATGCCGACCGGATGCAGATACCCGCATTTCGGTGAAGCGGAAGGCTGAAAGGCTGTCGTTGGCACGCAAACGTCGCAAAGCCGGCAGCAAGACTGTCTTGCGGCAAGAACCTGCCGCCAAGCTGTCGCATGTTGTGTCGTCGCAAGCGCAAGCCTCGGAAACATCGAGAACCACGCAGTTCTCGAAGCTCTATATATTGTTTTCGATGCTGGCAGTGGCGGCGGCTGTCCTCGTCATAGGCCTCGCCGTTCATCTACTTGGCGGCGGCCCGGCTTGGGATGCCCAATCACCGTCTACGGCGGCCTATGTCGGGAGCGACGCCTGCGCAGGCTGCCACCAGGCCGAAGCACAATCGTGGGCCGCCTCGCAGCACAAGGCGGCGATGCAGCACGCCAACGACAAGACCGTGCTCGGCAACTTCAATGATGCGAGTTTCGAATATTACGGCGTACGTTCACGTTTCTTCCGCAGGGCCGGAAAATTCCTGGTCGAGACCGACGGCGCCGACGGCAGCCTTTCCGAGTTCGAGGTCAAGTACACTTTCGGCCTCGATCCGCTGCAGCAATATCTCGTCGCGTTCCCGGATGGGCGCGTCCAGGCACTGCCGATCGCATGGGACGGTCGGCCGCAAGACAAGGGCGGCCAGCGCTGGTTTCACCTTTCGCCCAATGAGGCCATCAAGCATGACGATATCCTGCACTGGACCAAGCTGAACCAGAACTGGAATTTCATGTGCGCGGAGTGCCACTCCACCGGCTTGCGCAAGAACTACGACGCCGCAAGGGATCGCTTTTCGACGACCTGGGCGGAGATCAGCGTCGGCTGCGAGGCCTGTCACGGTCAGGGCTCGCGCCATGCCGCCTGGGCGCGAGAGCAGCAGAGCTGGTGGCCGTTTGGCAAGCAACAGGACGCCGCCAAGGGCTTGCTGGTGCGTTTCGACGAGCGGCACCGCATCTGGCCGATCGATCCGCAGACCGGAAACGCAAGGCGTTCCGCCGAACCGGCAATGCTCCGCAAGGAAGTGGAGACCTGTGGCCTCTGTCACGCACGGCGGGGTGCCTTCGACGAGAATTGGGTTCCCGGCCAATGGCTGTCGCAAACCCATGTCGTCGAGCCGCTCGCGCGCAATACCTATCATGCCGACGGGCAGATCCGCGATGTCGAGGAGCCCTATAACTATACACCCTTCAAGCAAGGCAAGATGTTTGCGGCCGGTGTCACCTGCAGCGACTGCCACGAGCCGCATAGCGCGAAGCTTCGTTTGCCGGGCGAGGGAGTCTGTCTGCAGTGCCATGCGTCCGACAAATATGCCGGCGTGACGCATCGCCAGCACGCCGACGTCGAGCCGTCGCCGACCTGTATCTCATGTCACATGCCGGTCAGGACCTACATGGTGATCGATACCAGGCACGATCACACCTTCAGGGTCCCGCGTCCCGATCTGTCCGTCACCCTCGGAGCGCCGAACGCCTGCAACGACTGTCACCGCGACAAGTCACCGCAATGGTCGGCGGCAGCCGTCGAGCGATGGTTCGGTCCGCTCCGGAAGGGCTTCCAGAATTACGGAACGGCATTCCATGCCGCCCGCACCGACCAGACCGATGCCACCGCGCTGCTTGCCGTCCTTGCGGCGGATCGCAAAGCGCCCGCCGTGGCCCGCGCCAGCGCACTCGACGAACTTGCATCGCGCGTGACGTCGGCGAACATCGCGACGGTCCGTGTCGCGCTGGCCGATCCCGATCCGATGGTGCGGATAGGCGCGCTCGACATGCTGGGCAACGTGCCCGTTGATCGGGTCTGGTCCCTCGTGTCCCCGCTGTTGTCTGATCCCGTCCGCGGTGTCCGCATCAGGGCGGTCTCCCTGCTCGCGGGCGTTCCTTCCGCAAGCCAGCCTCAGCCGGATCGTGCACGCTTCGATCAGGCGGCAGCGGAGTTCGTCGCCGCCCAGCGCGCCAATGCCGAGAGACCGGAGGCCCGCACCGCGCTCGGAGACTTCCTTGCGCGGCGCGGAGAGATGCAGGAAGCCGAGGCCGAATACAGAGCGGCCCTCAGGCTGAGCCCGCAATACGCGACGGCGGCGATCAATCTCGCCGATCTCGATCGGCAACGCGGGCGGGACGGCAACGGCGAATCCGTCCTTCGCGCCGCGCTTGCGAGTTCACCGCGCGACGCGGCGCTGCACCATGCGCTCGGCTTGACGCTGACGAGGCTGAAACGGTCCGAGGACGCGCTCAACGAGCTCCGTCGGGCGACGGAGCTGGAGCCGGACGGGCCGCGTTACGCCTACGTCTACGCCGTCGCGCTGCATTCCGGCGACCGACGCGAGGAGGCCTTGAACGTCCTGAAGGAAGCCTTACGCCGTCATCCGAACGACCTCGATATTCTTCAGGCCCTCGTCTCGTTCAACCGAATGGCCGGAGATATGGCGTCGGCGCTGAAGTACGCGGAACAGCTCGCGACTTTCCGGCCAGCTGACCAGGGTCTTACGACACTGATTCAAGAACTTCGCCGAGCCGTCCGGCCCCGCGCGCAGTGAGCAAAACCAGGAGTAGTGGCTGCTGGGGCTTGGTAGGCAACCGGTGGCTCGCGCAATGGGTCCACGCCTGAGCTACCAATGCACGCTCTGGCTCGGCACGATGAACGTCGTCGTGCTCGGCGCCGTCGCAAGGCTCGATGCAAGATACCAGCCCGAGCCGAGCACGAGTGCCAGCAAGGCGACGATGGCGAGCAGATCCATGGTTCTGGGGTCGTGATGTCGCCTGAAGCCGGGGGCGGGCCCAGGTTTGAGGTGAAGATGGGGGCTGATTTTCCAGCGCATTGTTGTTCCTCCCGAGGGAGCGTCAAAACAACGCAGGAAGGAAGTCCAAGGTTCCTCGGGCCACCGATGCGCAACGCATCGCGGCAATCTCAGGATGCATTGACGCCCCGCCATCGGGCATAGCGCCATGGCAGATACCAGCGCGCGCCTTGCGGCGCCGTGAGCGGCACGTTGTCGATGCCGGACGTGCCGAACGGATGGCAGCGCAGCAGCCGCGCGAGCGTCATCCAGCCGCCGGCCCAGAGCCCGAACCGTTCGATCGCCTCGTCGCCATAGACGGAGCAGGTCGGCAGGTGCCGGCAGTTGTAGCCAACCAGAGGCGACAGCGTATGCCGATAGAGCCAGATCAGCGCGCGGCCGAATCTGCGCGGGAGCCGAAGCGCCCCTTCCACCGAACTTGAACAATGCCCGCAGGCTGAATGCTTCATGTGCGCTGTGATGCCACGTTAGGCGAGATATTGCTCGGTTCCGAGGCAGGGAACTGTAAGCTGTTGTTTCCACGCCATATTTTGCATGCTTTTTGGGAGCAGTGCAGCAAGTGCCTATGGACGATCTGTATTCCCCCGGATACCATTTTTGTGACGTCCATGTGTAGACTCATCGGGCGCAAGACGGGGCTTACCCGAATCGCTTTGGGGCTTGGGGAAGGGACCAGTTTGAAAGTACTGACGTCGCTCAATCTTCGCGGCTGGTTGCTGGTGGGAACCGCCGTTTGTGGAGTCGTGCTGGCTGGTGCCGTCGCGACACTCGGGTCGTCGGCCCGCGCGGGTAACGCTCTCGAAGAGCGCAAACTGCCAATGAAGTTCAACTGGATCGCCTGCGAGCCGAACTGCCGCGGCTGGGTCAGCGCGGTGGGCATCATCACCGCCGATACGCCAAAGGATTTCGAAGAGTTTTCCCGTGGGCGCCAGCTCGGCGGCGCCACCGTGGTGCTCGATTCCAGCGGCGGTTCCGTCAACGACGCGATTACGCTCGGCCGGCGCTTCCGCAATCTGGGGCTCCTGACCACGGTCGGCGTAAGCCTCCGCGGCGGGCCATCGGCTCGTCCGGCGGTCGCGCCCGAGGCCTATTGCGAATCCATGTGCGTGTTCCTGCTGCTGGCCGGCAAGAAGCGCTACGTGCCGGAAGCGGCCCATGTCCGCGTTCACCAGATCTGGATGGGCGACCGCGCCGACGATGCCAAGGCGGCAAGCTACAGCGCGCAGGATCTGATGATCGTGGAGCGCGACATCGGCCGGCTCGCCAAGTACACCTTCGACATGGGCGGAGCGGGCGATCTGCTGTCGCTCGCGCTCAGCGTTCCGCCCTGGGAGGATCTGCACGAGCTGGACGCCGGCGAGCTCAAGCTCACCAATCTCGTGACGACGGATCTCGTTGCCGACGTTCTGCCGCATGTGGACATCTCCGCGCCGGCGATGGCGGACCTGGCCCCGAAGACACAGGCCAGGTTCGGCACGGAACCCGAGCAGTCTGCCAAGTCGACCAAGACGGCGGAAGCCGTGGTGCCGACGGGCGGTGTGGCCGCGCCAGCTGCGGCGGCGCCGAAGTAGGCTCTGCAATCTCGGCAGTCAGGCGCGCGTTGCCCAACTATGGTGCGCAATTGCGCACCTCAGAATCTCGGCCGCAATCTCTGGATTCCGGGTTCGATGCTGCGCATCGCCCCGGAATGACAGGAGAGGTCTCAGCCCTGCGCCACAGCCGGCTGCTTGGTTTTGGCTTCGATCTGGCCGATGGCATCAACCACGGCATCGAAGGTCAGAAGCGTCGAGGCGTGGCGCGCCTTGTAGTCGCGGACCGGCTCAAGGAACTTGATCTCCTCCCATTTTCCCTCAGGAGGCGCACCGTTTTCTTTCAGCATCTTGCGAACAGTCTCGCGTAACTCACGGAGTTCGCTCGCAGTCGACCCGACGATCCGACTTGCCATGATGGATGAGGAGGCCTGGCCCAGGGCGCAGGCCTTCACGTCGTGAGCGAAGTCGGTGACGGTGTCCCCGGTCATCTTGAGATCGATCTTGACGGTCGAGCCGCACAGCTTGGAGTGAGCGGTGGCGGAGGCATCGGGGTCCGACAGCCGTCCGAGGCGCGGAATATTCCCGGCCAGTTCGATGATCCGCTTGTTGTAGATGTCGTTCAGCATGTGATGGAGTCCAGCACTTCCGCACCCGATCGGCCTTGGCGGGCGGCGTCCACGGTCCTATATAGGGTCGGAACTGGTGGAAAAACAGTCCAGCAGCGCGCCGGCGGCGATTTCCAACTGTGCGGCCGGCATGACAGCCTGCGGACCCTTTGCGCCAAAACTGTTCTCTTCAGGCGTCCGGCGGCTTGGCCGCCCCGTCTGCCGGTGACACTCCGGCCGCGAGGCCGTCGAACGGAGTCGATATGGACGCTGCAATCAAATCCATCCGCCCTGGCAAACCCTCCGACCGGCAGCCCGAGAGCCGCCCGGCGGAGCTTGATCCCGCCGAATTCCTCGCGGCCGCCGTCCGCGCCGACCAGCCGCGCCCGGCGCGTGCCGAGGCGGAAGCAGCGGTCAAGACGCTGCTCGCCTATATCGGCGAGAACACCGAGCGCGAGGGCCTGCTCGACACGCCGCGCCGCGTGGTCGAGGCCTTCGACGAACTCTATCAGGGCTATCATCAGTGCCCGGCCGAGGTGCTCGACCGCACCTTTGGCGAGACCGCGGGCTATGACGATTTTGTCCTGGTGCGCGACATCGAATTCACCTCGCAATGCGAGCATCACATGATGCCGTTCTATGGCAAGGCGCACATCGCCTATACGCCGGTGGAACGCGTCGTCGGCCTGTCCAAACTGGCGCGCCTCACCGACATCTTCGCCCGCAGGCTCCAGACCCAGGAGCATCTGACGGCGCAGATCGCGGCGGCGATCGACGAGGTCCTCAAGCCGCGCGGCGTTGCGGTGCTGATCGAGGCCGAGCATACCTGCATGTCGGTGCGCGGCGTCGCCAAGCATGGCGCCTCCACCTTCACCAGCCGATTCACCGGCATGTTCCGCGACAATCCGGCGGAGCAGGCCCGTTTCCTGTCCCTGGTGCGAGGCACGCGCTGACCTCGCGAGTAGATCGGCAAGGTCGTGTCCGCTCACTCTCATGAGATCGAGGAAGGTCTGTCCTTCCGGCCGCGGTTCGACGCGGCAGGGCTCGTGACGTGCGTCGCGACCGACGTTGCCACCGGCGACGTCCTCATGGTCGCGCACATGAACGAGGAGGCGCTGCGCAAGACGATCGCGACCGGCGAGGCCTGGTATTTCAGCCGTTCGCGCAATGCGTTGTGGCGAAAAGGTGAGACCTCAGGTCAAACCCAGCGCGTGGTCGAGATGCGCACCGATTGCGATCAGGACGCGGTCTGGATCCGCGTCGAGCAGATCGGCGCGGCCTGCCATACCGGGCGAAGGTCCTGCTTCTACCGCAAGGTCGAGGGGGAGGGTGGAGGTGCCAAGCTGGTCTTCACCGATGCCGACAGGCTGTTCGATCCGGACGCGGTCTACAAGAAATAGCAGGCTGTCATTCCGGGCCTGCACCTACGGTGCGCCCCGGAATGACGACCATGGCCGATTAACCCCGCATTAACCATAGCTGTCCCACGGTGAGACGACAGGGCGTCCGAATTGCCGGCGCCGTTCAACGCCGCGCGGGGCGGGGCACCTCATCATGTCGGTCGACAATTTCAGAGCGACGCAGACGGCCGGTCTCGATCCGTCGCGCGCGCGCGTCGCCGGTGCGATCAAGCAGGCCTCGAACGTCTCCGGCGTCAGCTTCCACTACATGCTGACCACGGCCAAGATGGAATCGGACTTCAATCCGACGGCGGGTGCGACGACGTCGTCCGCGCATGGGCTCTACCAGTTCATCGACCAGACCTGGCTCGGCACCGTGAAGGAGGCCGGCACCCAGCTCGGCTACGGCAACTACTCCGCCGCCATCACCAGGACATCGTCGGGCAGCTACACCGTCGGTGATCCCTTGATGAAGCGGTCGATCATGAAGCTGCGCGACGATCCCGAGGCCGCCTCCAGCATGGCGGCCGCGCTGACGCAGTCGAACAGCTTCAAGCTCACCGGCCTGCTCGGCCGCAGGCCGAGCGATAGCGAGCTCTATATGGCACATTTCATGGGCGTCGGCGGAGCCGCAAAACTGATCGCCAATGCCGAGGACAACCCGCAGGCGGTCGGCGCGCGGCTGTTTCCCAACGCGGCGTCCGCCAATCGTTCGATCTTCTACGCCAGAGACGGCCGCGCCCGCAGCGTCTCCGAAGTCTATTCGGTGCTGGACGCGCGCTATGCCAGCGCGGCCAATTCGAAAACGACCCGCAGCGCGATGGCGATGTATGGCGGCACGCCGTCGACCACCGAGGTCGCGAGCGCGAGCGGCATGCAGCCCACGGCGCCCGTCATCGACAATGCCGCCTATCTCCAGACCTTCCCGAACACACGCGCGGTGACGCCTGTCAGTGCATCGGCGCCCACGACGCTCGCGGATAATGCGCCGGGCACGCCGGTGTTTCGTTCGATCTATCAGCCCGGCGACGCCACGCAGCCGGTCTCGACCACCGTGCAGAAATTGTGGGGCAACAACGCCTCGCTGACATCCGTCGCTTCAGCGACGCCGGATGTGCGGCCGCCGCAGCCACTCGATCTCTTCAGCGATCGCAGCGGCACGTTCTCGAGCTAGCCTCCACTTTCGTATCCCGGACGCGCTGCGGCGTGAAACGCGGCTCGAAGCCGGGACCACGCCACCAACTCCTCTCGAATTTCTGGGTCCCAGCTCGGCGGCGCTTCGCTGGCGCGCTGCGCCGCGTCCGGGACACGAGAGCGGACGCGATTTGTTCCCTTAACAAAACGTCAATCAAACCAGTCAGTTATGGTGAACGCTTTGTTAAGCGTCGTGGTTTATTTTGTGTTGCAGGTGACGAGCCGTCACCATTTTCGTTTGTTGTGTAAGCCGGAAGCAGCATGATTGTTCGGCAGTTCATCAATTGGATCAGGACGGCACCCGCCGGCGAGCGGGCCGAGGCCACACGGGCGTTGGCCCGGGCCTGGCTGATCTCAGACCTTTCGACCGACGACCGCATCGCCGCCGAAGGCGCGCTTTTGATGCTGCTCGACGATCCCTCGCCGCTGGTGCGGCAGGCGATGGCCGAGGCTTTCGCGCACAGCACGGATGCTCCGGCGTCGATCGTGCGGGCGCTGTCGTCGGACCAGCCGACGGTCGCGCTTCCCGTGCTCGAACATTCCCCGCTGCTGATCGACGCCGATCTCGTCGACATCGTCGCGACCGGCAATGACGAGGTGCAATGCGCGGTTGCCCGCCGCGTCGCGCTGCCGGTCTCGGTCTGCGCCGCCATTGCCGAGGTCGGCTGCGCGGCGGCCGCGCTGGAGCTGATCGAGAATCCTCATGCCGAGCTTGCTCCGTTCTCGTGGAATCGCATCGTCGAGCGCCATGGCCATCTCGCCGCGATCCGCGAGGCGATGCTGGTGCTGGACGATCTGCCGTCGGCAACCCGCGCTGCGCTGGTCGCAAAGCTCTCCGAGACGCTGGCGCAATTCGTCGTGGCGCGGAACTGGCTGAGCGCCGATCGTGCCGATCGCATCACGATCGAGGCGCGCGACCGCTCCACCATGAACATCGCAGCGCGCTCGCGCGGCGATGACATGCAGGGCCTGGTGCACCATCTGCGCGTCACGGGCCAGCTCACTGCCGGCCTGATCCTGCGCGCGCTGCTGTCCAGCAATCTCGACCTGTTCGACGCGGCGCTGGCCGAGCTCGCCGATCTGCCGCTGGCGCGCGTCACCGCGCTGCTGCACGACCGCGGCGGCAACAGCCTGCAGGCGCTGCTCCGCCGCGCCGGGCTTCCCGAGGCGACGTTCGCGGCGTTCCAGGTCGCGCTCGAGGCCTGCCACGAACAAGGCTTTGTCGACAGCGACGCCGGCGCGGCGCGGTTGCGCCGGCGCATGGTCGAGCGCGTGCTCACCCATTGCGAGACCGACGGTGGTGCCACCGAGCCGCTGATGGTCCTGCTGCGCCGCTTCGCCACGGAATCGGCGCGGGAGGAGGCAAGGCTGTTCTGCGACGAGCTGGTCGCCGACGAGGACGGCTACGATCTGATCGCGGCGTAGCGGGAGCTGTGGGGTGAGTTAGGCGAAGCCGTAACCCACCAATTCTGTCTATGCGGCAATCAAGCGGTGGATTGCGCTGCGCTAATCCACCCTACGATCTGATCGTGGGGATAGGCCCAGCCTCCCAACCACCGTCATTGCGAGCGCAGCGAAGCAATCCAGAGTCTTGCCGCGGAAAGATTCTGGATTGCTTCGTCGCAAGTGCTCCTCGCAATGACGGGGAGAGAGACGAGGGCCTTACTCCGCCGGCACGATGCTCGGCGCCAGGATCACCTCGAGATGCTCGGGGCGGTCGCGGTTGACGTGGGCGAGGTAGTCGTCGGCGACTTTGCGCAGGCGGCGACTGAGCTCGGCGGAAACGCTGATGCTGTCGAGCCTGGTGTTCTCGTGCACGATCGCGAGGATGGCGTTGATGTGGTGCGTGAACAGCTCGCTCGGCACCTTTTCGAGATCGGGCGCGTGCTCGATGACGCGGCACAGGCTCTCGGCTACCCCCGCCGCGGCCGGATAGCCGAAGGTCGGGGCGTCGCCCTTGACGTCGTGGGCGGCGCGAAACAGTTCGTCGCGCCTTTCCTTGGTGAAGCCGTCATTGCGGATGGCGACATAGGCGGTCGACAGCCGGTTGACCTCGATTGCCATCCAGTCCTTGAACTCGCCGGCGAGGCCCGCAAGCGCCTGCTCGGCGCGGCTGACCGGATCGTCCAGGTCCTTCGCATCGACGCGGCGCATAACCTTGCGCAGCGGGTTGGGCTGCGTGATGATCTGATGCGTGGCAAAGGCCTTGACCTCGATGTCCTTTGCGCTGTTCTTCGCCATGATGCCTGCCTCGTCTGAAGACGTTGCGCTAGATGGTGGAACGGGCTTTGTCGAGCAACGAGGGCTGCTGCAGCACCTCGTGCTTTTCGCCGACGCGGCGCTCGGGACCCATATAGGCGGAATTGGTGTTGCGGCGACGGTCCGGTCCGAAATAGGTCTTGGTCTTGATGAAGGGACGGGGATTGGCGACCACGTTGAGGATGCGCTGATAGAGTCCCTTGGCCGAGATCGGCTTGGCCAGGAATTCGGTGACGCCGGCATCGCGCGCCACGGTGACGCGGCGCTTCTCGGAATGACCGGTCAGCATGATGATCGGCGCGTAGGGATTGCCCTTGGAGTCCGGCTGCCGGATCATCTGCGCGAGCTCGAGCCCGTCGAAGATCGGCATGGCCCAGTCGGTGATGACGATGTCGGGCACATAATGGCTGTACATTTCGAGCGCGGTGGCGCCGTCCTCGGCCTCGTAGACCTCGCGCGCGCCAAAGGAATGCAGCAGCGTCCGCAGGATGCGGCGCATGTGCGGATTGTCGTCGCAGACGAGGAAGCGCAGCTTGTTGAAGTCGATGCGGAACATGACGCCCGGGCCAGAACGGTCAACCTTCGTTAACCATATCGTGGCGGGGGTTAACGAAGGGTTGCGAGCGAAGCGCCGGCGGCGGGCGGGGCGGCGGTTTCAGTAGCCGAACTGCTCGCGCAGGATGCGCTCTTCCAGGCTGTGGCCGGGGTCGAACAGCATGCGCATCGAGATGCTCTTGTCGGACAGGATCTCGACGCGCCGGACCCTGCGGACCTCCTCATGGTCGGCGACGGCCGCGACCGGACGCTTGTCGTCCTCCAGCACCTCGATCACAACATAGGCGGTGTTGGGCAGCAGAGCGCCGCGCCAGCGCCGCGGGCGGAAGGCGCTGATCGGGGTCAGCGCCAGAAGGGCGGCGTTGATCGGCAGGATCGGTCCCTGCGCCGACAGATTGTAGGCGGTCGAGCCGGCCGGTGTCGCCACAATGATCCCGTCGGCGATCAGCTCGGGCATGCGCTCGCGCTCGTCGATCAGGATCCGAAGGCGCGCCGCCTGGGAGGTCTGCCGGAACAGGTAAACCTCGTTGATGGCGTGGTGCAGATGAACGCGGTCGTTGACGTCGGTCGCGCGCATCAGGAGCGGATTGATCTCGGATTCATGTGCCGTCTCGAGCCGCGCGCGCAGATCGTGCGGCGAATACTCGTTCATCAGGAAGCCGACGGTGCCGCGGTGCATGCCGTAGATCGGCTTTCCCGTGCGCATGTTCTGGTGCAGCGTCTGCAGCATCAGCCCGTCGCCGCCGAGTGCGACCACGATATCGGCCTCTTTGGGATCGCAATTGCCATAATCCCTGGTGAGCTGGTCGAAGGCGGCCTGCGCCTCGCTGCTCGGGCTGGCGACGAAGGCGATGCGGTCGTATCGCTGGGGCTTTGTCATGGTGTCCGGGCAGGGCCGCTGGCTGGAGGAAGTTCCGCCGCGCTCGTCTATACGAGGTGGGCCTCCATTGTCGAGGACGACCGGCGCTCAAGGCAAACGGGGACTGCCCGCTCCTGGACAAAACCAGGGCGTTTCAGGTCCGATCGGCCGCCTTGCGAGTGCCGAACCAATGATCCCTAAACCGTCGCATTTTTCGCTAGGCTATCGACCTCGCCGGCGCTTGCGGCCGGGCTGGGAGGACGATCATGACCACGAAGGTGCGGGCGCTTCGCCGCGCGACTCTGGTGCTGGCGGTGTCGGCTTTCGCGCTTGCAGGATTTGCGCGCGCGGATGATCTGCCGCAGCCGCGCTCCGAGACGACAGCGCCCCCCGGTCAGAAGGGCGGCCGCGCCAGCGCCGCGCAAAGCGGACCACAGAGTTCGTCCTCGGCCGCAGAACTACATCGCCTCCCGCCGGATTCCACGACCAGGCAGACGCTCGATCTGCCCGGCCGCACCCTCAACTTCGCTGCGACGGCCGGCTCCATCCGCGTGTTCGACGGCAAGGGCGAGCCGCTGGCCGACATCGCCTATACGTCCTACCAGCTCGACGGCGCCGACCGTGCCTCGCGCCCGGTCACGTTCCTGTTCAACGGCGGTCCCGGCGCGTCCTCGGCATGGCTCCAGTTCGGCGCCGCCGGTCCGTGGCGGCTGCCGCTCGATGGCAATGCGCTGTCGCCGTCGGCCTCGCCTGAGGTGAAGCCGAACGCGGAGACCTGGCTCGACTTCACCGATCTCGTCTTCGTCGATCCCGTCAGCACCGGCTACAGTCGCTTCGTTGCGAGCGGCGAGGACGCGCGCAAATCGTTCTACTCCGTCGACGGCGACGCCAATGCGATCGCGCTCGTGATCCGCCGCTGGCTCGAGAAGCACGACCGGCTGACCTCGCCGAAATACGTCGCCGGCGAGAGCTATGGCGGCATTCGAGGGCCGAAGGTGGTGCGCCAACTGCAGCTCCAGCATGGCGTCGGCGTCAGGGGCTTGATCCTGGTGTCGCCGCTGCTCGACTTCCGCGAATTCACCGGCACGAGCCTCCTGCAATATGTCGCGACGCTGCCGAGCTATGTGGCCGTCGCGCGCGAGGCCAAGGGCCCGGTCAAGCGCGCCGATCTCGCCGATGTCGAGGCTTACGCACGCGGCGAATTCCTGGCCGACCTGGTCAAGGGGCAGGCGGACAAGGAGGCCACCAATCGGCTTGCCGACAAGGTCGCCGAGCTCACCGGCATCGACCAGGCGGTGAGCCGCAGGCTCGCCGGCCGTTTCGACGTCGGTGAATTCCGCCGCGAATTCGACCGCAAGAACGCCAAGGTGACGGGACGTTACGATGCCTCGGTGCGCGGCTTCGATCCCTATCCGGATTCGAGCAGCTCGCGGTTCGGCGACCCCTCGGGCGATGCGCTCCAGGCCCCGCTGACGAGTGCTGCGGTTGACGTATTGACACGCAAGCTCAACTGGCGGCCGGATGGCTCATACGAAGTGCTGAACGGCACTGTGGAAGGTCACTGGGATTTCGGCCGCGGCATCAACCCGCCGCAATCGGTGACCGAGTTGCGCCAGATCCTCGCCACCGATGCCAAGCTGAACGTGCTCGTCACGCACGGCCTGTTCGACCTTGCCACGCCTTATTTCGGAACGAAACGGGTGCTCGATCAACTGCCGGCTTTCGTGACGCAGCGCGTGAAGTTCGTCGTCTATCCCGGTGGCCACATGTTCTATTCGCAGGGCGGCTCGCGGCAGGCGTTGCGCAGCGAGGTCGAGGCGCTCATTCGGGAGTAGGTCGCCGCTTGCGTGGCTTGTATCGACGCGCGATCTCGCGTGCCACGGCTTTTTCGGGCTTCACATTGGCGCCGGCGATCCAGATGTCGGTGATCCTCCCGCGCTTGTCGCGGACGCGCCGCACCGACTCGCCGTGACTTGAATAGCCCGCGGCCCAGGCGAGCTTGCCGATATCGCGGCCGGTGACCTCGATCTCTGCGGCATCCATGAACGGGTTGTTGAATTGCGGATTGGCGACCAGCACACGGTTGCCCGCGGGGACGAGGTCGGTCGCGCCCCAGATCGTCCACCAGCGGCCGGTCCAGTCGCGCAGGCGCCGGTCGGCCACCCCGCGCGTCTTGAACACACGCAGGATCTGCATCGCGCCGTCCATCCAGAACGGTGCCGCGCCGTCGATGGAGTTGCTGAGGATACTGATCGAAAGCTCGCAGGCGGGAATGCAGCAGGTTCGCGAAATGTAGCCCTGGAAGCCACCGCCGTGGCCGAACCAGTCCCAGCCGTCGGTCTTGCCGGCGCTGACGCCGAGACCGTAATAGCCTTCGAAGCTCTGCGGGATGCGCCAATGATGGCGCGTCATCTCGCGGCGGCTTGCAGCCGACAGCACACTTCCTCTGGCGTTGGGCGCAAGCTGCGCGAAGAAGCGCGCGGTATCGCCGGCGGTCGCAACGAAGCCTGCGGCCGATGCCATCGCGCGCGCGGGATTGTCACCGGGGATCACGCAGCGCTCGCCGAACGGAACCTTTCGCGTGTGGCCGCGCGCGAACCGCGCGCCTTTGGGAAGGGGCGCGTCCGGCTCGGTCTCGCGCAGGTCCGCCGGCTCGACGATCTCGCGCTTGATCCAGACCGTGTAGGGCTCCTTCGTCACCGCTTCGATCACGAGTCCGATCAGGCCGAAGCCGTGATTGGAATATTTGAAGCGGGTGCCGGACTCGATTGCGGTCGGCTGCTTCAATTCCGCGATCAGCTCTTTCGCGTCAAGATAGGGGCGGCGGTCGATGAACTGGCCGGAATCGGCACCGTCGCGCGTCAGCCCCGCGCTGTGCGACAGCACCTGTGCGATCGTTGTCTCGGCGACGCGCGGATGCAGTCCGCCGACATATTGGCCGACCGTGTCGTCGAGCCGGATCCTGCGCTGCTCGCGCAGCTTCATGACGCCGGCTGAGGTGAAGCTCTTGGAATGCGAGGCGATCCGGAAACGGTGGCGCGGGGTGAGCTTTTCGCCGGTGTCGAGATTGGCGAGGCCGAACGCACGTTCTGCGACGACCTCGCCGCGATGAGCGAAGGCGAGGATGACGCCTGGTTGTTGGATTGTGGTCAGCTGGAATTCGATCCAGGAGCCGATGTAGTCGATCGCGGATCGCAGCCACGGGTCCATTGCGCACCAATTTGCGAGGGAAGGTTGGTGCGAGAGGCTAGCCGAGAAAGCGGAACGGGCACAACCAGAAGGTTGTGCCCGTTCGCTTCATGCAAAGCTGCGATGTCGTCAGTAGACCAGCGTCGCGCCGGTCGGCTTGTCGAGCGCTGCGGCAAGCGAGCGATACTCGGAGCTGTCGGTGCCGGCGAGCGAGGCGATCTTGTTCAGATGATACTGCGCCTGTTCGCGGTTGCCCTGCTCGAGCTGCCAGAGGCCGTAATACTGCCAGGTGCGGACGTGGTTCGGATCGTCCTTCAGCGCCAGCTCGTAATAGGCCTTCGACGACTGGTAATCGCCGAGCTTGCGATAAGAGTAGCCGATCAGATTGGCGACGTCGGCGACGTCGTCGCGCTTCAGCGACTTCAACTGGCCGATCGCGCCGCTGTAGTCGTGGTTGTCGTAGATCGCAGTGTAGGCGGTGCGATAGGCCGCCAGGAACTTGGGATCACTGACGGATGAGCTCTTCTTCTTGCCCTTCTTGGCCGAACTGTCGGACTTCGGTGGCGGTGAGGGTTCATCGCTGCCGGCGGCATAGGCGCTGGTCAGCATCGGCCCGGCCGCCAGCGCCATCGAGACGAGTCCCGGCACCAGAAGCATTGAGAGTCTGCGCATTGATGTTCTCCCGTATGGAACGTGGCGATCCTACACGATTGCCCGAAGACCGAAACACCCATGGGGCAAAAACATTCCCGCTTCGCGCGATCTATTCGCCCCGCGGGGATGACAAACTTGTCATCGAGATGAACGGAAGCCTGCAAGGGCCTTCAGAACGGGTTCAGCGGGTGCCCCCTAGGCTCGCACCCACGATCGAGAGGTGACGAGGGCGCCGCCTCGAGATCCTTCCAAGAGGAGACCACCATGTTGAAGACCATTTCCGCAGCCTTGCTTGCAGCTTCCGTGATCGCAGCGCCGTCCTTTGCGGCCGAGGCCAGCAAGACCACCGGCACCGCACCGACGATCAAGGCGGACCAGAGCCAGACCAAGGCGGCGACCACTGCAGCCGACGTCAAGACGGATGCCAAGGTGGACGGCAAGTCGAGCGCAATGAATGCCAACGCCGCCGCCAAGCCCGACGAGCACAAGACCGCAGGCAAGCATCACCACCAGGACAAGCAGGTCTCTGAAAAGCAGTCACAGAAGGTGCAGCCGGACGTGACCAAGCCGGGAACGACCGATAAGCGCAACTGACGACTGATCCTGCGCGGCGGCATCCCGACATTGCCCCGCCGCCGCGTGCGGAATCCAGGGCCCGGCCCGTTCGTCATGCCTCGTGCGGAAGCCGAGGTGTCGGCGGCGGGCCGGTGCGCCATTGCGCCGCTGCAAGCGAATTCCCTTCGCGCAGGGTTGGGGCTAGAACGTGCTCTGGTCTGATCGAGCGGAGAGCGGGGCCCGTGGGGCGGTTGGCGAGATGTGCGGTGATCCTGGCGTTGCCCTTTGCGCTTGCGGCATGTCTCGGCACCGGCAGTGACCGGCCGTCACTCTGGGGTGGGGGCCAAGCCGGAGGCCCGCAGCCGTTTCCGGAGAATTTCCGCAGCGACACGCTGGCTCTGATGCGGACCTATCTCAACAACCCGGTCGGCGTGCGCGAGGCCAGCATGGCCGAGCCGGTGCAGCGCGAGGTCGGCGGCCGGCAGTTCTATGTGAGCTGTCTGCATTTCACCCCGCGCGAGACCGATGGCAGCTACAAGGCCATGCGCGAGCGAGCCGTGATCTTCGTCAACGGGCGGGCCGATCGTGTCGTCGACCGGACGAACGAGCTCTGCGCCGGCGCGGTTTACGTACCCTTTCCGGAACTGGAAAAGATGACGCGGTAGCGCAAAGACCGCTTTCATCGCCTCGTGGTACGACAGACCACGCCGGAGCCGCTGGATCACATTTCGGCGAGCTTTGAACGGGGTGGTCTCGGCTTGCGACAAATCGTTACGGCAGGCCTCGCGCAGGCGACAGAAACAGTCGGCGCAGGGTCGCGGGACGGAACAAAATCGCGTTGTTGCCACCCCGTCACAGTAGCGAACGATCAACGTTCCGGCATTGCCGCGAAGCAACCCAATTCACGCCACGTTGTTTCCTGAGTGTCGTAGATGAAAGAACGGGGATGATCATGAAATCGATTTTGCTGGGCGCAGTCGCTCTGCTCGCGCTGGCCGGACCGGCCGCAGCAGCCGACATGCAGCCGCGCCCTTACACCAAGGCGCCGGCCTATACGCCGCCGCAGGTGATCTATAACTGGACCGGCTTTTACATCGGCGGCCATGTCGGCGGCGCCTTTGCCGGCGACAGCAGCTTCCAGTCCAGCGACGCCCGCTTCCTGGGCGGCGTGCAGGGCGGCTTCGACTACCAGTTCGCGCCCAACTGGGTGGTGGGCATCGAGGCCCAGTATTCCTGGCTGCCGACCAACAACAACGGTGCGACGTTCCCGCTGGGCACGCAGGTGACCTCCAACACCGACCAGCTCGGGTCGGTGACCGGCCGCATTGGCTACACCTGGGGTCCGGCGCTGCTCTACGCCAAGGGCGGTTACGCCTGGCGCAATGGCGGCCTGGGCGTCAACGTCGCCGGCGTGCCGCAGACCTTCACGGCCACCGGCAACAACAAGGACGGCTACACCGTCGGCGCCGGCCTCGAATACATGTTCGCGCCGAACTGGTCGGCCAAGGCCGAGTATCAGTACTATAATTTTGGCAGCACCACCTTCACCTCCGGTCCGGCCGACATCGTCGGCGTCCGCGGCCGGGAGGACGAGCATACCGTCAAGGCCGGGGTGAACTACCGCTTCGGCTGGGGCGGGCCGGCAGCCTCGCGCTACTGACCGTCTCCCGCGAGATCTCGCTCTGACAAAAGGCCGGCTCTGCCGGCCTTTCGTTTGCCCGCCGCCCCCTTCGCCAGCCCCTGTGTTTGCAATGCGTGAACCATCTGGCGCGTCATTTGCAGGCAAACAGTCCAGCGCGCGCCTTCTCACGCGCGTCATGGGATTGGCGTAAAGCAAAAATAATTTTTGCCGCTTACGGAACTCGCGCTCCGGAACGCGTTATAGAGAATTACCGGGCTGGTGGGACGACGGACATGCGTATCTTGGTGTCGGTAGTGGTGCTCTCGTGGTTCGCCTGTCTGCCGTGCTCTGCACAGGCAATCCTCAGATCCGAGCCTTTGGTGCTGGCACCTTACGAGGTGGCTTTCGTCAAGGACGCGGCCTGTCCGTCGGGCAAGGTGATGAAGGTGACCGGGGCCATCCGCGGGCTGCATCGCCGCAAGGCCTGCGTGGCGCTGCCTGGCGAGCAGGCCTCGCTGGTAGCCGCAACGCCCTGACCCTCTCGGACTTGCTCCGGCAGTACCTCAAGAATTCAACTCGAGCTCCATCCCGGACTGGCGTTCGGCCTCAGCCTTGTTTTTGGCGGGGTCCTCGCCCTGGGCGGCCCGGCAGGGCTTGATCTCGTAGTCATTATCGAGCACCCGGCGCGGCCCCGGGCGATCCTCGTCGGCGCCGACATCCACGACCAGGCCGCTGCGGTGGGCGAGCTTCCAGACGTCGGTTTCGCTCGGATAGGCCTTGCTGATCTGGGCGTCGTTGCAAAACAAGGCGTAGGGCATTCTTCCCGCTCCCGGAAAGCGCGTTAACGACCTCATCTGCCAATGGGTTCCAGGTTGCCGTTCGTCGATCACGGATCCGTGATCGACCTTGCGGGCCCTGAGTCCTTAACGAGTCCTGAATCGCGAAAAAAAGAATCCCTGGGACTCGTTTGGCGGAATCAGCGGATGTTTTCCGCCATGACGAGCGACCTGAAGACCTCCTGTGAGCACATGCTCCTGCCGCTAACGCTGGCGCTAATCGGCGCCTGCGCGGCCAATCTTTGGCTGGTGTGGTCCTGGTTATAGGTCCTGGCTGCAGGCCCCTGACGGGAGGCGGCGTTATTTCTTGACCAGTGGGCCCGAGGCGTCGCGGATGGCGGCGCGCAATTTGGTCAGGGTACTGGCACAGTATTCCTCGCGCTCACGCTCGAACCGCTCCTGATGCTTGCGGAAATTGGCAATGCGGGCCTGCATCTCGGTGCGGACGTCACTGCTCGCTCGCGGCGGCGAAAGCTGGATGGGCTGAGACTGAGGAGGGGGCTCGGGCGGCTTGATCTCGACCCTGACGGCCTCGATCGCGACGGTTGCCGCCGGAGAATCCGACGGAGCGTCCGGCCGAAGGACGTCATCCTTCTTGCCGGTCACCGATTGGACGAAGGCCATCGTCTGCGCGATCAGTGCGTCGCGCTCGCTGATCCACTTCATGGTCCACCTCAGCCGTGCCCCATTCCAGCAAAGCGGCTGCGCCGAATCAAGGTCTCTTGCAAGGGATTGCATATTTTTCCCGATCGCCCGACATTGGACGGATGGACGCCGAAGACGAACGGGTGGACGAAGCGGAGGGCCTGAGGCTCATCCGCGCGTTCCTGTCGCTGCCGCCCGCCAAGCGGGCGGAGGTGATCGCGTTCGTGGAGGAATTGGCGCGGGCTCATGGCCAGCCCGGGGAGGGCACGAAGGTGTCGCCGAGGTGAGCGCTATCGCTGGCGCGGGTTGACGTTGAGCTCGAACGGCGCGCCGACCACCCGAACCGGGGTCTGAACGTTGACGTCGCTCGCCACCCTCACGTCGGCCGGTCTTTCGGGGGCAGAGCCAAGAGCAGGTCCAGGCACGGGGTCGAAAAGCGTCAACGTGCCGGCCACGGCGCCACAGCACAGTGTCACCGCCGTCAGCAGAAAGATGTTTCGGTTTTCTTCTTGGATACGCATGCCTCCAGAACGGCTGATGCCTGCTTTTGGTTCCGGTCCGGCCCTATGGTCCTGTATGGTGTGCCCGCGCGGAATTTCCATTCGGGTCCCAACCGATGATCGCCAACCGTCCACCCGTCCTCGCCCACGAACGTTTCCTCGCCGACCGCGATAATTTCGCGGGCCTCGATCTCGCTGCGCGGTTCGAGCGGATCGAGCGGACGAACCTTTGGGGCGCTGCCAGCTCGGTGTCGGGCCTCGGCTCGGAGGATACCGCCACGGCTGCGATCCGGGAGGCGCTTCCGCCGTTGCTCCAACGGCTCGGCGTGCGCTCGCTGCTCGATGCACCCTGCGGCGATGCGGGCTGGATCGGACGCATCAAGCTCGACCTCGACTATATCGGCATCGACATCGTGCCGTCGCTGATCGAGGCCAACAACCGGCGTGTGGCGGGCGGCGAATTAACCGGCCGATTCCTGGTTGCCGACATCACGCGCGATGCGCTGCCGCGTGCCGATCTGATTCTATGCCGGGATTGCCTGGTGCATCTGAGTTTTCGGAACATCGCCGGCGTCGCTGCCCGCTTTCGCGAGAGCGGTGCGCAATTCCTGCTCGCCACGACGTTTCCGGAGTGGGAGAACAACCGCGATTGCGAGGATGGCGACTGGCGTGCGCTCGACATGACGAAGGCGCCGTTCAATTGGCCGGTGCCGCACGCGTTGATCGACGAGCGCTGCGAAGAGGGCGACGGCGGCTGGCGCGACAAGAGCCTCGGGCTGTGGCGGCTGGACGAGTTGCCGGACCGCATCTGCATGACCACGAACGTGTGACAGAAGCGGTGCGACGTCGAGCGCATCCGCCATCGGGCCGAAGCGCGCGGGCTGAGACCTGGGCCTGCCTTTCGTCGTCGTCGATGTCTTCAGCTACGCCGCTTTCCTGCGGGGCTTCGGCTTTGCCTTCTTGTCGAGCAAGGCTGTCTCTGCTGCCGGGCGCGCGCCCGGACCAGGATGGACATGAACCTCCTTGGCCGAAAGCGGCTCGCCGCATTCCGAGCACACCATCACGGGGTCAAACATCTTGCCGCATTTGCGGTGCTCATGCAGAAGGGGCCGCCCACGTTCGTCGACCATGTGGGTGTCGCCCCAATGCACCAGCGCCATCATGATCGGATAGAGGTCGAGGCCCTTCTGCGTCAGGATGTACTCGTGGCGTTTGGGCGATTCCTGATAGGGAATGCGGCGCAGGACGCCTTGCCGAACCAGCTTTTTCAGCCGCTCTGCGAGCAGATGGCGCGTGATTCCCAGCGCTGACTGAAAGCCCTCGAAACGGCGCGTCCGCAGGAAGCACTCGCGGAGAATAAGAAGCGTCCAGCGGTCACCGATCACCCCGATGGTGCGAGCCATCGAACATGGCTCTGCCTCAAGCTCATCCCATTTCATTCCTGCTCTCCGGTCGACCGGTGCCCGTTCCACTCGCATTCGGGAAAGGGCTGCGCCACCATACCATTCTAGATAGGTACTAAAGTTGATACAATACCCCCGCCGGTCCCATCAAACCCCAAGCATTCAGGTGGATTTGACAGTTCGATTTTAGAACTATAAGACCGAGTAGCCTGCGCTCGGCCTAGAAGATCACCGAACCATCGTTGCACTCTGCGGGAGGAACTGACATGTCTCTGAAGGTTGAATTTCTGTTCGATTTCGGCAGTCCAAACGCTTATCTCGCGGAATTGGCCCTTCCGGGAATCGAACGGCGCACCGGCGTGAAATTCGATTACGTCCCGATCCTGCTCGGCGGCATCTTCAAGGCGACGGGCAACATGTCCCCGTTCGAATTCCTTCAAGGCATCAAGAATAAGCCGGAATACCAGGCGCTGGAGACACAGCGCTTCATTCGCCGCCACAATGCAACGAAGTTCCGGACCAATCCGTTCTTTCCGGTCAATACGCTGATGTTGATGCGCGGCGCCGTGGCGGCGCAGCTCGAAGGCGTGTTCGAGCCCTATTTCCGCGCGGCCTACCACCACATGTGGGAGGAGCCGAAGAAGATGGATGATCTCGAAACCTACCGAAAGGCATTCACCTCCTCAGGGGTCGATATCGATCGGTTGCTTGCGCGTGCGCAGCAGGACGACGTCAAGAAGGGGTTGATCGATCGGACCACCGACGCGGTCAACCGCGGCGCATTCGGCTCGCCGACCTTCTTCGTTGGAGAGGAAATGTTCTTCGGCAAGGACCAGCTCCGCGATGTCGAGGAGTCGATCGTCGAGCAGATCGGCCAGCCCGTTTCGAAGACGGCCTAGGGACAGAACCTGAAGCCTGCAGAGCCGGACGGATATCCGGCGCCTGCAGGGGCGAAAAATCCGGTCGGCCTCATAACAAAACCAAATCGAGGGAGAGAGATCATGCCCGGTCCACTCAGCGGCGTCCGTGTCCTCGATCTGACAGGTGTGGTGTCGGGCCCGTTCGCGACCATGTTTCTGGCGGATCAGGGCGCCGACGTCCTGAAGATCGAGCCGATCGGCGGTGATATTACACGCCGGAGCCGTGCGACGATCGACAAGGACGGTGAGTTTTCGGCCCTGTTCATTTCGTCAAACCGCGGCAAGCGCTCGCTGTCGATCGACGTCAAGAGCGCGGCTGGCCGAGAGGTTCTCGCCAAGCTGGTCGCGCAGGCGGATGTCCTGGTGCAGAATTTCCGGCCCGGCACCATGGAGCGCCTCGGTCTCGGCGTCGAAGAGTTGCGCCAGCGCCATCCGCGCCTGATCTATGTGTCGATCAGCGGTGTTGGTGACACCGGACCCTATGTGAAGAAGCGCGTTTACGACCCGATCATTCAGGGACTCTCGGGCTTTGCCGATATCCAGTCGCAGCCGGTCACCAACCGTCCGCAGATGATCCGTACCATCGTATGCGACAAGACCACCGCCGTGTTCACCGCCCAAGCGGTCGCAGCGGCGCTCTATGCCCGCGAGAAGACAGGGCGGGGCGACCACATTCAGATCGCTATGCTGGATGCGATGATCTCGTATCTGTGGCCCGAGGGCATGATGCAATACACGGTGGTGGGTGCCGAGGCCGCAGCTGCCGATCCCAACGATCGCCCCGATCTCGTGTTCAAGACCAGCGACGGCTACATCACCGCCGGTACCATTTCCGATTCTGAATGGCAGGGCTTTTGCAAGGCCTCCGGCGATCCCGAGCTTGCCAACGATCCCCGGTTTGCGACGCCTGCGGCGCGTTCCGTCAACGCCACGGCACGCATCAACAAAATGGCGGAGTATATCGGCCAGCACACCACCGCCGAATGGCTGGAACGCCTGGATGCCGCCGACGTCCCTTGCTCGCCGATCCTGCGGCGAGGCGAGATCATCCACAATGAACAGGTGGTCGCGCGCGAGATCATCGCGGAGTTCGATCAACCCAAGGTCGGTCGGGTGCGTCAACCAAAGCCCGCAGCGCGCTTTGCAATCAACGAGGCCGCGATCGGTGGACCTGCTCCCAGGGTCGGCGAGCACTCCCGCGACGTGTTGCGCGAGCTGGGTTACGACGACAGCGCCATCGACAAGATGGTCGCAGAGCGCAGCGTACGCGTCGCGGTTTAGCCGCGAAGCCCGTTGGCAGCGGTCTTCTAGGCCTTCGCCGGCACCGGCGTGATCGGTGCCATCGCGACATTCGCCGCGAGGGCTCGCTGAAATGCATCCCGTTTCCTGATGCGCTCGAGATAGGGCTGAGCGTTGTCGCAAATGGGCACGCCATAAACGATGGCCCACTCAAGGCAGGTCGTGAGCAGGATGTCTGCGCTGGTAAACCGGTCGCCCATCAGGAATTGCCGGCCGTCCGAGAACGCGACCTCGACATGGCGCAACTGCTGGCGGAAATACTCGCCGGCTTGGGCGACGACCTCGGGCGCGATGCCGTAGATCGGGCCGAGCGCGTCGGCACGATGGCGGCGCATCACGTAAAGGCTGGTGGAATCCAGCTCCGCGACGATAAAGAAGCACCATTCCAGCCACGCTGCATATTCGCGGGGGGCTTCCGGAATCAGCGAGCGTTCCGTCGTGGAATACATTCGCGACAAATAAGCAACGATCGCCGCGCTCTCGCCGATGCAGAAGTCACCGTCCTGAAGCAGCGGGATCTTCTGGCGCGGATTGAGCTTCGAGTATTCTGCGGTCTTGGTCTCGCCGGTTCGCGGCCCAATGGGCTTTGTCTCATAGACCAGACCCAGCTCGTGCATGGCCCAATGCGGACGAATGGTGCGGCTTGTTCCAACGCCCCATAGCGTCAGGTTTGGCGTCGCGCTCATGCTACCACTTCTCCACGGACGGGCGGAGATCGAGTTCGTGGGTCCAGCCATCTCTGCTTTGCTGGTGAGTGAACCAATAGGCTTCGGCAATGGAGGAGGTCTTGGTCAGACTATCCGGCGGAATGTCGCTTGCTTCGATCCCCTTCGCTGCCTTCATGCGCTGGTGAATCGCCTCGCTGTCCACGCCAGCGTCGATCAGGAGGTGGACGACGTGAATGTTCTTCGGTCCAAGCTCGCGCGCCATCGCCTGGGCAACTGCTCGAAGTCCGAACTTCGCCGACGAGAACGCGGCAAATCCCTTGCCGCCACGCACACTGGCCGTCGCTCCGGTGAAGAAAATGGTGCCGCGTCCGCGCGGCAGCATCACGCGCGCAGCCTCGCGTCCGACCAGGAAGCCGCCGTAGCAGGCGAGTTCCCAGGCTTTGAAGAACAGCTTCTCCGTGGTGTCGAGCAGGGGCTTGTTGACGTTGGAGCCGGCATTGTAGAGGCAGACCTCGACAGGCCCGAGCTCTTTCTCGACCCGCGCGAATATGCCTTGGACGTCCGCTTCCTGGCGGGCATCGACGCTGAAGGCGTGAATGTCATGCCCGAGAGCCCTCAGCTCCGCCACGAGCCCCTGCGATTTGGACGCGTCACGCCTGCAGATGCAAACCGTATAGCCGCCCTTGGCAAAACGCCGGGCGACCGCAGCGCCAATGGCATCGCCTGCGCCCACAAGCATCGCTACACCGCGGCTCGTTGCCATTTTCGTTCCTCCTTAAGTTCTTATTTGATACGTTATGCACACTAGCTGCCGAATGACGCGCTGTAAACGACGGCCGCTCTTGCGATCGTCATAGCGTCGCTCTTTTGTATGAGAAGAGGCAGACGGGTTGCCCAGACGATCCCGGGAGAGACGACGACATATCGATTGACGAGTTCTAAAAAAGAACTATATTTTGACGCCAGATGCCGGGTCGCAAAAGCCGGCATGGGTTCGATCGGGAGGTCAGTCGTGGTGGAGCTGTCAGAGGCGATCGGTCTCGACGAGATTGCTGTCGGCTTGCCGAGCCGCATCCATGAAGTCACGGCAAGCCAGGTTGCCAGAGCGCCCAGCCGGATTGCGCTGGTGGAAGACGGGGCTTCCTGGACTTACGGGGACCTGGAGCAGCGCGTTGACGGGATCGCCACCGTACTCTCGTCCCTGGGGATCAGGGCCGGCGATCGGATGATCCTCGTCAGCGAAAACTGTATTGCGCTTGCCGCTTTGCTGTTGGCGTCGAGCCGGCTCGACGCCTGGGCGATTGTCGCCAACCCGCGCTTGTCGGCGCGCGAACTGGACCAGATCCGCGACCACAGCGGCGCCCGCCGGATGTTTTTCACGTCGGGCATTTCGAAGGAGGCCGCTGCTCACGCCTCCCGCCATGGCGCCGAGAACCGGCGAATCGGCGCACTGGCAGACATTGGTGTCGGTCCGCTCAACGAAAGCGCGACCGTCGAGCCGGTGCAGGCCAACCCTGCAACACAGGTCGCGGTGCTGATCTACACCTCGGGCACGACGGGGACTCCCAAGGGGGTGATGCTCTCGCACGACAACCTGCTGATCAGTGCGAAGACCACCGCGCATTTCCGCAGGATGACCGAGGACGACAAGATCTATCTGGTGTTGCCGATCTCGCATATCGTCGGCATCTCGCTCCTGATCATGACGCTGATGGTCGGCGGCACGGTGCGGATGGTCAGCAAGTACGATCCGGCAACGACCGCAAAGGCGATCGCGGAGGAGGGCGTCACCATCCTCAATGGCGTGCCTGCCACCTATCAGCGCCTGCTGGAGTACAAGACCGTATCAGGCGTGGAGCAACTCACCCGAGGTTCGTTGCGCCTGATTGCCGTTGCCGGTGCGCCGCTGGATTTGAATCTGAAGTTGCGTGTGGAAAGGGAGTTCGGGCTTTCGTTGCTCAACGGCTACGGGATCACCGAATGCTCGCCGGGAATATCAGGCGTCCGTTTCGACAGGCCGCGCTCGGATCAGGCGGTTGGTACGCTGTTGCCGGGAGTGGAGGCGCGGGTGCGAACCCTGGAAGGGTTTCCGACGGCCGCAGGTGAAGTCGGCGAGTTGCATGTTCGCGGGCGCAACGTGATGCTGGGGTACTACCGTGCCCCCGAGCTTACCGCGAAGGTGATTGATAGCGAGGGTTGGTTCAATACCGGCGATCTCGCGCGTTTCGACGGCGATTGTCTGTACATCGTGGGCCGCTCCAAGGAAATGATCATCCGATCCGGGTTCAACGTCTATCCCGCGGAGGTCGAAGCGGTCCTCAATTCACACAAGGACGTCGTGCAATCGGCTGTGGTCGGTCGTGCCGCGGACGGCAACGAGGAGATCGTCGCCTTCGTGCAATTGCTGCCGAGATCGCGCACGACGCCCGAGACTCTGAAGAGTTTCGCCCGATCCCAGCTGACGTCCTACAAACGGCCGTCCGAAATCATCGTACTTGATGCCTTGCCGGCGACCTCGACCGGCAAGATACTCAAGCACAAGCTGGCGGAGTCCTTGCGCGAAGGTGGCGCAGTCCCTCCGGTGCAGTCCGAACTCCGCCGGCAACATATCTAACCTTACCGGGAGGCATCCTTGCAAAAGAGAAACGCAACCGTGGCCGTGATCGGCGCCGGAGACTATATCGGCGGCGAGATCGCCAAGAAGTTCGCTTCAGAGGGCTTCACCGTGTTCGCCGGGCGCCGCAATGGCGCCAAGCTCGAGCCCCTGGTCAAGGAGATCGAGGCGGCAGGCGGCGAAATCCACGCGCGCTCTCTCGATGCGCGCAAGGAAGAGGAGATCATCTCCTTTCTCGGCGACGCGGACAAGCACGCGCCGCTCGAGGTTTGTATCTTCAACATCGGCGCCAACGTCAATTTTCCGATCCTGGATACGACCGAACGCGTGTTCCGCAAGGTCTGGGAGATGGCCTGCTATTCCGGCTTTCTCGCCGGCCGTGAGGCCGCCCGCCTGATGCTGCCCCGCGGCAAGGGCAATATCTTCTTCACCGGTGCGACCGCGAGCCTTCGCGGCGGAAGCGGCTACGCAGCCTTCGCCAGCGCGAAGTTCGGCCTGCGGGCCGTGGCGCAGGCGACCGCGCGCGAACTGGGTCCTAAGAACATCCACGTGGCCCATCTCATCATCGATTCCGGAGTTGATACCGAATGGGTCCGCCAGCGGCGGATCGAGGCGCTCGGTCCCAACGCGCTGGATGACCCCAATCTCTTGATGCCGCCCTCGTCGGTCGCTGAGTCCTATTGGCTGCTCTATCAGCAGCCCAGAAGCGCCTGGACTTTCGAGCTCGAGATTCGCCCCTTCGGCGAGAAGTGGTAGCGGGAGCCGCTTGCGGTGTGATGGAGCTCGACTGGCGAGCGATCGCCGACTAGCGGCGACCCCGGGAAAGGGACCTTATGGATCCGTCAGACTTCCACTATTACGAGCCATCGAAGGGCCACGGGCTCCGGCATAATCCGTTCAACGCGATTGTCGCGCCGCGTCCGATCGGCTGGATCTCGTCGCGTAATGCGGCTGGTCAACTCAACCTCGCGCCGTACAGCTTCTTCAACGCGTTCCTCTACGATCCTCCGATCATCGGATTCTCCTCGATTTCGTGGAAGGACACCGTCAAGAACGTCAGCGAGACCCGCGAGTTCGTCTGGAATCTGGTCACCATGGATCTCGGCGAACGCATGAACGTGACAGCGGCACCGCTCGATCACGGCGTGAGCGAGTTCGAAGCAGCCGGACTGACGCCGATACCCGGGCGCCATGTTGACGTGCCGCGAGTCGGCGAGAGCAGGGCCGCCATGGAATGTAAGGTCGTCGAGGTCTCCCAACTGGCCAACGCACGCGGTGAAAAGGTCGAAGGTTGGTTCGTGCTTGGCGAGGTTGTCGCGGTCTACATCGACAAATCCTTGATCGAGGACGGCGTCTACAACACGGCACTTGCGCGTCCGATATTGCGTGCCGGCCGGGGTGGAGATTACCTCGAGGTCAGGACCGAAAACATGTTCGAGATGAAGCGCCCGCCGGGTAGCAGCAAGCCTGAATTCCACGGTACATGATGCCGTGCCGGGAGCGCGTGTGGCCTCACAAGCTGATCACGATCCGGGGCCCCGCGCGTACAGGCCAAGGGCCAGCAGGGAAAACCCGCTCAGCACGACGCCCAGCGCCAGCATCGCTTCATGCGACACCGTGGCAGCAAGCCACACGCCGATCGCGGCGGTCATCATCTGCCAGAAGCCCAGCAGCGCCGAGGCCGCGCCGGCCTTGTTGCCGAATGGCGAGAGAGCGCGTGCGGTGGCCAGTGGACTGACAATCCCCATGCCGAGAAGATAGACGCTCATCGCGCCCAGGAACGGCAAGAAGGTCGGGTTGACCACCGAGATGAGCAGAACCGCAAGGCTGCTGGCCGCTGTCGCCAACAATGCTGCCCGGATCGGGCTATCGAGCCCGTAGCGTGGCGCCAATCTCGTCGCCAGCATGCCAGCCGCGAATACGATAAAGACGGTGCCGGCGAAGAAGAGGCCGAGCTGGATCGGCGTGAAGTGCAGTGCTTCGATGAACAAGCGCGGTGCGGCCGAAAACATCGAGAACAAGCCGCCTATGATCAGGCTCGAGGTGGCCGCGGGGACAGCGAAGCGACGGTCGCCGATGAGGCCGGCATAGGTCCTGCCGATGACAATCGGATTGAACGGCGTTCGGATCGAATGGTGGGTTTCGCCGAGAACGATGCTGTAGGCGATGGCGCCGACTGCGGCAAAGGCCGCGACCAGCGCGAATTCGGCGCGCCATCCGAAGCTGTGGTCGAGTGCGCCGCCCAGCAGTGGCGAGAACCCGGGGGCGGCGGACATAACGATCATGATGAGCGCCATTGCGCGTGCCAGAGCCGCGCCGCTGAACATGTCGCGGGCGATGGCGCGAGACAGCACCGACGTCGCGCAAGCACCTGTTGCCTGCACGACGCGGCCGGCCAGGAGATTAGGCAGATCGGTTGCCAGACCGCACCAAGCGCTGCCGACGAAGAACACGGCAAATCCGATCAGCACCGGCCAACGTCTTCCGTAGCGATCCGAGAGCGGTCCGACCAGGAGCTGGCCCACCCCGAACACAGCAAGAAAGACCGTGATGGCGGACGTGACCGCCGCAGTCGTGACGTTCAATGAGATCGCAATCTGCGGCAGCGAAGGCAGCAGAATGTTGGTCGCCAGCGTGCCCATCGCGGCCAGGACGGAAAGGACCGCGATCGGCAGGGCGCCGGAGCTGGGAATGTCCCGCGGCCTGTTCCTGATCTGGACGGGCATGAAACTTTGCACTGATAAAGGAGAGTTGGTTGCGAGGCGACGAGTGACGCGGTTCGCGCCGCTCGCCGAGTCGCTTCTTGTCCGGTCAGCCGGTGTCAGCGGACGACGCGCTCGATCGCTATGGCAGTGGCTTCGCCGCCGCCGATGCAGAGCGAGGCGACGCCGCGCTTGAGGTTCTGAGCCTCGAGCGCGTGCAGCAGTGTCACGATCAGCCGCGCGCCGGTGGCGCCGATGGGATGACCCAGCGCGCAGGCGCCGCCGTTGACGTTCAGCTTCTCTCTGGGGATGCCGAGGTCCTTCTGCGCCGCCATCGCCACGACGGCAAAGGCCTCGTTGATCTCAAACAGATCGACGTCGCCAACGCTCCAGCCGACCTTGTCCAGCAGCTTACGAATAGCCGGGATCGGGGCCGTGGTGAACCATTGTGGCTCCTGGCTGTGGGTGGCATGGCCCTTGATCTCGGCGAGCACCGGGAGGCCGTCACGATCGGCCAGCGAGCGCTTCGCCAGGATGAGCGCCGCAGCGCCGTCAGCATTGGCGGAGGACGCGGCGGGCGTGATGGTGCCGTTGGCGCGGAACGCGGCCTTCAGCCCGGGGATTTTGGCAGGATCGACCTTGAGCGGATGCTCGTCATTGGAGATGATCCGAGGTCCGGCCTTCTCGGTCAACGTGATCGGAACGATCTCAGCCTTGAACGCGCCGCCTTCAACCGCCTTGCGGGCGCGGGTCAGGGTCTCGATCGCATAATCGTCCTGATCCTTGCGGGTGAATTGATAGGCCTCCGCCGTGGCTTCGCCGAAGTCGCCCATCGAGCGCCCGGTCTCGTAGGCGTCTTCCAGTCCATCCATCAACATGTGGTCGATGATCCGATCGTGGCCGGCGCGATAGCCGCCACGCGCCTTGGCCAGCAAATACGGCGCATTGCTCATGCTCTCCATGCCGCCGGACAGAACGATCTCGGCGGAGCCGGCATTGATGATGTCGTGAGCGAGCATGGTGGCCTTCATGCCGGAACCGCAGACCTTGTTGACGGTGGTGGCGCCGGTGGCATCCGGCAATTTGGCGCCACGAGCGGCCTGGCGCGCCGGCGCCTGGCCTTGTCCGGCCGGCAGCACGTTGCCCATGAACACCTCGTCGATCCGCTCGGGCGCCAGCTTGGCCCGTTCCAGAGCAGCCCCGATCACATGAGAGCCGAGCCTGTGTGCGCTAAGCGGCGAGAGCTCGCCCATGAAGCGGCCGAGTGGCGTACGGGCGGCGGAAAGGATGACGACGGGATCGGAAGCGGCCATGGCCAATTTCTCCTGTTGATCGCTGTTGTTATATGACGATAGTCATATAAGATAGTGGGCATTGCAATGAAATGTTGCCGTGGTCTGAAATAGCGCGGTTCCAGAATTGCAGGGAGGGAATGGGAACGGCTCGTGCGGCCGGTCACCCATGAGCTTGCAGGGAGGGTCGATGCGTTACGTCGAAGACCACAGGCGCCAGACCCACAGCCGGATCGTCGAAAATGCCTCTTACGGCTTGCGTCAAAACGGCGCCGAAGGGCTTAGCGTTGTCGAGTTGATGAAGCTCGCGGGTCTGACGCACGGCGGGTTCTATAACCATTTCGATTCGCGTGCCGCGCTTGTCGGCGAGGCCATCGCCTTTGCCATGGACCAAATGGTCGAACGGTGGAAGAAGCTGGCGAACGGGAAGGGCGACGAGGATCGGTTCGAGGCGTTGATCGCCGATTATCTCAGCCCTCGGCATCGCGACAATCCAAGACACGGTTGCGCGCTTCCGGCCCTGGCCGCCGATGTCGCGCGATCGAGTGCCGGCGAGCGGCGGGCCTTAGCTTCCAAACTGGAAGATATGATCGACGTCTTTGTCGAGCTGCTTCCCGATGAGACGCCCCAACAGGCTCGCCAAATCGCGACGGGCGCCATTGCGGCCATGGTTGGATCGATCGTGCTGTCGCGTGCTGTCGGTGCCGGGAAGCTCTCCGATAGCATCCTCGATGCCGGACGCATGACCGCAGACCGCCGGAGACAGAAGCCCCGGCGCAGAACAAAAAAGGCAATACGCGATAAATAGGGAGGCGCCCATGATGGCCGGTAAGTGGCTCAAGACGGCCTGCAACCTGTGTTACGTCAATTGCGGTATCGAGGTCTTGGTAGATGACGGCCGCCTCGAGAAAGTGCGGGGCGACCGTTCAAACCCGAAGTCGCAGGGCTATCTGTGCAACAAGGCGACCCGTATTCCCTATTATGCGCATCACAGGGATCGGCTCACGACTCCGCTGCGTCGCCGGGCCGATGGCGGCTTTGACGAGATCGAATGGGACGTGGCGATCGCAGAAATCGCGCAGCGGCTGCGGGACATCTGCGACAGGTTTGGCGGCAAGAGCATTGCCCTTTATGGCGGCGGTGGGCAGGGCAACCACGCTGGCGGCGCCTACGCCAGCGGCTTGTTGCGTGCGCTGGGCTCGCGCAGCGTCTTCAACGCCCTTTCGCAGGAGAAGACCGGCGATTTCTGGGTCAACGGCCACATGTTCGGCAGCCAGACCTGCCACACGACAGAAGACGTTCATCATTGCGATCTCCTGCTCGTCATCGGTGCAAATCCCTGGATCGCGCACGGCTTCCCCAATGCGCGCGACCATCTCAATCAGATCCGCAAGGATCCCGCACGCAAGCTGATCGTCATCGACCCCAGGCGAACCGAAACCGCCGAAATGGCGGATCTGCATCTTGCGGTTCGTCCCGGCGCCGATGCGTTTCTCCTTGGCGCGCTGCTGGCCACGCTCGTCCGCTCCGACCGGATCGATCACGCGTTCATCGAGAAGCACACGATCGGATTCGCGGAAGTGAGGCAGGCGCTATTGAACATCCCGGTTCAGGAATGGGCGGCCGCCGCCGACGTTTCCATCGCGGAGCTGGAGCGTTGCGCCGCCATGATTGCGGCGGCGAAGGCCATGGTGGTTCGGGTCGAGCTCGGCATCCAGCAGGGCATCAACTCGACTCTCAACTCCTATCTTGAAAAGCTCCTGATCATGCTTTCCGGCAATTTCGGCCGCGAAGGTACCAACCAATTGCATAGCTGGCTTCAACCGCTATGGGCAAACTCTCCGAACCAGACATTCGCGCCGACCGGCGACGCGATCATTGGGGGCTTATTGCCGCCCAACATTTTCCCCGAAGCGGTGCTCAAGGATCATCCAGAGCGGTTGCGTTGCGCCTGGATCGATAGCTCCAATCCCGCCAACACCGCCGCGAATACCCTGGCGGTGGAACGCGCGTTGCAATCGTTAGAGCTATGCGTTGTGGTCGACGTTGCGATGACCGAAACCGCACGGCTCGCGCATTACGTTCTCCCGGCGTCCACACAATACGAGAAGACCGAATTTACTCTCTTCAACTTCGAATTTCCGACGAACTATTTTCATGTCCGTGCCGGCGTCTTGCCGCCGCTCGCCGGCACCTTGCCGGAACCCGAGATCTACACGCGGCTTGCCATCGCCCTGGGGCTTCTGCCGGGTGACAATGTGCTCGCGCCGCTACGGGAAATCGCACGGCGCTCGCGACCTGAATTCGCCGCGGCCTTTCGTGCTTTCATTGCGGAAAACCCTGCAGCAGTGCCTGCCCTGGTGCTCTATCATACGCTGGGGCAGACGCTTCCGGACGGTACTGCGGCCGCGGCGCCGATGTGGAGCGCAGCGCTGGCTTGCGCGAAGCGATCCCCGCAAGCGGTGCGGCGGGCGATCGGCGCCTCCGACGAGGTGACGGACCAGCAGCTCGGAGATCTCCTGTTCGACACCATCGTGGCGGCCCGGCAGGGCACTGCGGTGACCCGGCACGAATATGACGAGGTCTGGTCATTGATCAGCCATTCGGATCGCAAGGTTCGGCTGGTCGTCCCGCAGATGCTGGAATGGTTGGCGCGTCTCGATCCGCAAGCTGCAGGCGCGCCAAAAGCGTTTCCGTTCATACTGGCGGCTGGCGGCCGACGCATGTTCAACGCCAACCAGATCTTTCGCGATCCGGCCTGGCGTCGCGAGGATCCGGACGGCGCCCTGTTGATCAATTCGAGCGATCTGCGCGAGTTGGGTGCGAAGGATGGCGACTGGATCGCCGTCGAGTCGGCCGTCGGGCGGCTCGTCGTCCGCTGCAAGATCGACGACGCCATGCGGAATGGCCAGCTGGCGCTGCCGCACGGCTACGGCCAGGCTTATCCCTCGCCGGACGGTGAACGCCTGATCAACGGACCGCGCATCAATCTGCTCACCGAGAGCGGCAACCGCGATCCCATTGCGGGCACGCCCTACCACAAGAACGTCGCGGTTCGCCTGACTCTGGTGTCCGCACACGAGGCTGCGGCCTATCAGTCGCAGTCCGAGCGAATTCATGAGAGAGCGGCCGGACAATAGCTCGAAGGGAGCGTCAAATGACCGAGAAACCAATCGCGATCGTGACTGGAGTGGGGCCGGGCACGGGCGCGGCCATCGTCAAGCGCTTCTCTGCTGGCGGGTTTCGTATCATCGCGCTTGCCCGCTCAGCGGAGCTCATCAATCGGCTTGCGCAAGAGCTTCCGGACGTGCACGCGGTGACTTGCGACGTCTCGGACGAGGGCCAGGTGCGGACCGTGGTCGCCGACGTAAAGCGACGCTTTGGCGCGGCCGAAGTTCTCATCCACAACGCGGTCGGTGGGGGCTGGGGGAGTTTTCGCGAGATCGATCCGAAGATGCTGAAGGGCAACTTCGAGGTCAACGTGATGGGCCTGTTGTACCTGTCGCGGGAACTGGCGCCCGACATGATCGATCGGGGCAAGGGCGCAATCCTGGTGACTGGCAACACGTCGTCGATCCGAGGCAAGGCCAATTTCGCCGGCTTCGCGCCGACGAAGGCGGCGCAGCGCATTCTGGCCGAGTCGATCGCACGTGACGTCGGGCCTCTCGGCGTCCACGTCTCCTATGTTCTCATTGACGCCGTGATCGACACGCCCCGGATGCGCGCGCGGATGAGTGACAGACCGGACGATTTCTTCATCAAGCCTGCCGCGATCGCCGACGAACTGTACCATCTCTACGGTCAGGATCGATCGGCCTGGTCATTCCTGACGGAACTGCGGCCATTCAACGAAACGTGGTGATGCTCGGCCGACGAGAAAGACGGTCACAATCGCTAACGCGCTTGCTCATTTTGAGAGGTCGCGCAGAGACTTGAAGGGTCAGAAACCATGACTGATGGGCCAATCTCAGTTGATACCGGAACGGACGAGCTGCTGTGTGTTATTCGGGATCGCGTCGCCGTGATCACCTTGAATCGGCCGGAGGCCCGGAATTCGCTGTCCGACCATCTCACGCCGGCATTGCGCCGGATGATCAAGCAGAATGGAGACGATCCCGAAGTCGGAGCTCTGCTGATTACCGGCGCCGGTACCGCTTTCTGCTCGGGCGGCGACGTCAAGGGGATGGGCAGCAACTCTGCCGCGCCGGCGATGTCATTCAGCGACAAGGTTGCGCGATTGAGGGAACGTCAGCGCACCTTGACCGGCGTACTCGTTTCGGTGCGCAAACCCACCATTGCGGCCCTGCCGGGTCCGGCGGCCGGCGCCGGACTTGCGATCGCGCTCGCCTGCGACATTCGTATTGCAGCCGAATCCGCCATCATGACGACTGGCTACGCCAGGATTGCGCTTACCGGCGATTACGGCATTTCGTGGCTCTTGACCCGGCTGGCCGGAACGTCGCGTGCCCGCGAACTGATGTTTCTGTCTGAACGGATCAGTGCACGGCGCTGCGAAGCATTGGGGCTGGTCAATCGCGTGGTACCTGAGTCCGAACTGCAAAGCGAAGCATTCGAAATGGCGAGAGCATTGGCGAATGGTCCGGCGAGCGCCTATGCCTCCATGAAGGATAATCTCGACCTTGCGCTGTCGGCCGACTTCTTGACGTCACTGGATCAGGAGGCCGAGAGGATGGTCCTCGCGGCGGGCACTGCGCAGCACACCGAAGCCGTCCGGGCATTCATCGAGAAACGTCCGCCGTCCTACAGGTGAAACTCTCTCAGGTTTATTGCTTCGAAGTCTATGTTGCCGCGCTCGGGATCGCACAAGCTGAAGATGCCAAGCGAATTGCTCATTCGACTGCGGCGACACGAATGGAACGCGTTCCGATCGGAGCGCCGGTCGCGCGGTCGATGGTGAGGGGATCAATCTCCGTTCCGTTCTCGGCATCGAAGAACCGGGTCACCTTGCCGCCGCCGCGATGCTTGCGTCCCCACGCGCCAATCGCAAACAGGACGGGCAAGAAGTCGCGTCCGGCTTCCGTCAGCACATATTCGTCCCGTGGCGGACGGTCTGAATAACGGCGTTTCTCCAACAACCCTTCGTCAACCAGCGTTGAAAGCCGCCCCGTTAGCATCGTCGGCGCGATACCGAGACTCTTGCGAAAATCGTCGAAGCGGGTCAGCCCAGCATGGGCATCGCGCATGATCAGCATGCTCCATGCGTCCCCGACCAGCGCCAGGCTCCGGGCGATCAGGCAAGGTTGGGACGAAAGTTTCTTCATGTAAGTCTCATTTTGGTAGTGACTTGATACTAAATTGATAGTAACAGATCGATCGTCGGTGTTCCACAGCAAATTGAGAAAACGGACCCGAGCAAACAGGGCGGCGCTGATCCCTGGGTGCTTCCGCCAGCATTGGGCTGGCGTCGGGGCCAGCGCTGCGGCGCGATCAACACGTGCACTTCGGTGCGCATAGGAAGAGCGTGCCCCCCGGTCAATGTCCCTCCGACTTTGGGATTCCGGTGTCAGCCGAACGATGGAGTAAGCGATGTTAGATCATGTCAGCCACGCCGGATCGGTCGTGCGCTATGTCGATGCCCCGAATCTTTCGATCCGTGCTGGGGGAATGATCTTTGCCTATCGCGATATCGGTCCGCGTACTGGCGTGCCATTGGTTCTTCTCAACCATTGGGGTGCGGTTCTCGACAATTTCGATCCAGCGATCGTCGATGGGCTCGCCACCAGGCATCGCGTCATCGCGATCGACTACCGCGGTATCGGCGCTTCAAGCGGGAAAGCGCCTGTTACGGTCGGCGAAATGGCGCAAGATACGATGGCTTTGATCGCCGCGCTGAGCTTTGAAAAAGTCGACCTACTCGGCTTTTCCCTCGGCGGTTTCGTGGCGCAAGATATCGCGCTGAAGTCCCCGGGTCTCGTGCGAAAGCTGATCCTGACCGGCACGGGCCCGGCAGGCGGCAAAGGTATCGAGAAGGTTGGGCCGGTGTCATGGCCGCTGATGATCAAGGGCTTGCTGACACTGCGAGACCCGAAATTCTACCTGTTCTTCACCTCCACCGCCAATGGTCGCCGGGCCGCAAAGGCCTTTCTGGGAAGGCTAAAGGAGCGGAAGGCAGATCGGGACAAGGGAGCCACGCCAGGGGCCTTGTTGCGGCAACTCAAGGCGATCAAGAACTGGGGCCAGCAGGCGCCTCAGGATCTCGGCAGCCTTCGCATCCCGGTCCTGATCGCGAATGGCGATAACGACATCATGGTGCCGAGCGCAAACAGCACCGACATGGCACGGCGGATCCCGGGCGCACAACTGGTCATCTACGAAGATGCCGGGCATGGCGGGATTTTCCAGTACCACGCCGATTTCGTGCCGAAGGCGCTGTCCTTCCTCGACGCCTGACCCCGCAACGAAGCTTCAAATTGGAGATGAGATCATGAAGGCATTCGTTGTCGAGAAGTACCAGAAGAAAGGCGCTCTGCGCCTGGCAACGATGCCAGAACCGGAGGTGCGGGACGATGATATCCTGGTTCGGGTTCATGCAACGGCCGTAAACGTTCTGGACTCCAAGGTCAGGGATGGAGAATTCAAACTCATACTGCCGTATCGTCCGCCTTTCATTCTGGGCCACGATGTTGCCGGGACAGTCATCAGGGTCGGCCGCAATGTCAGGCGGTTCAAGGTCGGCGACGAGGTCTATGCACGGCCGCGCGATCATCGGGTCGGAACATTCGCCGAATTCATTGCGATCGATGAAGCGGATGTGGCGCTACGGCCTAAGAATATCAGCATGGAAGAGGCCGCCTCCATCCCGCTGGTGGGGCTGACCGCCTGGCAGGCGCTGGTCGAGGTGGGGCAGCTGAAACCGGGCCAGAAGGTCTTCATCCAGGCCGGCTCCGGCGGGGTGGGGACTTTCGCGATCCAGCTCGCCAAGCATCTCGGTGCGATCGTCGCGACGACGACGAGCGCGAAGAATGCCGAGCTGGTCAAGAGTCTCGGTGCGGACCTCGTCATTGATTACAAGACCCAGGATTTCGAGAAGGTTCTGTCGGACTACGATCTGGTCCTGCACAGCCAGGACGCCGAGGCGCTTGGAAAATCCCTGCGCGTGCTCAAGCCGGGTGGCCTGCTCATTTCGATCACCGGGCCGCCCGACCCCGAATTCGCCAAGCGGCAGGGCATGAACCTGTTCCTGAGGCTGGTGATGCGCCTGCTGAGCCGTGGTGCGCGGAAGAAAGCCAGGAGCCTTGGTGTGCACTTCTCATTCCTGTTCATGCGCGCGCAGGGGCAGCAGCTGAGCGAAATCACGTCCTTGATCGAATCCGGGGTGATCCGCCCGGTCGTGGACAAGGTTTTCCCGTTTGAAAAGACCGGTGATGCGCTGGCTTATGTCGAGACCGGGCGTGCGAAGGGCAAGGTCGCGATTGCGGTGAGGCAATAGGCCCTGCCCACGTGGCGACGCCACGACTTAAAGCCAACTGGAGGAAGCAACATGACTCAGTCCACTCCGAACACCCAAACTTCCGCACCCGAGGTCGCACTCATTGTCGGCGGCGGCCCCGGCATCAGTTCGAGTTGCGCCAGGCTGTTCGCGGACAATGGGATGCGTGTCGCCGTCGCAGCCCGGAATCCGGAAAAAGCGGTTCTTCAGTCCCTCGAAAAGTCGCATGGCGTGCGTCGATACGCCTGCGATGCAAGCGAACCGGCAGCTGTGGCACGGCTGTTCGAGAATGTCGTTCACGAGATCGGGACGCCAAGGCTTGTCGTGCATAACATCGATGGCCGGGTTCCCGGCATCTTCCGCAAGAACGTGATCGAGGCCGATCCGGTCATGGCGCTCGAGACACTTCGAAACGCGGCGTTCTCAGCGTTCCTGGTGGGACAACAGGCCGCTCGGCTCATGCTCGGAAACGAGCCTGACGCCAATGGGGCGAGAGGAACGATCATCTTCACGAACGCCAGCGCGGCGCTCAAAGGCTTTCCGTCGAGTGGTCCGTTTGCAATGGCATGTCATGCCAAGTCCGGACTTGCGCAAAGCATGGCAAGGGAACTGATGCCGCAGGGAATCCACGTGGCAAATGTGCCGATCGACGCTGCGATCGGCTGGACCCAGGAGGACGGGACCCGCGCGCACCGGCTGGCGGGAACGACCGTCGACGACAACATGGCCGACCCCGCCCATATCGCGAAAACCTATCTGCAGCTGCACCGGCAGCATCGGTCGACCTGGGCCTTCGAAGTCGTGCTCCGGCCGTGGGTCGAGAAATGGTGACTGGCGCCAACTTCGGTGCGAAGTTCAGGTAGGGCCTGATCGCGCTTTCCCGCTGCCAGCTTCAAACAGTCGTCGCGCGATAGCTCATGTCGCAGCGGTATGGCGCCACGCCGCGCTTCCTCGAGCCAGCCTTGTCTTGCTGGTTCTACGAACGCTTGCGCCGAGGCACCAAATTCTAAATCAGAATTTCATGCCTGTAGCAGAATTTCGCCTGTTATAGCTCATTCGGCGTCCGCTCGGCTTGACAGTTCTATTTTAGAACGATTTACTCCACCGGCCAACAGAAGAATGCGGACCGCCTCGGTTGAAGGGGGCCGCGCAACGCTGCCGAAAACAAGGCACGAGGGAGGATGGCATGAGGAGCGTGGACGATCTCACCGCAGCCGAACTGCTGGACGGCCTGCCGTCCCGAGTGCACGAGGTCTACGCGCCGTTTGTGCGGGATATTCCGGATCATCCGGCCTTCGTGGAAGGCGGGCGGTCCTGGAGCTACCGGCAGTTCTCGGACGCAGTCGACGCTGCAGCAAAGGACCTCGCTGGTTTGGGCATCAGGCCCGGTGATCGCGTGATGATCGCCAGCGAGAACAGCGTGGCCCTGGGAGCGATGCTGTTCGCGGCGAGCAAGCTCGATGCCTGGGGTATTCCGGTCAATCCCCGTCTTTCGCCCCGAGAGATCGACCTGATCGGAACGCACAGCGGCGCCAGACGCGTGCTATTCAACGCGGCGCTGTCGAAGGAAGCCGCCGATCACGCCAGCCGCGTCGGCGCAAAAATCGATGCGGTCGGGCCGTTTGGTGGAATCGGTATCGGTCCGCTCAATGCGGATGCGCAAGCGGAGCCCGTCGAGAAGGATGGCGCGCGCCAGGTCGCGGGCCTTCTGTACACGTCGGGCACGACGGGTGCACCGAAGGGCGTCATGCTGAGCCACCGCAACCTCCTCTTCACCGCGAGGACGTCGGGAATCCTCCGCCAGAACACTCCGGACGACCGCATCTATGGCGTGCTGCCGATGTCGCACATCGTCGGATACGCGATCCTGCTGATCTCGACCCTGATGCACGGCAGCACGCTGCATGTCGTGGCCAAGGCCGATCCCGCTGCGCTGGCTCGTGCCATCGCCGAGGAGGGGATCACGAGCCTGTTCGGTGTTCCCGCGACATATCAGCGAATGCTCGAACACAAGGCGGTCAAGGGCATCCAGCGGCTCGAACGGGGCAGGCTGCGGATCATGGCCGTCGCCGGCGCTCCGCTCGATCTCGATCTGAAGAAGCGACTCGAGGACGAGTTTGGAATCCCGCTGCTGAACAACTACGGCATAACGGAATGCTCGCCGGGTCTCTCGGGCGTCCGTTCGGAACAGCCTGTTTCGGATGAGTCGGTCGGACCGTTTCTTCCCGGCATCGAGCACCGGATCGTGGACGGGCAAGGAAAGAGGGTGGCGACCGGCGAAGTGGGCGAACTGCACGTTCGAGGTCCGAACATCATGCTCGGTTACTATCGCGCGCCCGACCTGACGGCGGCGGCGATCGATGACCTGGGATGGTTCAACACAGGGGATCTCGCCCGCGTCAACGACAAGGGGCATCTCTACATCGCCGGCCGCACCAAGGAGTTGATCATCCGCTCCGGCTTCAACGTCTATCCCGCCGAGGTCGAGGCGGTCCTGAACGCGCACGAGCAGGTCGTTCAGTCGGCCGTCGTCGGACGGAAGGCCGATGGCAACGAGGAGGTCGTCGCGTTCGTGCAGCTTCTTCCCGGTGCCAGCATCAGTGCTGAAGACCTCAAGACGTACACGGCTCAATTGCTCACGTCCTACAAGCGTCCGACCGAATTGATCGTGCTCGACGCTCTGCCCTCGGCCTCCACCGGCAAGATCCTGAAGCACAAGTTACGGGAGATGGCGGACGCGCGCGTGAGCCCAGGGAGGTCCAACGCGGCCGCGGGCTGAGGGGCGCCCGGAATCGAATTCCGCCAAGCAAGAATGTGAGCGACGGATCTGTCGCCGAAGGGAGCTGACAATGTTGAGAAATATCATGATTGGTGCCGCGCTCGCGGCATCGGTAGCCGGCGCGCATGCGCAGACGCCGGGCGTCACCGAATCCGAGGTGAAGATTGGGGCGACTTTCCCGTTCAGCGGGCCCGCTTCGCCGCTGAGCAACACCGGCAAGGGCATGATCGCCTACGTCAATTCGATCAACGATCGTGGCGGCATCAACGGACGGAAGATCAACCTCGTCACCTACGACGATGCCTACAGTCCTCCCAAGACGGTGGAGCAGACCAGGAAACTTGTCGAAAGCGACGAGGTGGCGTTCCTGTTCGGTCCGCTGGGTACGCCCGGCATCGCCGCCACCATCAAATACGTCAACGCGAAGAAGGTGCCGCATCTGTTTGTCGTGAGCGGAGTCACCAAATTCACGAACTTCGCTGAATTCCCCATGACCACGACGGGATTGCCGAGCTACGACACCGAGGGACGAATCTACGCGAAATACATCACCCAGACCCGGCCGGACGCGAAGATTGCCATCCTGTATCAGAACGACGATCTGGGTAAGGACTTCGTCAATGCATTCAAAGGCTATTTGAAGGACGATTTCGACAAGAAGGTCGTCGCCTCGTCCTACGAAGTGACCGAGCCGACCATTGATTCCCACGTCGTTTCGCTGAAATCGTCCGGCGCAGAGGCCTTCTTGGTGGCCGGCACGCCCAAATTCGCAGCGCAGGCCATCAAGAAAGCCGATGAGATCGCTTGGAAGCCGCTGTTCCTGATCAATTTCGTTTCGAGTTCGGTGTCGTCGACCATCGTCCCGGCGGGCCCGGAAAAGGCGGTGGGCATCGTCGCTGCGACCATCACCAAGGATCCGAATGACAAGAAATGGGCCGACGATCCCGGCATCAAATGGTACCGCGAGTTCTTTGCCAAATACCTCCCAGGCGCGGATATCGGAGACAACAATTATCTGTTCGGCACCCAGCAGGGGCAGCTCCTTGAGCAAGTGCTCAAGCAATGCGGCAACGATCTCTCGCGCGAGAACATCGTCAAGCAATCGAGGAACATACGCGGGCTGTCCCTTCCCACTGTCATACCGGGTGTCGTCATCAATACGGGCCCGGAAAGCAGCATGGCCTACACGCAGCTGCAACTGCAGCGCTGGAATGGGACCACGTGGGACCAATTTGGTAGCGTACTCAGCGCCGACGGAAAGTGAGTTGCGCCTCCTGAACATGCCGCGCGGGTGATTTGAGCCAGCAACACGACCAACTTACTCATGGAGCACGGATGTCCATTGACGTTCTTTTCCGGCCTTTCAAGCTGAAAGGGCTGAGCCTGCCAAACCGGGTCGTGATGGCGCCGATGACGCGATCATTCTCTCCGGGCGGCATTCCGACCGAAGACGTCGCGCAATATTACCGCCGCCGTGCCGAAGGAGCGGTTGGGTTCATCATCTCGGAGGGGACGGGCGTGGACCGTCCGGCATCCCTGAACGATCCGAATGTTCCCCGCTTTCACGGCGAAAAGGAGCTGGCCGGGTGGCGCCGCGTGGTGGACGAGGTGCATGCCGCGGCCGGCCTGATGGCACCGCAGCTTTGGCATGTCGGAGCCGTTCGCACCCGCGCCAAGGATTGGTCTCCTCCGGGGACTTATGACAGCCCGTCGGGTCTGTCGCGACCGGAGAAGAAGTTCGGCGAGCCGATGAGCGAAGAGGACGTCGCTGATGCCATTCGCGCATTCGCCGACGCGGCACTTGCCGCGAAGCGCCTGGGCTTCGACGCCGTCGAGCTGCACGGTGCGCACGGCTATCTGATCGATCAGTTCTTCTGGGACGGGACCAATCGCCGCGAGGACGCCTATGGCGGCAAGGACCTGCCGGGCCGGGCCCGGTTTGCCGCTGACATCGTTCACGCGGTGCGCAAGTCGGTCGGACCGGACTTTCCGATCTTGCTCCGCATCAGCCAGTGGAAGCAGCAGGACTATGAAGTGAAGCTGGCCGAGACGCCTCGCGCGTTGGAAGCCTGGCTCAAACCTCTGGTCGACGCCGGCGTAGACGTTCTGCATTGCTCGCAGCGGCGGTTCTGGGAGCCGGAGTTTGACGGCTCCGATCTGAATTTCGCCGGTTGGGCGAAGAAGGTGACGGGGGTGCCGACGATCTCGGTCGGGTCGGTCGGCTTGACCGGCGAGTTCATCGCCGCATACGGCGGGGAGAGCTCCCGTCCGGCGTCCCTCGACGAGCTGATCCGCCGCCTCGATCGCGAGGAATTCGATCTTGTCGCGGTGGGGCGCGCGCTGCTTCAGGATCCGCAATGGCTCCTGAAGATACGCGAGGGCCGGACGGAAGAACTGATGGCCTTCGAACGGACGGCGTTCGCTGCGCTGAGCTAGGCGGAGCAATGAAGGATCGGACGCGGGGTGCTACCGGGCGCAGCCTGCGGGCGTGCAGTCGCCTGGAAGAAAACTTGGAGACGAGCAATGAGCGACACCAAAGCCAAAGTCGGTCAGATTCGCACCGAGGTGCACGGGCATGTGTTCAAGATCATCATCGACAACGTCGCAAAGAAGAACTCCTTCAGTCCGCAGATGATGGCGCAACTGTCGGATGCGATGACGCTTCTCGACCGCACCGACGACTATTGGGTCGGGGTCCTCTGCGCCGAGGGCCCGGATTTCACGGCCGGGCTGGATATGCCGAAGTTCTTCGGACCCAAGGCCGAGAATACCGAGCTCAAGCCCGGCAACATCGATGCCTTCGCGTTGAAGGGCCGGTGTCGCAAGCCGGTCGTGACGGCCGTGCAGGGGATCTGCTTTACGATCGGGATCGAAATGATGCTCGCTGGCGACATCGTCGTGGCGGCTGACGACGCTCGATTCTGTCAGATGGAATCCAAGCGTGGGATCGCGCCCCTTGGTGGTGCCCATTTCAGATATCTGACGCGGGCAGGATGGGGAGATGCGATGTATCACCTGTTCCTGTGCGACGAGTTCAATGCCGCGCGGGCTCACAAGATCGGGTTTGTTCAGGAAGTCGTCGCTCCCGGCCAGCAGATTGCGCGCGCGATGGAGATTGCGAACTTGATCGCCAGGAACGCGCCGATCGGCATTCAGGTAACCAAGGAAGCCGCGTTGAAATACATCGAGGCCGGCGAGAGAGCTGCGATCGACTACATTCCCAGCATCAAGGATCGCGTCTTCAGCAGCGAAGACATGAAGGAAGGCATCCAGTCCTTCGTGGAACGTCGCTCGGCCGTGTTCCGCGGGAAATAGATCCGCGAAGCGCCCAGGGCAGCAGGTCGCCGAGAAATCTTCCGGAGCTCCATTTCAACAGCGAGCTAGGGAAGCACTGGTGCCGGCTGAGGGGATTGAACCCCCGACCTTCGGTTTACAAAACCGCTGCTCTACCGCTGAGCTAAGCCGGCGACGCTGACGAAGCGGGCAGGGCCCGGCCGGTTGCCGGGGCTGTCCGCCCGTGCGCGCCGCAATACCAGACTTGATTGGAAAGTGCCAGAACCCGCACGTCCCGCCACAAGACGTGAATCAGGCGGCCCCGGGGGCCGCCTGATGCGTCACGTTCGATGTGGGGCCGCTTACTGGCAGATGTGCCGGCGGCCGTCTGAGCCCTTGAACCAGGTGCCGGGCGTACAGACGAACCCATTGCGCTCGGCGTAGCTGCGGGTGTCCCAGCTGCGATTGTCCCAACCGCGGTTGTCCCAAGAGTTATTCCAGGAGTTATTCCAGCCGTTGTCGTAGGCGTAGGAATTATCGTAGGCGTACGAGTTGTCCCAGGCCCGGAACGGCGCGGAGGCGATTGCGCCGGCGGTGCCGATCGCGGCGCCGGCTACGCCAGCCGCGACGTCGGTGGGCCAGAAGCCGGTGCGGCTCCTGTTCCAGTCGTTATTCCAGTCGCCATTGGTCTGGCGGTAGGTCGCGCGCCGCTGGCGAGTGCCGCTATCGGTGTACGGATTTCCTGGGCCGAAGTTCTGGCAGTTGGCGTTGGGGAATTGCGCCGAGCAGCGGCCGGAATTGGTGACGACCGTCTGCGCCGTGGCAGAGCCAGCCAGCATGGTCGCCGCAATCGCCGTGGCCCCGAGAAGCTTGATGTTCATGGTTGTTGGCTCCCATTTTGTTGACGGGGGCTAAATGCCGAAGGCGTCGGACGTTCCGGTGAAACCGGTGGATTTCGTCATCCAATGGTCAAACGGATGTGAGCGCGCGGCGCGAGTTCCGTACGGCGGCGCGACGCGCCGTTAACGCTTTGCTAGCCCGCTTTGCGGCATTTGAGCGGCGCGCAATCCTTACACATTAGGCTTACCGGAAGTTGGTGAGCGGCCCTTAACCCTCTGTGCGCGGTGATCGGTTAGGTTGCCGCCGGATAACCGGGGTCTCCTTCATGCGTGCTGTGGCGCTCGCCGCCTTTGTGATCGGATTGCCTGCGACGGCCTTTGCCGGCGGCTTCGACGTCGTCGTTCCCGGCCGTCCCGGCGTCCCCATCATCATCAACAATATCGACGCGTCCTATACGGTGGTCGAGGGTGTCTGGGGCTTGGGCAAGAACCAGCAGGTGCAGCCCACGATCTATGGCGGCCGCTATATCGCCGAGCGGCAGCCCGCAGACGTCGGTCATTATTATCCGACGCTCGGCCTGCGGCCCGGCTATGGGCGGCTCGAGGTCGAGCCGCCCGCGAACCGCAAATTGCCCAGGCCCGCCGAGAGCTATCACCAGAGCTGGGGCGCGCAATCGGCGCCGCTGCCGCCGCAGATGGATGTGCCGGTCAATCCGCCGCCGGTGATTTTCGCCCCTGAGATCAACGATCGTCCGCGGCCGCCGCGGCCGCGCACCGAAATACCCGGCAGGCCGCCGGGTTAAGAAACGTCAAAATCCAACAAACGGAAATCAAACAGGAGAGAGTAATGCGTCAGATGATTTCGGGACTGGTCGCGGCGGCTGCCGTGATGTTCGCCGCCTCCGCGCCAGCCGCGGCCTGCGGCTTCAATCCGTGCCAGCCGGTTGCGCCGGTCTATTCCGGCTGCAACACCGGATGCGGCGGCTATGGATACGGCTACGGCACATATGAGCGTCTCGCCGAACCGACCACGCAGTATTACTACGTCAACCAGGGCCCGACCTACACCGGCCCGGGTGCCTTCGCGCCGTATCCGACCTATCGTGAAGACGCGGTCGTCGCGCCCGCCAATTACGGCTATGGCTATCGTGCCACTGTCGCTCCCTATCAGCGCCCGTACTACCGTCCGTACCGCTACGGCTACGGCCCGCGTCATGGCTATCTGCCGCGCGTGCACTACGGCCACGCTCCGCGCTACGGCCATGCGCCGCGCTACGGCTACGCCCATCGCCACGCGCCCATGCCGTATTACGGCGGCCATCGCGTGCTGCGCCGCTATTACTGATCTCTGATCGGTCGAGCCAACGAGGCGCCCGTTCGCGCGATGCGGACGGGCGTTTTGCTTGCGCGGTGTGCGCATCATCACGATCGGAATCGATCTGGGCTGTCAGCCCGCCTACGCCTGTCGGCTACGGCGCGACAGCCTTCATTCGCTTCGCACCATGCTGTGTCGGGATGGCTTGCCGAGCCGAAGCTCGCGAGGTGGAGAGATCCGCGTTGAGAGCGAGTCCGCCTACGCCCTTCGGGCTACGGCGTGACAGCCTTCGCTCGCTTCGCGCCACGAACACCTGTGCTGGCTTGCCGAGCCGTAGCTCGCGAAGCGAGCGAAGGCTGGTGGGGGAGGCAGGACTCGAACCTGCGAAGCCATGAGGCGGCTGATTTACAGTCAGGCATCTTGTGGTTTCGGCAACTACCTAAAAGCCCCACATACGTCAAAAAATCTTATTGTAATCAATGACGTCGCCCTCTACTGGTAGCTGACGAAATCCCAGCAAATACCACTACAGCTAGGTACTTGTTGGGGCTTGGAGTGGGGCTCAGTAAGGGGGCGCTGATGAAAAAACCGCTGACTGCGTTGGCGATCGAACACGCAAAACCGCGAGCGAAGCGCTACGCCCTGCCGGACGTGGGGCATCCGGGGCTGCGCGTGTTGGTGTATCCGTCTGGGGCGCGGACGTTTGTCTACAGGTTCCGACGTGGCGAGAAGGAAGACGCGCAAGACGTGACTGTCGTGCTTGGTCCAGCCAGCGGTCCAGGCGCACTTACGCTGGCGCAGGCCCGTGATGCAGCCGGCGACGCACGCCGGCAACGTGCGATGGGTGCGGACCCGGCCGACCAGAAGCGCGCCACTCGCCGGGCAGAAGCTGCACGGATCGCGGCCGAGGAGCAGGAAGCCCGACGCCGCGAGGATACGGTCGCAAACGTGCTGGCTCGCTACTACGCCGACCACGCCGATGGATTGAAGTCCGGCCGGGAGGTACGGCGAGTTCTCGACAAGGAATTAAAAGGCTGGGCCAAGAGGCGCGTGGACGACATCCGGCGCAGCGACGCAATCCGGGTACTCGACATGGTCAAGGTGCGCGCGCCGATCCAGTCGAAGCGGTTGCGAGCATATGGGCGACATTTCTTCCAATGGTGCATTACCAAGGAGCTGGTCGAAAGGAACCCGTTTGACGGAACTGCGGTCGTCAAGGAGGTCCCTCGGGATCGAGTCCTGACTGATGATGAATTGCGGCTCCTGCTGCGGGCAATCGACCGCCTTGAATGGCCTCGGCGTCAATTCGTCCATCTGCTCTTGTTGTCAGCGCAGCGGTTGAACGAAGTCGGTGACATGGAATGGTCAGAACTCGACCTGACCAGCGATACACCAACATGGACCCTCCCCGGTGCGCGCGCGAAGAACGGCCGCGCCCATGCCGTTCCGCTCGCCCCGATCACCGTTGAGATTCTGACAAGCATGGACCGGGTCAAGGACACGCCCCGTGTGTTCGCCTCGTTCTCTGCGGCCCACGCGAAAACGCGCATTGATGAAGTGATGCTGGAGATCGCGCGCGAAGACGCGGCGGCGGGCGGCGACAATCCTGAGGAGGTCAAAATCGAGCCCTGGCGACTTCATGATTTGCGGCGCACGGCCGCCACGACCATGCCGAGGCTTGGGGTCGACGTTGTGACGGTTGAACGGGTTCTGAACCATCAAATGCGCGGTGTGATGGCTGTTTATCAGCGACATTCCTTCGCTCAGGAGAAGCGCCACGCGTTGAATGTCTGGGCGGATTTTCTCGCCAATCTGACGGCGACACGCGAATCGAATGTCGTGCCCTTCGCGGTGGGTGTCTGACATGGCTGAGCTTCCGTCTGTACTGGACATGGTGCGTAGCGAGATAGCTGTTATGGTCGAAGTTTTCGAACGGGATGGCGATGCCTCTGCCGCATGGCGCGCTTTCTTTCTCGGTCGCAAGTACGGCTGCGAGATTCCGGACTTAATCAACAAAGAAATCGATAGGTTTGCTGAGGCAGTCGGAGCGGTCGCTGACCTCGCATTTCAGGGGGACAACAAGGCGACAATCAGTAACGAAGAGGTCGGGTTGGTCTGGAAGAATTTCAAAGATCGCGACGCTGGACCAGCCGTTTTTCGGGCGCGCCGCGATTATGACATTGCAGTTGACGCCGCGCGGCTGCGTCTCGCGGGCTTCTCTGCCACTCACGTGACGGATGTACTTACCAAACGGCACGGCGTCAGCAAAACGACGCTCTACAACGCTCAAAAACGGTTCCCTGATGTCCAGTACATGAGCCAAGCCGAACTCGACGGCCATCCCTATCATCGCGACGGATGAGCGACGGATGGTTTCCAACGAAGTGGGGCTGGTTAAATGAGACGACGAAGCCTTGCTGCCACGCTACCTCTTGGCATGTCATCAAACACCAAGAGGACCAACATGAAGCAACTGATTAAGTCCGAAACCGTGCGCGGTAAGCTCGACATGCCGCAGTCAACTTTCGAGCGGCTGGTTAAGCTGCGAACGCACGGCTTCCCTGCGCCGATCTACATCAGCCGGTCCAGATTCTTTGACGCGGCGGAGATTGAGGAATGGCTCGCTACCCGTTCGGCGACCAATTGCAACGAACGCGCGTAAGGGAGGCTGACCATGGACGACGACAGCCCTAAAATCGGTTCGCCCGAATACCTGCGCTTGCTCGCAGACTGCCTCGGACGCAACGAAGAGGCCACGCTTGGCCCGACCGATCAGGCCTTGTGCAAGCAGGCACTTCTCGACCGCGCCGATCTGATCGACGCCGGGCTCGCCTGATACATCCCAGCCTCAGTATCAACGAAACGTTGCAACCGACGCGGCGTCTAGCTTCGCGTCGGTGTGTTTTTTGCCTCGTGCAAGAGGGTTTTCAGCAGGGGAGATTATAATGGACTGTTCAACTCTGTGACGGCGTGTTCGTTTGTCTTCACAAACGATCGGAGACCAAAAATGTCGAACTCAGCGCTGCTGCCTCAAGATGAACTCATGGCGGAACTCAGCGTGTCGCGACCGACGTTGCAGCGGTATCGCCGGGAAGGCACGGGACCGGCTTGGTTCCGGCTTCCCGGCGGTGCCGTGCGTTACCGCCGGTCGGATGTGGACCTATGGCTCGAAGCGCGGCGTATCGCCGCCACGTAACGCAAAAAGCAAAACCCGCGCGCTGGCAGGCGGCGGGTGATGCAACAGGAAGTATGATGAAGCCCGATTTTTATAGTCCCGACTCGAAGTGTGCGCAAGCGCATAGGCGCTGGATTGAGTCTCCCGAGTACACGCCGATCAACGCTGACACCGTTCTCGGCGCTGCCCGCCAGTTTGACAAACACATGCGCCGCCAGTCGCACCGCGACTATGAAATGCGTGTGTTTGAGGACGGCAGCGTGTTCTTCCGCAACGCCGAGCAGCCGACGTTGAGGCGGATTATCCTGCTCGCGGAAATCCAGGCGGCGTCCCGCGACTTCTGGATGAGCCCGAGGCGCACGCTTTGGCAGCACATCGCGGCGCTGTGGCTCTAAGCGATGGCTTCCCCTTTTGCGTTGACGGCCCCGGCGCTGATCGAGCGCGGCTACTCGCCGCTGCCGATCGCGCCGCGCATTGAGCCAAGCGAAGACCGCCAAAACCCCCCTTCGGGAAAAGAGCCCGGCAAGTTCGATGCCGAGAAATGGGAATGGTTTAGGCTGAAGGGGTGGGGCGAACTCTGCAAACGGCAGGCGCATCCCAAGATCATCGCACATTGGTCAACATGGCCGGATGCTGGCGTTGGAGTCGCATGCGGCTTCGGTGGGTTGGTAGCGATCGACGTGGACGATGACGCCCTGGTTGATCCAATCCGAGAAGCATTGCCGCCGGGGGCGCTTGGAAAACGGGGAAAGAAAGGGGAGACCTTTTTCGTTCGGGCCGCCGAGCCGATGAAGTCCCGGCCTTACAACGATGCCAACGGAATCCGCTTGCTCGATTTTTTGAGCGATGGAAGGCAGACGGTGTTGCCCGGCACCGTGCACCCCAACACGGGTCGTCCTTACATTTGGACCACCGAGCGGACGTTGCTCGACACGCCACTTGCCGAGCTTCCGGCGTTCACGGGCGCGCACGTCGCGGCGATGGAGGAAGTGCTTGCCCGGTTCGGTTGGGCGGATAGCGAGCGTCGCCAGCCGCGCGGCGAGGCTATGGAGCGGCCTGCTCGATCGTATAGTGAGACGGCAAGCAACAATGAGTTTGATGCTGCGGTGTTGGCTGCGCGCCCCCAATGGCTGCGGCATCCGCAACTTGGCCTCCATGGGTTGCACCGCGAACCCGGTGGTTGGCGGGCGGTAGCGAGCTTTCGCGCATCGGGCAGTGGTCGCGCGACCGGCAAGCGGGGCTTTAGTCTTTCGATCCGCGATGACGGGCCGATCAAGGATCACGGCGGGCGCGGTTACAACGATGCGACGTTGGTTGCGGAATGCGCGTTCGGTGGCGACGTTGCCGCCGCTTACGATTGGCTCCGCGAGCAGATTGGATGGACCGACGCCCCCCTGATCCTTCTGCGCAACGGCGTACCCGCACCGACGCTCGCACCGACCTATCCCGATCAGCGTGTTCCCCTTGACGCCGCCACCGCGCGCCTTCGTTCGCTAACTGGGGATGATTTTGCCGCCGCCATCCAGGCGGGGATCGGGGCTCGCAATCAAGAGAGGATCAAGCCGTCGCTGATCCATCCGTCGCACCCGGTTACGGTGGTGCGGGTCGAGGCCGGTGTGGGCAAGACCCATACAGCGATTGAGGCCATTGCGAAGCTGACCCGGCTCGGCCGCCGATTTGTTTACGTTGTCCCCCGCCACGACTTGGCGGACCAAGTTGCCGCTGGGCTCGCGGCGCATGGCGTCCGTGTTGAAGTCTATCGCGGCTATGACCGGCCGGACCCGCGCGCGCCCGACACCCATCTCATGTGCCGCAATTTACCCGCCCTCGAAGCGGCGCGCGGCCTTGGTGTTAGCATCCGCAGCGCTGTTTGCGAACGGCGCGTTAGCGTTGAAAACGTGATCGTCCGATGCCCAATGGCCAATGTGTGCGGCATGGAGCGCCAGCGCGAAGCGCGGCCGTCCGTGTGGGTTGTTCCAGCCGCCTTGCTGCACACGGAGCGGCCGGACTTCTTTTTTGAGCCAGACGCTGTCGTAATTGACGAAGGGTTCATTGATAACGCGCTCGGCGAGCAGTTGACGCTCGACGTTGCCGCGCTGGTCAAGGCCAAGATCGAACTCTGCGATGTTGAGGAGCATGACGCCGTAGAGCGATTCCGCCACCGGCTTGCCGCCGCGATCAAGGCGAATGGCGACGGGCCGCTGTCCCGCGCTGCGCTTGTAGACCACGGTATAGCCGCAGGAGACGCTTACGCGGTCGGTTGGCTAGAACGCCGCCGGATCAATTCTTCGATCTTGCGCCCCGATATGCGGGAAAGCGAACTTAAGACCATTGCCCATCGCCACGCGGCGCGAAACAAGCTGGCGCGCGGTGCTGCGGCGCTTTGGCATGAGATCGCGACCTTTCTTGAGGAATGGAAGATCGAGTCAATCATCGGCGATAGATCCCGGTCAGGGCGGATCACGGTGACGGACGGCAATGTTTCCGTGGCGCCTTTGCAGCCCGTGCATCCGTCGTGGCGTGCGCCGACGCTGGTACTCGACGCCACCGCGCCCCCGGCGTCGCTACTGGCAATTGCGCTCGGTGAGATCGAGATTCCCGGCTGTCCGCCGGTTGTGACCGAGCAGCGGGACGTTGCTGCCAAGTGGCCCGATCATGTCCGGGTGCGGCAGGTTGTTGGCGCTCCGGTCAGCATGTCGAAACTCGGCCTCTGGAAGGATGCCAAGCCGCGAAACGTGCGGGACATTGTCCGGTTCATTGGGCTCCGGGCGGCGTTGGCCGCACCTGACCGGATCGGTGTCGTCACCTACAAGGGCCTGCTTGACCAGATCGCCGGACAGCTTCCGGCCAACGTGATCGCTCGGCACTTTGGGGCCTTGGCCGGCATGAACGACATGCAAGACGTTGCCGGCCTGATCGTGATCGGGCGTCCCGCCGCCAAGCGGTCCGCCGTTGAAGCCTTGGCGTCGGTCTTCGCCGGGCGTCCGATGACCGGTGGCGAAGGTCATTTCTTCGATAAGTATCCCGGCGGCATCCAGCTTGCTGATGGCTCCTTTGTCGCGACTACGGTTGATCGCCATCCTGAGCCGATTGCGGAGGCGCTGCGCTGGCGGATCACCGTGGGCGAACTACTTCAGGCGGTTGGTCGATTGCGCCCCCACCGGCGCTCCGAACCGTGCTGGCTGGACATTGTGTGCGATGTGCCGCTGCCGGTCACGGTTCATGAAGTGGTGCGGTGGGCTGGGGCGGCCCCCCGGGCGACCGCTGACATGGTGGCGGAAGGCGTGGTTCTGACGAACAGCCGGGACGCCGGATTGGCGTTCGGAACGACGGACTGGGGCGCGCGAGGAGTCGGTGGTTTCTCTATAGAGTCTCTTATTAGAGATTCCACCGACTCCCCGCCCGTCCGAAAGTTCACGTACCAGAAGGCCGGTCCCGGCCAGAAGCGGTACGCCGGCTGGTATCTTCCCGGCATCCTGCCGGGCGGCGTCCCCGCCCTCCGGGGGTGGCTGGAAGGGCGGCTGGGGCCGCTGGCGAGTCTTGAGGTTGAGCGGATGCAGTCGCGCGCCTCCCTCGCCGAGATAGGTCGGGAGGCGGCAGGTCGCTTGAAGTTTGCAAATGTACTTTCACCGGCACTGGAATCAATCGCTGCATTCTTTGACGATCTCTAACAGAGCACGTAGAGTTACGACCATGAACCTCCAACAGCAGATCGCCTACATCGAGCGCAAACAGGAAGACGCTCGCAGGTTTGCGGCCGAGCAGCGCGCCTTGGTCGCAAAAGATGCTCGGATGCTCTGGCCGTTTCCTGTTGGCGGGATGGTCGCCGGCGCGGCGGTGTTTGGCGCCGGCATGGTATTCGCGAAGCTGATCGGGGCGTGACCTCGACCGTACCTACCCGTCCGCTCACAAATTCCAGATCGCGGGCGGTCTGTCTCGATGAGGTCCGCTTAGCGTGGCAGAGCGGAAGTGATTGGCCGACTTCCCGACGGTGGGTTTTGACCCTAACCGGACAATTCAAATGGCGTTTCCTTGGGTCTTGCCAGGCTCTCCGGCGCTGCGGCTGCAGGCAGGTGAACGGGCCGTCTCCAGCGCATGAAGATACTCCCGGCTGAACTCGGCCGCGTCCTCCAGCCTGGCCCGATCAAGTAGCTGCACGGTGTGATTTCGCCAATCAATGAGGCCCTCGCGTCTAAGCTCCTGAAGTGTCCTGTTCACATGTACAACTGACAGCCCACATGCGTCGGCAACATCCTGTTGCGTAAAGGGCAGATGGAGGCTGCCGTTGTCCAGCAGTCCAACAAGTTCCATCCGGGTGGCGAGTTCGCAAAGCAAATGCGCGATTCTTCCCAAGGCCTGGCGCGCGCCAAGGTTTTCGATCCATTCGCGATAAATGGCTGCATGTATTAGCGTCTCGCGCCAGAATGCTTGCGTAAGTCCCGAAGATCCGCTCATCAGTTCCCTGAGATGAGCATGAGAGACAGAGGCTACAGTCGAAACGCCCACGCTGCAGAGCTCATGGTCCATGACGGGCAGGTGTAGCGTATGAAGATCCGGCATATCGCCAGCGATATAGAACGATGAGATTTGGTTGCGGGCGGAGATCACCCTCTGACGCGACAGAAACCCGCTGACAACAACAATCGAGTTCGTCGGGCGGTCGCCTTCGCGCACCAGATATTCGCCATCCGCCAGCGTCAAAAGCTTGTACGGCATGCGTGCGAGCTTGGCTTGATCCTGCTCAGAAAGTCCAGCGACCGCCTGCAAACGCGCGATCAGCCTGCGATGTGGCATGATACGTTATCCTTCCACCTGCCAAGCGGCTAAGGCGTAGTCGGTAGTTCGCCTAACAAGTGCCGGTGCTGATTTTTGACGGTTTCGTAACACTCGCAGGCTCCTTCACGCAGCCCTCCGACATCAATGACTTCGATCTTGCCGCGCGTGTATTTGATCATCCCGGCTTCCTGAAGAGTGCGAGCTACGGTGGTCACGCTCGTCCGTCGAACGCCAAGCATCTCAGCTAGAAACTCCTGCGTGAAAGGAAGATGATCGTCTCCGGACAGGTCCCGGGCTCGCAACAACCATCGGCAAAGGCGGGCATCAATCTCATGATTCGCCATGCAAGCCGTTGATTGCTGCGCTTGCGCGAACAAGGTCTGCTCGTGACGCATTATCTTTGAAATCAGAGTCTCTGATTGCAGGGCAGCGCCCTTGAATGCAGTCGGATCGCATACCAACGCATCGCCGCCCAGTTGGACGATAGCTCTGCTCATCGCGACTTTTCCATCCAGTGCCGACGCCATGCCGATAGCGCCATCCCTGCCCACCATTGCTGCCTCGGTCGTTTCACCGGTCGCAAGCGTCACGACCAGAGACACCACCGCGCCTAGGGGAAAGTACACGGCATGGATCGTGTCGCCCGCTTCATAGAGCACGGTTTTTTGCTGCAGATGCGTGGCTTTGAGGTGAGGTCGCAAGGCGGCAGTGTCACCTGCGGACAGGGACGTTAGTATCGCGTTGGCGTGAAGCATCATCGTGCGCTCCCGGTTTGAAGGCGGGAGTGCAAGAACTCTCAGTTGCCAACGCCCAGTTTATGGTCGGCAATAATGAAGCCTAGCACGAGGCTAAACTCGGTTCTGCCCGGTAGATGACTCAGCCGGTATGATTTTAGCAAAAGGGCCGCTGCTGGAAGCGTTCAAGAAAGAAAGTGCCGGCATTGGGAGACATGCGATGAAGCGGCATCCAAACAGTGACGGACGTGGATGTCTCCTGTTGGCCCATCTGCGAAGTTACGCCTCGGCGGTCGGAAGTCCGCTCGTTGAGCCTGAGCGGACCAGATTTGCTCAACCTGAGTTCTTCGCGCTTTGACCCTAACCCGACGTTCTGGCTCCTTTAATAGTGCGTCACGACTGGATGACCCGCAAAGGTTGTCGTATCCTCAGGCGCGCCGAACGAGGGGGTAATTTGGTCGCATGTCGCAAACCGAGGGTTCGCCCGCCAGCCTGAACGTCATTTCTCGCTCCGGCTTCGAATGGCGTCAGAGCATCATTGCCTTGATGCTGGTTCTGGCCCCTATGGCGCTGGCCGTCATTGTGATGGCCATGGGACTTGCTGTCTGGGCGGTGTGGCTCATCGTACACGGCGCGCGCGCCGAGTTGCCTTCACCACCTAGCGTCAGGCTCTGTGGCCTGCTGTCGTACGCGGTTGGCAGTTGGCTTGCTGTAGCGTTGGCATGGGTCTGGACAGCATGTCAGGGGTTACGCTCTGACGTCTTCAAGTTTCGAAGACTAACGCTGCCTGCTATCGCCGCGAGCCTCATTGGTTTCGGGATCGTCGCCGTCGGCGTGCCGATCGTGACACACTGGTTGACTAGCGCAACTGGCAATCGAAGTCAGGATGTTCGGATCGATTTTCATGACGCAAAGTCAGTCGCAATTGTCCTTTTTCTTTTCGTTGTGACAACCCCGCTGACCGAAGAAATCCTCTACCGTGGCCTCTTGGTATCTTGGCTGCGTCGAATTGGTTGGCAAAATTCCAGCATCTTGGCCCTCGGCACCGTGATCTTTGCTGCCAACCACATTATTCCGCTCGGTCTCGTTTGGGGTGCAGCGATGATTTTGCTAGGTCTGGTAACGTACACGCTGCGTCTGCGCTACGACTCGCTCTCTCCCTCTTGGTTCGCTCACACCCTTTTCAACGGGCAACTTACCCTGTCCTATCCGTTGATCGCCTGGCTCGCGCAAGCCAACTAATTATTCGGATCGTTTAGATCGTCACCCGGCAATGGCCCTGCGCAGACGTCCGTTAATGCCCCATCGCTGACGTTAAGCTGGCCATAGGCCAGAGTCAGCTTCCGAATCGCAAAACGGATCATGCTGCCATCGATATGGGACGGCGCCCAGCGAGCTGCCTAGCCCATCAGTTCCGCGAGGCCTGAAAATATTCAGCTCGAATGACCGGCCCTCCAAAGTCATCAGGCAGCGGACTTTGGCGTACATCTTCTTGCCTGCGCCGATCAGCTTCTGGCCTTTCGAGCGGAAGTCGCCGGGACGGGATCGATGCTCAAGACGTTCAGTCCCTCGCGGCCTTGATGTCCACGGTCGGACATTAGTGCGCAGATGCGCGAGATAGTGCCGTCTGCCAAATCAGTGGCCTTAGACAACTGCTTTTGGGTAATGCCTGGTTTGGCTCCGGCGTGCAGCAGCACAAAATCTGGTTTGCAGTAATGTCAGGGCTGATCTTCCTGAACTCGTTGATGATTAGCGTGAGTGTTACGGTGGGAAGCTCGCTTACATCTTTCTCACTTCCGTGAATTGCATTGTAAACTCGGGATCAAGCATTGAACCCGCTGTAGTCACGCTTTGCTCCTTGACACAATCTTTATCCGAGCGTTCGAATTTACCGGAGAACCGAACCGCATCGCCTTTTCTTAAGGGCAGCAGCGATGCGAAAAGCGAGGTTTCCGGTTGGATCAGAGTCTTCGACCCCACGTCTGAGAATGCATTGTTCCATGTCTGGACGTGCACCTTAGGCGCCAATTCGATACTCAGAGTAGCGGCGCCGCCTGCGGTCGTGCTCAGCTCTGCAACTTTGCCGATCCAGTCTGACACAGTTAGTCCGCTGAGCACTCGGCATATTGCGCCGTGCCTGTCCTTCCGAAGGCCGGCAGCCGACAATTCATTTGGGGCCGCTTTGTAATTGGTCTGAGCGTTTAATACTGCCTCAAGGAAGCTTCTTTGTTCGGGCGGCACGCGCGTAGATGGCGTGCAGCCAACCAAAACCGCGAAAAATACTATGATCATACATCGGATAGGGAACTTTCGATCGTCACTCATAGCCGAATTGTAAAAAAGACCACTCATTGCGTGAACCGATGGACGCAAGACGAATCGCGTCAAACATCACAGCTCGCCCACTACTTGGATACATTTGGCTCAGCAAGTCGTCTTTAGACGCATTAATGTCCTTGCAAACGAGGAACTGGCTGCTCGCGTTCGGCATGATTGTTCAACTGCGCCTAACGAGACCGGGATTTGCTTGCCCAGAGCCGAAAGTGCTGTCACGTAACAGAGCTCGTGAGCTTGCCTTCGGAGGCCTGCCTAAAGCGTTGGAGAACAGCGTTCTGCCCTGCATGGCAGTGATGGCCGTCACCTCGAAGGGCTATTCTTTGCCCGTCCTTCATTTGCAATCTCGCAGGGCCGGCGCTCCTTCTTGGGTCCTAAGAAGCCGCCCCCTAGGTGTGGGTGACGTGCGACCGCCCGATCCGGCTAGATATAAAATTTCAAAAGTGACTTTCTGTTCTCGAACCGGTTGGGGCAGCACGCGGGAAGCGCTGCCCGAGGGCGACTGCAACAGGCTGTAGCGGAATATCTGGTCGCCCGATCTTGGGGGCAGTTTCAACCTCAGGATTTCCGCCAATGCCCGACGCTCTTCCGCTGTATCCCTCCGACTTCCGCACCGCGCCGGTTGCACCCTTGAACCGAAAGCGCCGCAAAAACCCCCGCACGGTCACGATGCCCGGCAGGGTGGGGCCGCATGTGAAATTGGTCTTTGCCGAAATGGCGCGGCAAAAGCTGCGTTACCTTGACGTGGCCGAACGTAGCGGCGTGCAGCATGCTACGCTGAAGGCGTGGAGAAAGAAGAATCGGCCGGGCTTGGAGTCGGTTGAAGCCGTGCTAGCAACTCTCGGGTTCGGACTTGTCCCCGTCGCCGCACTTGAAGCGCTGGACCACCCTGAACTCGCGGGCGAACTCACCGCGCTAGCTCTCAAGATGCGGATGAATATCCCGCAGACCTGGGCCGCTCTGATCGACATCGGCGTCGAGCAAAAGCTTCTCCGCATGCGGGCAGACGAGCGCGGCACCATTCTGGCCGAGCATGAAGCGCGCCTCGCTCGCATCCCCGCCAACGACAACCAGAAGCGCCGCCGTAAAGTGGCTTAAGGGATACCGAAACGATCCCGACAGCCGCCCCTGATGTTCCCATACTGCTCCCGTTGCTTGGTTCTCCTCCACACCAAGTAAAGCCGGTCGTCAGCCTTGGCCGGTGTGTTTCGTAGCCAGATGCACCGGCCAGTTTTTTTTAGATGGATGCCCATGTCTAAGATCTATCTCTCGCGCACCCAGGCCGCAAAGCGGATCGGCCGTTGCGCAAAGACCCTCCGCAACCTCGCCAAGCGTGGCGATGGCCCCCCGTTTTTGTTAATCGGCGACCGACCTGCTTATCCGGCCGAACAGCTTCAGACCTGGATTGCAGCCGGCGGAGATGCCCAATGAGCCGCGCCAAGCTTCTCGCCGACCTTCAGGCGGCGTCCGCAGATTACTCAACGGCTCAGCGGCAGCTTGCAGAAGCGCAGTTCAGTGCACGTCACGGCATGGCGCACAATCTGATGTTCGCCGCGAGCCGCGAGCATGTTGCCTATCACCGCTGGCTCAGCGCTCATGAAGCATTCGCTACCAGTGCACCGAAGCCCGCTCCGAAACCTGCCCCGAAGGCATTGGCCGTCACACCGCGAGACCCCGGCGCAGACGCCGTTGCCGACTACTGGCGGCGGTGATTCAATCCACTAGAGACCCACCACAATGAGCATCCTGAAGTCCCTCTTCGGCAAGAAGCCGATTACTTCCACCGCCATCGCCACCGAGATCGAGAAGGCGCGCGCCGAACATGACGCTGTCCTTGCTAAACGGGGCGCAGCGCTGGCCGGTCTCGGCTTGATGGATGATGCTGCCCATCAGAAGGCCGAAGCAGAATATGAAGTGCACCGGCGCGCTGCCGATCGCGCTGCCGCGCGCCTCGCTGATCTTGAAAAGGCGCACGCGGAAGCGCTCGCGACCGAAGCATGGGCCGAGAAGCAAGCCGAGGCAGAACGCTTCCGCCAGCGTGTCGAGAATGCACGCAATGATGTTGAGATCCAGGCAGTTGTCTTGCTTCGCGAGTACGACGCTACGGCTGCAAAGCTCGGCGACATCATCGCTCGGCTCGGTGACATCGACACCGAGGCGAGCGCTGTTAACGAAGCTGGCCGATGCGCACCGGGCTTCGAGCCTGTGCGCAGCATCGACGCCGCGCACCGTCAGCATCCGGGTCGGCAAGCGAGCGAGCGTCGCGAGATGCAGCAGTGCTGGGTGTTCGCGAACGGGGATGTGCTTCCCGTGCGAACCAACGCTGATGGTAACGTCATCAAGGAAGAGCCGCGCTGGGTTCATCATGAACAGCGTTTCGACACCCCGCGCCTTGAGCAGCGTGAGATTGTCGTATCGCGCACCAAGGCGCGGCCTGGCCACTATGAAGCCGGCCTGGCCGGCATCGTGCTTCCGCCCGGGTTTGCCCGTGGTGCTGCACATTGGCCGCGCAAGTCATGAGCGCGCGGGGCTTGAAGTTGATTTGAGCCATCCCGTCGAAATCAGCGGGCTGGTGTGCGAGAACGCCGCTATGTCGTGCAGAGGAAGCGCAGTTGCGACATGACCCGTGCTGAGCTTAGTGGCTGCGACATCGAAAAATGGCGTTAGCGCGCACGCCTGATGTCAACTTGTCCGCCAATAGCGGCGCATTAGCGGACGGCGCCAGAGGTCGGCAAATGGGCCAATTACCGACATCGAGCCCCGCTCAGTCCGTTCCCAACGAACGCCGACCGCGCAAAGCGAGATGCGAGTTTTCGGCTTCAAGTTCGTCGCAACTGACCTATCGACAAACGCGACGAATGAGCGATTTAGCAAGCGCAGAGAAAGTTTTGAAAGGTTCGATCTTGCGAGCGCGGAGCGTCTCCTCAGACAGCCACAAATGAGGACCTCCCGGAGGAGGAACGCGGAGTAGTAAATAGTCAAGAATGCTTGCGTTATTCTCGCCCATTCTGATCGCCGCTATCCAGCCTGAATGCCATCGAACGCGGTGGCGCATACTCCAACGCACCTTGCCGTCGTAGTTGCGCCATTTAGCCAAACCGAAGTGGACGTGCACAATCTCGTCCACCAGCAAGCTATCACTTGACGACTCAATCGTGACACTGGCACCAGCCTTCTCAAGAAGCTCCCGAAGCTGCACAGCATGTCCGATGTTCATATCGAGCCACTGCTGGTGGGCGGTAAGATCCGTCCAGTGTTTATTGTTCTCGCGATAGTCGATTAATCGGTAAAGGTTTTGAAGGCTACCGAAGTGCTTATAATAGGTGTTGCTGTGTGGAAGCGTCGGAGCTTGATTAATAATCTTGGCGCTGAGTTTGCCTTTCTTCAGAAGGACTTTGCGCACCCGCCGCAGCATCTCGTCTTCTGAAATCTCGACGTGCCATTCATCCATGATCTTGTTCGCGCGTGTAAACGCAGCCTTATCGATAATGGGCGTGATGCAGCCCTCGCTCCTTATCCATTGCTCTTTTGGATTGTGCCTTCGCTTCGTGCCTAGTTTTTCCGTCGAACGATTGTAGACGTAGTTGCCGATGAATGCTTCGTTTTTTAGAATTGCGCCTACAAGCTTGTTACTCCAGAGCCGGCCGTTATGTGTCGCCACTCCTTCCCGATTTAGTTCTTTTGCGATGCTCCATTGAGACTTTCCTCCAACAAAATCATCGAAAATCCTCTTAATGATCGCGATTTGCTCCGTCGGTCCTGGACGTAGTTTCACTCGGTCTGCAGCCAAGCATTTGCGTTCACCGGGCTTGAGAACTCCTTTGAGCTGAGCGTGGTCGTCCACCAAGCAACGCTCCAAGCCAAAACCGGCCGAGCCGCCCATTTTGAACCCGATCTTAGCCAACCGCGAGGTCCCAGCAAAAACCTTTGCCGATAGCTCGCGGCTGTACTCGGCCGCCATGACCCGCTTGATGTTCTTCAGAATATTGGAAAGAAGGCTTCCGTCGTTATCAAACTGCTCCGCGCAGTATGCGACCTTAACCCCCGCCTTTTTGCAGATGAACTCATAATGCGCGCTTTCGTCTACGTCTTGAAAGCGCCCCCAACGGCTGACGTCAAAGACTAGAATATTGCCAAAATCAATCTGATCTGAGCTAACGTCAGCGATCAACTGAGTAAGGCCCATCCTGTTCTTAATCAGCAAGCCGCTTTCACCTTCATCGCGATAGGTGCTCACAATTGAGAGCCCGTGAAGCTGTGCGTAGGCAGCAATGACCACAGCTTGATTCTCAATCGAATATTTTTGGTAGTCAGTGGACATACGGACGTACTGCGCGGCTCGTTGCGCTTTTTGCGTCTGAGGTAGACTCTCCCTACGAGCGACAAGCGCGCGCTGCTCCGGCACTGCTGGCATTCCGCTGCGCGATATCCTTTTCATCTATACAACTTTGCTGCCGGCAGCGCCACTGGAAACGCCCTGTGGCTCCATAAGCCATCAGACACGTCGGCGCGAAGGTGATGAAACTGGACCTTCGGCGCTTGGTGCGAAATCGCAGGACATTTAAGCTTTTCACCGGAACTGTCGCGCCAACAGGCGTCCGCCATCCATTGTACCGAGCGTTGGCGCGCCAGCGGTGAAGAATCCTGACAGCCGTTGCCGTGCTTGGCGTCACGAGTGGCAAGACAAGAAGGACACCCCAAACAGGAGCCCGCGAGCACACATCGCGCGGTGCACGGAAGATACGACGCTCCATTAGAAAAGATCCTCGATCGCTTTGGCCGAACCTTGGTGCGCGGACGGAATGATGAGCTCTTCGTGCCCGGCATGTCCGGCCGTATCGAGTCGAACGACAAGCTGCGCAGCCTGACCGCGGACGGCGCTTCGGTGGTTGCCAGTTCTAGCGAGGGCACGACGACCCGAGGACCTGTTACTATCCAGAATCACTGGATGATTAATGGAGCCGACGATCCCCGCGCGGTGGCAGACCAAATCGACGCTCGCTTTTCCATCCTGATGCGTCAGCTTGAAAGCGAGCAACGCGGTCTCCTGAGTGACTGAGGCCGGAACCGAGAGGGCGCGACGCGCCTCAAAGGGAGCTGAACTGACAAAACCTCCAGTTGATGCTCGGCCTTGCAATTGCCTATACGATTCCGTATATTCACGTTATGTTCTTTGCGGGCCAAACCGAGAGCTGAATGAGGAATAGTCTCAAGACAGTTCTTTTTGTGGCCGCATTTTCGCCCGCGCTGATCAGCGTGGGACTCGCACGCCTTTATGCCGGCAGCCCCTTTTGGGACGCGATCTATTACCTCTTTGCCGGGTTCATCGGCAGCCTCTTGGTCGTCTATATCCTCACGGTGCTGAAGTGGCGGGGCGAAGAATTTCCCTTTGCAGCCAAGAAAATCGAGTCTAACGACGTTCTTCTCTTAGGAGTTGTGGTAACATACGTCTTCCCGTTCCTAGCAAGGGCGTCTGAGATCACGGTTGGTGCAATTCTTTTGATTGGCTGCGCGGTGTGGGTCGTTTTTTGGCTTACTGACGCAACAATACCGAGTCCTCTGATGCGACTAGTCGGGTATCGTTTCTATAAAATCGAAGCCGCGAACGGGATGGTTTACACGCTTATCACGCAGAGGGAAATTTTTGACCCTCGGGACGTGAAGACCGTCAAACGAATCTCCGGTTCGATGCTTTTGGAGATCGCCAAGTGAATCTGTTCGCCTTGATGAATGATCGACGAGTTGTTCGTATTCCGCTAACTGCCGAAGTTCAACGCGAGATGGACGAGATCTTCAACAATCAAGAACAGAAATTCAGAGCGTCCAGCGAGGAGCAAATCGCCTTTGATGGAAAATACAAGCCAGACGAAGGCGAGTGTCTCTTCATTGAAGACTATGATGATATCGATGGACTCCATGCCGCGATTGCAAATCCTTTGGGCATACCGCAGATCGCGCCCGAGGCAGATGAGTTCGAGAAGATAAAAGCTCTTTTTATGGGAAAGAGCCAAGACGGCAAGAGAATTGCCCTCGTTCAAAATTTCGATAAGAGAAAGGTTCTTTCCAACAAGGGCTTCGCAATTTTTCACTCAGCTGACGTTTTCAAAAAGGTCGAAGGTGTTGGCTTAACGATTGGCGCCAACCTTTCCGCCATTTTAGAGGACGGCAGGTTATCATTTTTCAGCTTTCACTCAGCACGACAAATCTTTGATCTCAGTCAGTACTTCAGGGAAGCGACCGACGAAGATCTGAATAGTTTTGCGGCCAGCGAAGCTCTGAAGGTGAAGGATCTCGCAACCTTTGTAGCTGCGTCCGATAACTGGATTCGGGGCAAGATCGCGCTGGTCATGCAGAGCGGCATCTTGGAGACTATCGACTTCGAGGCAACGAAGGCCGCCGCACTCGTTTTCGGTATCAACCTAGAGACCGAGGCTAATGGGGACAAAGTCGCTTTGGTCCTTCCAGAGAAAAAGGCCGAACTCAAGAAGCTTCTTCGTTTTTTGGATGAAGATTACTTCCAGTCTGTACTTTCGAGCACCCCGCATCTCTCCAACTCGAAAAGGCGCGTTTAGCGAGGGTGATCTGTTCGCCTATACGTCGGCAGACGGAAGTTAAGGATCTGCTATTCATGGCAGCCGCCCTCTTCATGACTAAACACATAAAGTGGGCGTAGCCAGATACGACGAGGCTTGACGGGAAGACTGCTCATTCTGCTGCCTCCAATTCCTGGGAGGCCACCGGCACCAGCGCGTCGGCCAGCAGCGCGTCGAGCAGTTGGCGGCGGGCGTCGGCGACGGAGGCGAGGCTTGCTTCCAGCCGATCGCACAGCGCCATTAGTGCTTCGACCTTGGCAACGATGCGGCGTTGTTCTGCGAGAGGCGGAAGGGGAATGGGCAGTGAAACAAGCGTTCCTTGATTTATCTTAGGCATTGTCGCCTGCGCACCAGATGCCTTCGACGAGAGAAACTCTCGGCTGGCCGGCGATATCGACGCCAGATGTACATAGTCGAGGCACACGTGGCCGGACACACGAACCTTCATGATCAGATCGGGAAAGAGGAACGTATTCGGCGGCCCTCTATATACCGCTGCCATCCCGACATACTCACGTGTGTTTCCGCGTTGAAAGAGAAGGTCGCCATCCTTGAGCCAGAAATCCGATCCGATCGGGATGTTTGCTTCAACGTACTTGAAATAGATCGGGTTAAACGTGCCGCTCGTCGTCGCGGTTAGACTTATCGCTTTAGGCGCATCCTCGCGTTTGGTAGGCTTCGGCGAGATACCGTTTTGTGGTCCCGATACAATGAGTTGGTCAAGTGCTGCCCACTTCCACGTTTTGGGCAGTGCGTAGGGCTCGTCTTCCGGATTGATCGAAACGGGCCCCCGTCGCGATCTACCTTTCTCGTTCGCAATTCGGTTTAGCAGTTCAGACGCCGGTTCGTCGTTCGCATCCTGCTGCACGAGCTTCCCGCGCATGGCCAGGTTAAGGACAGTTTGGCGTAGTTGCTTGATTTGGTCGGGGCGGGTGGTCAGCGCCGGCAGAGCGTCGAGGACGAAGCGGGAATCAGCCTGGAAGGTTTCGGGCTCGGGCGTATTGAGGCGTGCGAGGCTCGCTGCCGCTAGCCGGTCGCGCGCCGCCTCACGGTCCGCCCGCGCTAGCTCTAGCCGGTCACACAGGCCCATCAGCTCATTAACTTTACCCACAATGCGGTGCTGTTCAGCGAGCGGAGGAAGAGGAAACGGCAGCACGGCAAAATCTGCGTCGTTGATTGCCGGATAGGCTTGGCCACGTTGATTCTCTTCAACGCACTCCACCATGAACGGACTGCGCAGCACTATCCACATATAACGCGGCAACACGTGACCGTGCCCATTGAGGACCGCGAATGCGGTGCTAGCAATCGGCGCCGGGTCGAAGTCAGTTTCAATGACCGCAACGTTCAACAAATATGGGCGGACGCAGGAATAGATAACGTCGCCCTTTCGCGTGACCTTGCGCGCGCGGCTTGGAGCGTCGCTCGCTTCCAAGACCTTCGGAGCGGCAACAACGCCAGCCTCCTTGTCGATTGCTGTTACATCGATGTAAGTGAACTTCGATTGTGGGACTTGCTGCGCTCGATCGCTAGTAACTTCGCGGACACGCGTCCAACGCCAATTCCGCGGCACGTCGAACGGCGGCTCATTCACATCGGGGAGCGCCTTGCGCTTCCTGTTCTCACGATCTTTTTCATTCGCGATTCGCTTCAACAATTCCGACGCTGGTTCGTCGTTAGGATCTTGCAGCACAAGCTTACCGCGTACGGCCAGATCAAGAATGAAACGCCGTAGGCGAGCCACCGCGTTGGGTACGTCCGCGATCTCATGATAGTGCGCTAATAGGCGTTCTGCGTTCATCGCGAAAGCGCTTCCGCAAGTATCGCTTTCAACTGGTCCCGCAGAGTACCCGCCTGAGCTTCGGCGGCTGCAAGCTCAGCCAGCAGCGTTTCGGGGTCTCCGTGATCGTCTGCCACAGCGTGGGGGTTCTTGATGGCGAGGTTAAAGCTGCGCGCTTTGACTTCCTCGGCCGTCACCTTCCACGCCTGCGGCGTCTCCTCGCGACCGTTGCGCTCCTTGCCGCCCCACCAGTCGATGCAGTCTTGAAAATGCTCCAGCTGGATTGGCTTGGTCATCGAATAGGCCTTCTGGCCTGGCGGCACTCGATGCTCGTAAAACCAGATGTCCTTGGTCGGTGTGCCTTTCTCAAAGAACAGCAGGTTGGTTCCGATTGAAGCATAGGGCTTGAACACTGAGTTGGGCAAGCGAACGATAGTGTGGAGATTGCACTCCTCCATCAAATGTTCTTTGAGTCGGGTCTTGATGCCCTCGCCGAACAGCGTGCCGTCAGGCAGCACCACCGCAGCGCGACCATCGGTCTTTAGCAGGCGCACTATCAGCGCAAGGAAAAGGTCCGCTGTTTCCTTGGTGCGAAAGGTCGGAAAATTGTTCTCGATGCCGTCCTCCTCCTTACCGCCAAAAGGCGGGTTGGTGACGACAATATCGACGCGCTCGTCCTTGCTCCAGGAAACCAGAGGCCGAGCCAGCGTGTTGTCGTGGCGCACGAAGCTGGGGTCCTCAACGCCGTGCAGCAGCATATTGGTGACACAGAGCATATGCGGCAACTGCTTCTTCTCGACCGCCTTCAGAGCGCCCTGCATCTTCTCGCGCTGCTTGGGTGTGCGGACGTAGTGTTTTTCCATGTGATTGATGGCACAAGATAAAAACCCGCCGGTGCCGCAAGCCGGATCGAACAGGACTTCGCCTGGATGCGGATCGATGCGGTCGACCATGAAGGCTGTGACGGCGCGAGGCGTGTAGTATTCGCCGGCATTGCCGGCGGATTGAAGATCATTGAGTAGCTGTTCGTAGAACTCGCCAAAGTGCCGCCGCTCATCGAGGTTGTTGAAGTCGATCTGGCTGATCTTATTGACGACCTGTCGCAGCAGCTGGCCAGATTTCATGTAGTTGTAGGCGTCCTCAAATACATCGCGCACCACCCGGCGACGGTCGCCTGGCTGGCCGGTGGGTTTCAGGCCCTTCAGCGCCGGGAATAGCTCATCATTCACAAAGTCGAGCATGGCCTGACCGGTGATGCCTTCCGGGTCTGCCGCCCAATTGCGCCACTGAAAACGCCTCGGGATTGGTGAGCGGTAGCCATCCTTGGTCAGTTCGAGTTCCTGATCCTGATCGTCGATGATCTTGAGAAAGAACAGCCAAGTGAGCTGGCTGATGCGTTGGGCATCGCCGTCCACGCCCACGTCCTGACGCATGACGTCCTGAATAGATTTGACGGTTGTGCGGACGATCACGACATTTCCTCTTCAATCTCAGCCTTAAGCTCAAGCATTGTCTGCTCGACAGGGTCCCTGTTGCCGGTGGGATAGAGCGCTTTGATTGCCAATTTTGGGAAAGTGTCGCTTTTCCAAAACGTCTCGGGGTTGAAGCGAAATTTAGCCACCAATCGCCGACCGAAGTCCATTTCGCTGTGTAGGTATCCACCTAGTGGCGTTATGTCCGCAATCTCAGGGTACTCTCCAAGAAGATAACCTTCTTGAAGATGGGGCCGCATGGCCGATGGAGGACACGCGCTCGAAAGGCGAACAATCTGCATTGAGGCCTCTGAGCTGGCGGTGATGGCGCCACTCAGGTTTGGCACGGCCAACACATATACGAACGCCTCATCCGACTCGTCCGATGTCGCAAATGAAGCCGCAACTCGAAGAGAATGCGAAACATCGAGCAACGGGGTCGGGCATACTTCGTAGTGCTGCAAGATAGACCATCTTAGAAGCCGATGACGCGCCAGCCTGTCAGCGCCCACAAATTCCGCGCCTTCGTAGCGGGAGATTAGCTTTTTCTCCGCATCTCTCAGAACCGTGAACCGATTTGCGAGAGTCTGTTGCGATGGGATCTTTCCCGTCCGAGACGATCGAAAGATGGTGGGCTTTATGGTCGTCAGGCCTGATCTAGTTAGATAGTCGTTACTTTGTCCTCGAAAAAGAAGGACGTGCTCCCGATTAAGAAACTGCAGCGCCGCGATCTTCTGAGCTAAGTCGACGTACGATTTTACGCTATGCCCGGGGCCACGTCGAACGACTGTGTTTGAGACCGCCTCTGGAACAGAACTCCGGTCGTACAAACCCCAAATTGTCTGACTCCCTATGGTCTCCATTTTTTAACCTGCCGCCTCGTAGAGGGCGTTCTGCATTTCGCGGACAGCTTGCTCGAACCCATCCTTGTCGCCGAACGCCTTTATCAATTGGACGACGCTGCCCATGCTCGTAAATGGTGTCACCTTCAGCACATTGGCATCATCGAGATTCAGAACTCCCTCGTCGCGATACTTGTCGAGCAGAGCGTCAAGCACCGCGCGAGCTTGCGGTCCGTATTTCGTGAACACGTCGCGCTTCCTCACGTTCTCTGCACGCTCGCGGCGAGTCAGCGGCTTCTTGTCAAAAGCGACGTGGCAGATCAAGTCGAAGGGGTCAAGGTTCTTACCGAGCTCCTCGACGAGGGCATCGAGGGACAGCCCCTCCGCCTCCAACTCGTCAATGAGCGCCTTCTTGCGTTCGGCGGACTTCCAGCGCTTGAGGAAATCGTCGAGACTGGCAAAACGCTTCTTCAACGCCGCCCTGGTGAAGTCCCGCAAGGTCTCCGTGACCAGCTTTCCATTCTCGTCGAGGTATTCCACCCGCTCAGCGATGATGCGCGCGCCAACGCCATCCACATAAATCTTGCGGATCGGATCGCCAACCGGCAGAGGCACATTCGGCTGATCGACGATCGTTTCGTCGAGTGGCGGTTCATAGGTCGCCTGCTCGCTCTCCCCCAGTCCCTCGACAGGTGTGATCGGGTCGTTCTCGCCAGCTGTATGGATTTGCACCGGCTCGCCATCAAACTCTGGGTCGGCAAAGTGATTGGTCGCGCCGCGAAAGTCGATCAGCGTGAAGAAAAACTTCTTCGTGTCCTCATGAACGCGCGTGCCACGACCAACGATCTGCTTGAACTCCGTCATCGAACCGACTGGCCGGTCAAGCACGATCAACCGACAGGTCTGCGCGTCGACGCCGGTTGACAGCAGCCGCGAGGTCGTCACAAGCACGGGATATTTCGACTCGGGGTCGATGAAGTTGCCGAGCTGATCCTGACCCTCTTTGTCGCTACCAGTGATGCGCATCACGTAGCGATGATTCTCTTCCACGAGATCGGCGTTTTCGTTGACGAGAGCCTGCCGCATGCGAGCTGCGTGCTCTTCATCGACACAAAACACGATGGTCTTCTGGAAGCGGTCGCCGCTTTCTTTGAGGAACTCGGTGATCTTCCTAGCGGTCAGCAACGTACGGTCATCGAGTACTATGTTTCGGTCAAAGTCCTTTGCGTTGTAGATGCGGTCTTCGACAGCGTTGCCGTCCCGATCGAGCTGCCCGAGTTCCGGGCGGTAGCCTTCGATGTCGCGGTCAATATGAACCTTGATCACCTTATAGGGGGCAAGGAAGCCATCGCTGATTCCCTGCTTCAATGAGTACGTGAAAACCGGATCGCCGAAATAGTCGGTGTTGGAGACGTAAGCTGTCTCCTTGGGTGTGGCCGTGAGACCGACCTGGGTGGCCCCCGAAAAATGGCTCAGTATCTCGCGCCACGCGGAGTCTTCGGCCGCACTGCCGCGATGGCACTCGTCGATTATGATCAAGTCGAAGAAACCGGACGAAAACTCACGATAGATCTTTTGCCGCTCTTCGGGCCCGGTGATTGCCTGATAGAGCCCAAGATAGATTTCGAAGGCAGTGTCTATCCGCCGCTTTTTGTCCAGCGCCAATGGCAGATCGACGGTTGTACCGTCCTGCCGCTCGATCGTTTTGGCGTTTGTCGAAAGCTTAGCCATCGCCGCGCCAAACGGGCGGAAGTCGTTGACCATCGTCTGGTCGATCAGCACGTTGCGGTCGGCCAGAAACAGAATGCGCTTCTTGCGGCCGGCCTTCCAAAGCCGCCATATGATCTGGAACGCGGTATAGGTCTTGCCGGTGCCGGTCGCCATCACCAGCAGCACACGGTCGCGCCCCTTGGCGATAGCCTCAATTGCGGCGTTGACGGCGTTGACCTGATAGTAGCGAGGCGCCTTGCCACTGCCGTCATCGAAATAGTCCTGAAGGACGATATTTTCGGCTTCAGCGTCGAGGCCCTTCCAGGCACGGTAGCGCGCCCATAGGTCGGTCGGCGACGGGAAGGCATTGAGATCAAGGTTCACTTCGCGCGGCGTGCTGTCGCCGGTGCGGTCGTGGAACACAAATCCATCACCGTTCGAGGTGAACACGTAGGGAATATCGAGAGTGGCGGCGTAGTCCAGCGCCTGCTGCATGCCGTCACCGACACTACGAGAATTTTCTTTAGCCTCGATGAGCGCCAGCGGGATGTTCGGCTTGTAGTAGAGGACGTAGTCGGCGCGCTTGGCCTTCCCACGCGTGACCAGTTTGCCACGCACGATGATGCGGCCCTTGGTAAAGCCGACCTCCTCGCGAATTTGCAGCATTTCGTCCCAGCCAGCATCGCGCAGCGCTGGCGTGATGTACTTCGTGCAAATATCTCGTTCGCTTAATGAGCGTTTGTCCATTGATGGCAAGCTTTTTTGCGGCGCGAAGCGCGCCAGGCGAATGCAGTTTCAGATGAGTGAGTTGCCCCGGACCTAATCTCGAACCTCTAATGCGCGAAAGTTGAGCATGAAACAACTAGGTGATGAAGTCCTCCGCGAATGTTCGGCACTAAACAGTATGGCTGATACAGCGACTCGCTTGGCGGGTGAGACAGGACATGCAAAGCGGTCCGACGCCCGTGCCAGGGCTAGACTTTCTCTCATTCAAGCCAGCGGGTTCGCTCTTCGCTGAGCATCGCGTCTCCCGCAGGCTTTCTCAGCTCAAGAGTCATTGGGGCTTGGAGTGGGGCTTCGAGGACAACTTTTGAGGAGGCGCTCTCAGGCGCCGGCCCACAAAATCTGAAATTCTTTTGTATTTTCAAGTTGGTGGGGGAGGCAGGACTCGAACCTGCGAAGCCATGAGGCGGCTGATTTACAGTCAGCTCCCTTTGCCACTCGGGACACTCCCCCGCTCGACGGCAGCACAATCGGGCCGGACCTTGCCGGCGACCGAAGACGGCCATGGAACGTGAAGGCCGCGACAGCCCGGATGGGGGCGCGACCGGGCGCGGTTATGGGCGATCCGGTGGGGCAAAGTCAACCGAGGCGAACAGCTAAAATCGCCTTCGAAGCCACCCAAATTGCCATATTCCGGGACCCGTGACACAAGCGAGCCCATGAAGGATCGAAAATTCACCCCCAGAGGCTCCCGCGGCGGGGCTAAGCCCTTCAACAGGCCCGGGAAATCGGCCGGCCGGCCGGCCTGGCGCGACCGCGATTCGCACGCCGACGGGCCAGTCATCCTCTATGGCTGGCACACCGTGACCATGGCCCTGGCCAACCCGGAGCGGCGGATCCGCAAGCTGACGCTGACCGAGAACGCTGCGAAGCGGCTTGCGGACGAGAATATCGAAACCCGCGTCTCCCCCGAGATCGTCCGGCCCCAGGAGATCGACCGCCTGCTGTCGCCCGACGCGGTGCATCAGGGCCTGCTTGCGGAAGCCGATCCTCTGCCTTCGCTTGATATCGAGACCTTGAAGCAGGAGGGCATGGTGCTGGTGCTCGACCAGATCACCGATCCGCACAATGTCGGCGCGATCCTGCGCTCCGCCGCAGCCTTCGCGGTGAAGGCGATCATCACCACTGCGCGCCATAGCCCGGAAGCCACCGGCGTGCTCGCCAAGGCCGCCTCCGGCGCGCTGGAGCTGGTGCCCGTTGTGACCGTGCAGAACCTCGCGCGCGCGCTGACCACGCTGAACGAAATTGGCTTCCAGACCGTGGGCCTCGACAGCGAGGGCAGCGAGGACCTGTCGGACGTCGCGCTGCGCGAGCCGCTCGCGCTGGTGCTCGGCGCCGAAGGCAAGGGTCTGCGACAATTGACCCGCGAGACCTGCAGCGTCGTGGCGCGGCTCGACATGCCCGGCGAGATCAAGAGCCTCAACGTCTCCAACGCCGCCGTGCTTTCGCTCTATGTCGGCGCGAGCCGGCTCGGGTTGATGAAGTAGGCGGCTGCCACAAGCCGCTACCCCATCATCTCCCTGACCATCGGCACCACCTTCCGCCCATAAAGCTCGATGCTCCGCATCAGTTTCTCGTGTGGCAAGGGACCCGCCGAATATTTCAACTGAAACCGCGAAATGCCGAGCGCCTTCGCGGTCCTGGCGATCTTGCGCGCGACCGTCTCCGGCGAGCCGGCATAGAGCGAACCGTGCTCGGCCTCGCCGACGAATTCGTCGCGCCCCATCGGCGGCCAGCCGCGCTCCTTGCCGATGCGGTCGCGCATGGCCTTGTAGTCGGGCCACAGCTCTTCGCGGGCCTCCTCATCCGTCTCGGCGACGTAGCCGGGCGAGTGCACGCCGATCGGCTGCGCGGGGCGGCCGAATTCCTTGGCGGCGCGATGGTGGAGGTCCACGAAGGGTGCAAAGCGCGCGGGATCGCCGCCGATGATCGCGAGCATCAAAGGCAGGTCGTAATGCGCGGCGCGCACCACCGATTGCGGGCTGCCGCCGACGCCGATCCAGGTTTTCAGCCGGCCGTTCTCGACCGGCGGATAGACCAGCTGGTCCCGCAGCGGTGGACGCAGCTTGCCGTCCCAGTTCACCGGCTGCTGCGACAACAGTGCGGCGAACAGGTCGAGCTTCTCCTCGAACAGCTCTTCGTATTTGCGCAGGTCGAAGCCGAACAGCGGGAAGGATTCGGTGAACGAGCCGCGGCCGAGGATGACCTCGGCGCGGCCGTTCGACAGCGCATCGAGCGTGGCAAAGCGCTGGAACACGCGGATCGGATCGTCCGAGGACAGCACCGTCACGGCCGAGCCGAGACGGATGCGCTTGGTGCGCGTTGCGATCGCAGCGAGCACGGTCTCCGGCGAGGAGATCGCGAAATCGGCGCGATGATGCTCGCCGAGGCCGATGAAGTCGAGGCCGAGCTCGTCGGCCAGCACGGCTTCGTCGACGACGTTGCGGATGACCTGGGCGTGGGGGAGCAAGGCGCCTGAAGCGTCCTTGGTGACGTCGCCAAAGGTGTCGAGGCCGAATTGAAGCGGTGCGGTCATTGATCAGGTCTCTGCGGGGAGGATCGATCACACCTAATGAATGGCCGCGGTGCCACAAGCCGGCTTTCGGAAATGCTCGGTTTCCGTTTGTGCGTTCTATCGCGCGATCCGCACCACCATCTTGCCGAGCGCGCCGCGCGTCTGCATGGTCCTGAACGCCTCGCGAAAATCTTCCAGCGCGAAAACGCGGCCGACCACAGGCTTCAGCTGGCCGTCGGCGAGCCAGCCCGTCAACTGCGCCATCAGGCGCTTCTGCAGCTCGGGCTCGCGCAGCGGGATCTGCGCGAGGTCGACGCCGAGCAGGGCGCCGCCTTTCAGCAGCGGCAGGTTGAACGGCAGCGCGGGAATCGCGCCGGCGGCAAACCCGACCACGAGATGGCGACCGCGCCAGGCGATCGATCGAAATGCCTGCACCGAGATCTCGCCGCCGACCGGATCGAAGATCACGTCGGCCCCATGTCCGCCCGTCAACTCCTTGAAACTGTCGCGCCAGTCGGACTGCGTATAATCGATCACCGCGTCGGCGCCGTGCACCTGCGTGAATTCGCGCTTCTCCGCCGTCGATGCCGCCGCGATCACACGCGCGCCGAGCAGCTTGCCGATCTGGACGGCCGCGATTCCCGTTCCGCCCGCCGCACCCAGCACCAGGAGCTGCTCGCCTGCGACCAGCATGGCACGGCCGCTCAGCGCATAGAGCGCGGTCAAATAGTTGGCGCGAAACGAGGCGGCGACCTCGGCCGCGACGCCGTCGGGCAGCGGATAGAGTGCTTCGGGCTTGACGACGATCTCTTCGGCGAGCGCGCCCGACCGCGTCATGCCCATCACGCGCATGCCGGGTTGATAGCCGCCGGGCGCGCCGGGAGCTTCCGTCACGACGCCAGCGAACTCCGTTCCGGGAATGAAGGGGAGTGGATCCTTGGTCTGATAACGTCCCTCGATCTTCAAGCCGTCGACAAAGCCGATGCCGGCGGCTTCCACGCGGATGCGCAATTGCCCCGGCGCCATCGAGGGGGGCGGGATGTTCTTCAGGTCGATCTGATCGATGGTTGCGTATTGCTCGACGACGACGGCTTTCATATCGGGACCTCGGCTGTTCCGCTTATCCTGACAGGTCCCGAAACCAGCCTCTTGCGTCTATCGCCACATCCCGCGCATCCGCGCGCCGATGTCGATCTTCGGCCCTTGCGCCGCGGTGCGGGCCGCACCCGTTGCGGCCTTCGGCCAGGCGGTGCGCTCGAACAGGTAGACCAGCGGCTCCGGGATGAAGCGGGTGCGCGAGGCGTAGACGTGGCGGTCGCCTCTGGCGGCCTGGCCGTGGGTGAAGAAGCGCTGGGGAACGACGAGGTGCAAATCGTCCTTGGCGCGGGTCATCGCGACATAGAGCAGGCGGCGCTCCTCCTCGAGCTCGGCCGAGGTGCCGGCGCCGAGATCGGAGGGCATGCAGCCGTCGACGACGTTGAGCACGAACACCGACTTCCACTCCTGGCCCTTGGCCGAATGGATGGTGGAAAGGATCAGATAGTCCTCGTCGCGCAAGGGCGGGCCCGACTTGTCGCTGGTCGCATCCGGCGGGTCGAGCGTGAGCTCGGTCAGGAATTTTTCGCGGGATGAATAGCCGCTCGCGATCTGCTCGAGCTGCATCAGGTCGGCGCGGCGCGTCTCGGAATCCTCGTGCATGCGGTCGAGATGCGGCTCGTACCACAGCCGCACGCGTTCGAGATCGGCAGGCCATTCCGAATAGCGCAGGTTCTGGGTCGTGCGCACGAAGTCGGTCCAGTCAGCGCCGGTGCGTGCCGGCGCCGGGATCTGGCCGAGCGCGGCGAGCGGATCGGTGCTTTCCGCCATCTGGTCGAGCACCCGCTGCGCGGTGGCGGGGCCGATGCCCGGCAACAGATGCAGGATGCGGAAACCGGCGACGCGGTCGCGCGGGTTCTCGACGAAGCGCAGCAGCGCCAGCACGTCCTTGACATGCGCGGCGTCGAGGAATTTCAGCCCGCCGAACTTGACGAAGGGGATGTTGCGGCGGGTCAGCTCGATTTCGAGCGGGCCGGAATGCGAGGACGTCCGGAACAGCACCGCCTGGTGCTTTAGCAGTGCGCCTTGCTCGCGGTTCGCCAGCACCTCCTCGACGATGTAGCGGGCCTGGTCGGCCTCGTCGTGCACGGTGACGAGCTGCGGCTTCTGCCCGGAGCTGCGGTCGGTCCAGAGGTTTTTTGTGAAGCGCTCGCGCGCAAGGCCGATGACGCCGTTGGCGGCAGCCAGCACGGCTTGGGTCGAGCGGTAATTGCGATCGAGCGTGATGATCTCGGCGCGCGGCGAGAAGCTCTGGGGAAAGTCCAGGATGTTGCGCACCGTGGCGGCGCGGAACGAATAGATCGACTGGGCGTCGTCGCCGACCACGGTCAGGCCGCGGCCGTCCGGCTTCAGCGCCAGCAGGATCGAGGATTGCAGGCGGTTGGTGTCCTGATATTCATCGACCAGCACGTGATCGAAGCGGCCGCCGATCTCCTCCGCGATCAGCGCATCGCCCATCATCTGCGACCAGTAGAGCAGCAAATCGTCGTAGTCGAGCACGTGCTGGGCCTGCTTGGCCTCGACGTAAGCCGCGAACAGGCCCTTCAGCTCGGACGCCCAGCCTGCGCACCAGGGATAGTGCTGCCCCAGCACCTTCTCGATCTCCATCTCGGCGTTGACGCAGCGCGAGTAGATCGACAGGCAGGTGCCCTTGGCCGGAAAGCGGCTCTCGGTCTTCGACAGGCCGCGCTCGTGCCGGACCAGGTTCATCAGGTCGGCGGAATCCTCGCGGTCGTGGATGGTGAAGGCGGGGTCGAGGCCGATCCGTTCGGCATATTCGCGCAACAGACGCGCGCCGATGCCGTGGAAGGTGCCGGCCCAGCTGAGCGCATCGCGCATGATCGCGGCGTTGTTCTCGCCCAGCACCTTGCGGGCGATGCGCTCGACCCGGCCGGCCATCTCTGCCGCCGCGCGGCGGGAGAAGGTCATCAACAGGATGCGGCGCGGATCGGCGCCCGCCACGATCAGATGTGCGACGCGGTGCGCCAGCGTGTTGGTCTTGCCGGAGCCTGCTCCTGCAATGACGAGCAGGGGAGCGCCCACGGTCGCACCCTCGGCCACGCCATGCTCCACGGCGCGGCGCTGCTCCGCATTGAGCGTGTCCAGATATGCTGCCACGAATCGCCCCAGTGAAAGGGCGAGAGTCGGCGATCCCACCGCGAATCGCAATGCGGCTGGACGAAACCGGCTTTAGGATTTAGGGGGAGGACGGCCCAAGGTTCCAGTTTCGAAAAGCGCCCCCGGCATGACCGAGCTCAAGCCCGACCTGTTCGAGATGCGACGGCTGGAATCGCTCAGCAACACCATTTTTGGTGTCGCCATGACGCTTCTGGCGTATGACCTGCCCAAGGCCGCGGGGTTCACCAGTGCGCCCGGCTGGGGCGACCTCGCCCATGTCTATTCGGGCAAGCTCGCCGGCTTCGCGCTCAGCTTCATCATCGCCGGGGTGTTCTGGATCAGCCATCACCGCCGGCTGGCCCGCCAGCCCGTCGGCAGCCGCGGCGTGGTGGTCCTCAACCTGTTCTTCCTGCTCTCGATCGTGCTGCTGCCGGTGACCAACGGCCTCTACACCAATTTCGCCATGAGCAGCGCGGTCGCGGTGCTCTACGGCCTGCATCTGACCGCGATCGCCGGACTCAATGTCTGGCTGTGGTGGACCATCCTGCGGGGGTGGGGCCGCGAGATCGTCGCCTCTATGTTTCCGCTGTTGGTGTTCATCCCCGGCACGATCGTTGCGGCGTTTGCGCCGCATATCGCGCCTTACGTGTGGTTCATCGCCTTTGGCGGGCTGCTGATCCAGCGCTTCTATGTCGCGCCGAACCCATCGGCAGGCACGTAAAGCTTGACCGGGCGGATTTCGTAGACCGCGGTCGGATTGACCGCCCGCAGCTTCCGCGCCGCCGCGATCGCCTCTTCCTCGGTGGCGCATTCCATCAGGTGAAAGCCCAGAAGCTGCTCCTTGGTCTCGGCAAACGGGCCGTCCAGCACCATGCCGGCGCCGGGGCCCCGCAGGGTGCGGGCCTTTCGGGTCTCATCCAGGCGGGCGGCCGGCCCAAACTGGCCGCTGGCCCGCAAGGGGGCCTGAACCTCGATGACTTTGGCCACCACCGCGGCGTCCTGCTCGGGCGTCCAGGACATGACCTCGTCTTCCACGTGATAGGCCAGGATGGCGTAAAGCATCGTCACCTCGTTGTTTTTCTGCACGGGTCCCAAGGACGTCGCACCGACGGCGGTGCCGACAATTCCGAAGCAAAATATTGCGTAGCCCGCAAGCGACGAAACCGTCCTGAAACCCGATTGCGGCGTTGCCGTGTGAACGCCGCCGGAACCGGTCGCGACTGATGACCACAACAACAAGATTTTTGCTGGAGGCGGCAATGTCGGGTCACAACACCAGAAATGCTTGCAAGATCATCTGCGATGCGCGTCGGGCCGGACTATCGGAGCCTGCCGACCTGCACGACCAGGCCGGCCATCACCGCTATTACGGCAGCTCGGCCGAGAACGGCGGCGAGCGGATCGTGGAGAGCCGGCGCGGCAAACGCCCGCGCGTGTTCGGCATCTTCGGCTTCTGAAGTCCTACGTCCCCGATATGGACGTCCTGCAAATATCGATCGCGGCGATGCCGTTCCTGCTTGCACTCATGAGCCGGACGGGGAAGGTCATCGCGCCGTGCCTGCTGACGAGCCTCTTCACGGTGCTGCTCGGCGCGGAGCCCCACCGCGCGGTCGTGGCCTGGTGCGTCGGCATGCTCATCGCAGCCGTTGCGCTGCGCGAGCGGATTCGCGCGGGCTGGACCGGTGAGCGGCCGCGATCCACAAGTCAAATCTGAAAAGAGCAAATTCGAAAGAAAAGGCGCGGCGGGGAGGCCCCGTCGCGCCCGATTTCTTGCTCGCTGGTCCAGGGCTGAGAGCGCCCCGATGCCAAGCCCTTTAGTCGGAGCTCAGCGGGCGATCCCAGCGAGGTGACAGCGCTTGGTAAGAGACACTGGATCACCTCCTTTCGTTGGTTTCGGAAGATCTCAATATAGGCGGCATTCCTGGCGCTGTTAAGGGGCGCCGGGTCGGGAAGGAACCAGGGCGCCCGCACGGGGCGCAAGACGTTGCAAAGCGACCTCCTGGGCAGTTGAGACCGCCGCCCGGCCGTGTTAGGGAGCCCCTCATGCGGGTGTAGCTCAATGGTAGAGCAGCAGCCTTCCAAGCTGAATACGAGGGTTCGATTCCCTTCACCCGCTCCAACACGTGCCGCGCCAGAATTGTCCGGCACCTGAGCATATCGCTCGATCCCCTGCACCTGACGCGTTTCGAGTGGTCGTCGGCGCTCGCTGTGCGCTGACGGCGAACCCCTGGACATCCTCGGAGCAAGTGTAGCATCCTCAAGTTGCAGGCGGGCGGCACGATCTCGCTAGATTGATCGAGTTCTGCCGGGCGTGCCGTGAGGCCGGGGGCTGGAGTGGCGAAGCGCATCATCTTGTTGCTGGATGGCACGTGGAACGACGCCGATGATGATGGGGCCGACACCAACATCGTTCGCCTCAGGCAGAAAATCGCAGAGCATCTCTCCAACGCGCATGTGCGCGCCACGAGCGACGTCACCAGCTCCGCTTCCGTACCTCAGCAGACGTTCGTCCTGAAGGGAGGCAAGCCGGGCGGCCGGGAAAACGTCATCCTCTACGAGCGAGGGGTTGGAACCAGCGGTTTTCTGGACCGGTTCAGCGGCGGTGCGCTTGGAGCAGGCCTGTCGGAAAACGTTCGCCGTGCCTACACTTTTCTGGTCCAGCACTACGACCGGGGAGACGAGATCTTCATCTTCGGCTTCTCGCGCGGCTCATACACCGCCCGGTCGCTTGTGGGCTGTCTGGCAGCCGTCGGTCTGGTTTATCGAAATAAATTCGACGCCAAGGCCTTGTCGCGGCTGTGGGCGCATTACCGCACGCATCCGGCCACCCGACTCCCCTGTGACGGGATGCTCCTCGGGAAGATTTCGTCAGGTCCGAACAGCGTTCCAGTCAAGTTGCTCGGCTTGTTCGACACCGTGGGTGCCCTGGGGATACCGCTGAACGCGTTCTGGAAGGAAAATCGCGACCTGTACGGCTTCCATGACGTCGGTCTGTCGGAGATCTGCGAGCACAGCCTTCAGGCGCTGGCGATCGACGAACATCGGGAGGCTTTCGAAGCCACCCTCTGGCGGCGATTGCCCTTCACCGCACGGCCGGCAAACGTGGAGCAGGTCTGGTTCGCGGGGGCCCATGCCGACGTCGGCGGCGGATATATGCGATCCGGGCCGCATCAACTCGAAGACATCACCCTGAATTGGATGATCAAGCGCGTTCGCCAGATTGCCGGCGACGACTTCCCATTGGATCCGCCGCCGGCACTCGGTCCTGATTGTATCACGGCGCCCCAGCACGAACCTCGTCAGGGGCTGTATCGATTCACGCCGTATGTCTACCGGTCGATCGGAAATCTGCCCGTACCCGTGGCGCCGAGACCGTTCGAACGAAACGTCTGCTTCGACCGGCACGCCAAGCCCATCGGAGAGGCTATCCACATCAGCGCCATCGAGCGTCTGGGTCTACCCATCAGGATTGGCGGTGTTGACGCGACATACGCCCCGCGCAACCTCGTGTCGACCCTCCAGCAACTGGTTCAACTGAACGGTGATGTTGCCGTCGTGGACTGGAATGCCATGTCGACACCGCCCCTGCTGGCGACGGTGTTGATGGGGCAGGGGCTGAAAAGAGTCGGGTAACCGCGCGCGGAGCTTAGCCATGTTTTACTTGATCGTGCCGCTGGTCTTCATTGCGATTTTCGTGCTCGGGGCATTTTTCTGGTTCTGGTGGGCTGCGCCGCGCGCGCAGGTCCTGCTTCATTTCGATGCCGATCAGATCAAGCAGTTGGAGGTTCAGGATCGCCTGCGCCAGACGAACTATCAGGTCCTGACCGGGCTCGGACTCGTCGCGACCTTCATTGCCGGCGCCGTCCAACTCTGGTTGACGAGCAGCCAGTGGAACGCGGATTACAGGCTTCGTCTGGATCACGAGCGAAGCCAGCAATTTGCCGAGGCGACCCGCAGCCTGGTTGACGCCCCGGATAAACCCTATGCACAAGTGGCGGCGCAGCGGATCACCGGCCTCGTCTCGGAGAATCCTGGCGCTTTCGGGCAGCAGGCTATTACAATTCTGGAAAGCGTCGTCGTCGATGGAACGAAGGCCAACCGGATGCGGGAATCCGGGACTTGCTACGCGGAGGATCCGACCCGGCCAAGGCCGGTCGTCGAGCGCCGCGAGGAGCCACCGCCCGCTGCTCAGGCCGCCATCCAGCAACTCGGCGGTGCTGTACTATCCAGGGTCCGCAGTTCCCCCACCGGCAGGTTGTGTGCCGGTGACAGGCGCTTGAATCTGGCCAATCTCGGATTGGACAATTTCGATCTCAGCGGGCTCGACCTTTCTTGTTCGGTGATGACGCAAGCCCAGCTGCGTCGGGTCAGCTTACGATACGCCAATCTTTTTGGCGCTGATCTCGGTGGCGCAAGTCTGGCCGACTGGGATGTTCCAGGCTCGCCGGCCAGTTCGGGATGGTTGTGGAAGGAATCTGAAAGGCGGAAGCAACTTGTGAAGACGCCGTTCACCGCCGAGAGCATCGGCTTCGATGAAACCGATCCGGCTCAGAAGAAGGGAGCGGAAAGAAAGAACCCACTTCCTGAATTGGCCATCTGGCAGACCTATCGCTGCTTCATCACCGATTTGCGCTATGCCGATCTTCGCGGCGTCAACTTCGAAAACGCATCCCTGGGAGGCGTCGATTTCAGGGGCGCGGATCTGACCGGCGCCAATCTGTGCGGTGCCACGGTCAGCCGGGCGAATTTCAGGGGCGCCAAGGGTCTGACGAGCGACATGCTCCGACGAGTCTGCGTCGGTCGGTTTGGGGATGATGACGCCACCATCAACGCCGCCCAGCCGCTCGGCCTGGAGCCGTATTTTTCCGGCGAGTTCAGGCGCGTCGAGATGTGCGGAGTTCGGCGTGGTGATTGCCAGCCAAATGCCCAGACGTCGAAAGCCCTGAACCGGCCGCGCCGCTGAGAGAGGTATCGGTCATCTAAGCGAATTTCGGGAGGAAAGATGTACGCAATCACGTTCGCCGCGGCGGCCATCATCTGGCCGTTCATCGTGGCCATGATTTCGAGCCGGTTTGGCGCCGATGTGGGCGCTCGCTTCCTCGAACGCCCAGGACCGATTCCATCGACCGGCGAGGCGCTCACTCCAAGATCGCTCGAGCAGTGGCTGCGGTCGCCCGCCAATGGTCCCTTCCGCAGGCCCTATGCCCAGTGCATCATGCCTCTGGATGTCGTCTACATTTTTCTTGTCGGAGGGTTTTTCGTCGCTGGCTCGCTATGGCTCGTTTCGGCGCTGACATGGCCTGACCCGGCCGATAGGTGGTATTGCGTCGCGGTAAGCATCGTGCCGACCGCCTATATCATCAGCGATCTCGTGGAAGACGCCATGATCGCGCACGTCCTCCTGCGCCACGACGTGAGCGACACCAAATTCAACCTGATGCGTCTGGCGACGACCATCAAGATCGTGACCTTCGGAGCGTCCGCGGCTCAGACCGTTGTCCTCGGCTTTTGTGCGCTGCTGCTGAGTGCGGCCTGATGTTCCTTCGAGACGTTGCCCTGCGGGCCACGCTCCCATGCAATTCGCAACCGGGTTACGGTGAAACTCAGTTGACTGTGTGCTGTATCGCGACCTGATCGTGGCGAATTGCAAAGCCGCCGTGGGGCTGGTGTCCGATGCCCACCCAGGCCCGCAAGAACAAGGACGGCCCGGCCGCCGGGCCTGATCCAGGTCAATGTCTCGCGTGGCGGATGGTCTATTCGTCGGCCCTGACTTCGGGGTACACACGACATGACCGACAAGCCGATCGATTGGACGCCGGATCTCTCCTTGCCGACGTCGAAGTCCACCGTCCAGCACTTCACTGCAAATGCCGGCGGCGATCGCCTCGCGATCGACACCACGCCTTGGGGCGAGGCCGATCTCACGGTCAACGGTCAGTCGATTGCTCACATTGAGACGGCACCGAGCGCCGGGGACGCGTTTCGCGCGCTCGAAACGTTCGCGGAAGATTTCGAAGACGGCAAGGATGCGCGCCTCGGTCGGGCGATCGAGGACGACGAGGTTCGCCAGAGGCTGGGCCTGACGCGCCGCTAGGAACCATCACACGGCGCACGAGTTGGCCGGTCGGGCAGGGCCGAAAGTCACACCAGGCCCGTGCAGGAAGACGTGCGCGGGCGCACCACCGCGCAGATCGCAGGTCATCCCATTCATCCGATGCTGGTGCCGATCCCGATCGCGTGCTGTGTCGGGGCGCCGCTGACCGACATCGCCTATGCCGCAAGCGCCGAGATCATGCGGGCGATTTTTCCGCCTGGCTGACGCCCACCGTGGCGCAAGGCCTGCACTTGGGGCGTGCCAGAGTAGGGGCCCGCGCGCAGCCATGCTTGAGGCAGCTCAAACCGCCTCCGCGCGTCGTTGATAGCCTATAGAGGCGCCAGGAGTTCACCCATGCGTTCCGATACGGTCAATCGCATTGCTGCAGCCGCCGAGAAGGGTTCGCGAGGCGGTGACCGACATCGAGTGACGGCCGCGCCGTCTTGCTTTGATCCCGGTTGGGGTGCGTGATGGAGGGCTTCTCAGATGCATGCGATGATCCTGACTGCGCGAGGAAAGCCGCTTTCATTTCAAGAGCGACCGGATCCCGTTCCCGGACGAGGCGAGGTTCGTATCAAAGTCAGCGCTTGCGGAGTTTGTCGAACCGATCTGCACGTCGTTGACGGTGAGCTGCCCGACATTCCTTATCCGATCGTTCCGGGTCATGAGGTCGTCGGCCGCGTTGATGCACTGGGCGAGGATGTCGAGAATCTGGCCTTGGGCACGCGCGTCGGCGTACCTTGGCTTGGTTACACCTGCGGAGAGTGCCTTTACTGCCGCACCGGCAAGGAAAATCTCTGCGATCGGCCCCAATTCACCGGCTACACGCGTGATGGTGGCTTTGCGAGCCATCTGGTGGCCGATGCAAGGTATTGCTTTCCACTTGGCGAGGACGGCGATGACGTAGCCGTCGCCCCGCTGCTCTGCGCCGGTCTGATCGGTTGGAGATCCCTGATCATGGCGGGCGAGGGCAAAGCGTTGGGCATCTATGGTTTTGGCGCGGCGGGCCATATCGTAGCGCAGGTTGCTCGAGATCAGGGGCGGACCGTCTATGCCTTCACACGTGCCGACGATCGGGACGCGCAGCAGTTTGCGCTTTCTCTCGGTGCGAATTGGGCTGGCGCTTCGGAGGATCGGCCACCGGCCGAGCTCGACGCCGCAATCATCTACGCACCTGTTGGCGCGCTGGTGCCTCTTGCCCTGCGCGCGGTGCGAAAGGGCGGCCGGGTCGTCTGCGCCAGCATTCATATGTCCGACATTCCCGCATTCCCGTACGATATTCTCTGGGGGGAGCGACAGATTATGTCGGTAGCCAATCTGACGCGGCGCGACGGAATCGATTTCCTCGCAGCTGCTGCTAAAGCCAACATTCGGATACAGACAACAGTATTCCCGCTGACGCAGGCGAACGAAGCACTCGCTCACCTTAGGGAGGGTAAGCTCGTTGGCGCTGCGGTGCTCCGTTCGTGACTGTATCGTTGCGGCTTCATCGTCTGATCTAGACAGCTGTCGATTGGCAGCAGTTTCAGCGACCGGCCTCAGACGGCCGTGCTACCTCAACGAATTGCGAGTTCGCTGACGGGCTTGTGGCCGTCTTTCCCGGTTTGACTATGCACGTTGGCGTGGACGGTCTTATCCGCTCGCTTTGACCATGATCTGTAATAGGCAACCGCGGTCATGACCGACAGGCCACCAGCTCCAACGAGGAGCTGAGAAGGAACATTGTCGGAAGTCGCTTGCAGTATAAAATATGCGATGAATGACAGGTAGATTCCAACGCAAAACACTTCAAGCGACTGTTGGCCGCATTTGATCAACGGTTGCCAGATGGCTGCGCGCAGTCCCGGTGCATCGATCGGTATGAGTCGCGTTACGACGATTGTCAGAAGCGCCAGATGCAGGAAACGGTAGGGCGCCAAGTTGGTTTTGTCGTTCGGATTAAATATCTCGAATAGAGCGCGCGGAAATATCGTCCGAAGCTCCGGCAGAATCCCCGCCAGGGTCATTGCCGCCGCGAAAAGCAAATAGATCACACTGACGCAGAAAACCACTCGGGAGCGAACCAGGAAATTCAACGTTCCGGCTCCACCGAGCGCCAGCCACGCACCGATCACGAAGAGAAGTTGCCACGTGAAAGGATTGAAATACCACCAGCCCGAGGGATAGGAGGGAAGATTCCAGCCAAATTGTCGAGCGGCGAAATACAGAAGGACGGATCCTGCCATGATCCAGTTTCGGTGCCGTAGCATCATCCAAAGGATTGGCGGAAAGCTACCCATCAGAACGACATACAGGGGCAGCACATCGAGATTCACCGGCTTGTATCTCAGCACCAGTCCCTGCAACAGCGTTTCGACCGGCGCATTCGTAAGAGGTGCAACATTGAATTGATCGATGAAACGGGGAGCGTTGAACTCCTGCGAGAGAAAATGGATGGACGAGATATAGAACACGAACAGCAAGACGTGCGCGGCGTAGATCTGCCAGACCCGCTTCAAGAGTCGCGTTGCTCCGAAAACGAAGCCTCGCTCGGACATGTGCCTGGTGTACACAAGGGCCGAGGTATAGCCTGAAATGAACACGAACAGATCAGCGCCATCGCTGAAGCCATAGTTCCGGAACGTCAGCCAAGCCAGCACGGTGCTGGGAATATGGCCCAGGAACATCGCCCAATTTGCGAGTCCGCGAAACAGGTCGAGGCGCAAGTCCCGTGTCGAAGGTGGCAGGGCGATGGCGCTCATTGTCTAAGCCGATTGTGATGATTGCGGGAGCTTGAGTGACGTCGGCCTGGATTGCCGGGCGTACGCGACTACCCGCGAGGTCTGGTATCGAACCGGTTTGCAGCAACGATAATCCTAGAAACAGCTTCGGCGATCTTATTGAGGCATATCAATCTTTTGGCGCGGTGGAGACCGGCCTGTATTCAACTCGCCGACGAGATAGTCATTGCCGCAACCAGGATGTCGACCAGCAACGTTTTGGGGGCGCCGACGACAGCGGCAACGGTGTGGCAGGTGAGTGCGATCCATCCGCAGCTGACGCAACGTTAAGCCCGCCGGCGCGTTATCGGACAGGCGGTCTTTTGAAAGCCAAGCCAGGAGTTCGACAATGGGCCTTGCTCAATATGCCATCGTGCCGGTGCGGGACGAATGGGGCGTGCTGCACGACGGCGACGTCAAGAACACATATGCCACCAAGGAAGCTGCTTTCGAGTCGGCGGTCGCGGCCGCATCCCTGGCGCTGCGTGAGGGGCATGAAGTTCAAGTCAGCGTGCCCGGCCGGGAGGCCGGCGACAACGCGCTGGGCGTGAGGCCGGGATGACCAAGCCCCGTGAGCCGAACGGCGTGGAGCCATCCCGCTCCGAGGACGACATCCAGCGCGAGCAGCTGGGTCCGCGCGGGGGCCCCGGCGCGCCGGATCCTGCCAGGATGACGCCCCAGCGCGACAAGACGCCGAAGCACGTCGATCCCGGCCATACGGCCTGATGCGGCGAGGCCGCGCCGCGGGGTGGCGCTCATAGCCGCTCAGGGCGATGTTGGTTGCCGCGGCCGGTTTTCAGGCGTTATGTGATGTTCGTTCGAACATTGCGCTCGAGCGCGATCATCATGAGGATGCAGGATGAACCCCGTCGTCGTTGCTGTTGCTATTACCGGCTCTGTTCCGCGCAAGAAGGACAACCCCGCGGTGCCGATCCTGCCGGCGGAGCAGATCGAATCGACGCACGAGGCCTTCGAGGCTGGCGCCACCCTTGCGCATATCCATGTTCGCAACGACGACGAGACGCCGTCCTCCGACCCGGAGCGCTTCGCGCTGGTGCAGGAGGGGATCAGGAAGCATTGTCCCGCCATGATCGTACAGTTCTCGACCGGCGGGCGAGGGCGCGATCCCTCGGCGCGTGGATCGTCGCTCTATCTGAAGCCTGATATGGCCTCGCTGTCCACAGGCTCAGTCAATTTTCCAACCATCGTCTACGAGAACAGCGCCGCTCTGGTCGAGACTCTTGCCACCGGCATGAAGGCAAATGGCATTCGTCCGGAAATCGAGATCTTCGATCTCTCGCATCTGCATGGTGCTCGGCGTCTGATCGAGGCGGGGCTGATCGACGCCCGTCCGCACGTGCAGTTCGTTATGGGCGTCAAGAATGCGATGCCCGCGGACGAACACGTCCTTGACATCCTTCTGGCAGAGCTGAGGCGGCTGATCCCGAACGCGACGTGGACCGCGGCCGGGATCGGACGTCATCAGGCCGAGGTCATGGGCTGGGCGCTGGCGCGGGACGCCGATGCGGTTCGCACCGGGCTCGAGGACAATATCAGGGTCGACAAGACGCGCCTCGCCGCCAGCAATGCGGAGCTCGTGAGCATCGCCTGCGAGGCTGTCGCCCGCCACGGACGGCGCGTCGCGACTGCGGCAGAGGCGCGCTCCTTGCTCGGGATCGCCCGGTAAGGACGATCATCCCGCGCCTGACGTGTGCCTGACATGCTCCTGGCCGCCTTCTGCCATTCGGCGGTCGGCGTTCCCGTGGGCTCGGTCCCCGGCTAAGCATGGCTCACAGGCGCGATCTGCGCCTGTCGGCCAGGCGACGTTTGGAATGCGGTTCTTGAAATCTGACGGCAGGCTGATCGGCGTCCTGCTGGTGCTCGCCATCACGCAGCTGGTCGGATGGGGCACGATCGGGCTGCCTGCCATCGTCGGGCGCGACCTCGCCGCCGACCTCGGCATGAGCCTGCCGGCGGTGTTCGCCGGGACATCCGTTCTCTATGTCTCGATGGGCCTGTGCGCCCCGTGGCTCGCCAAATCATTCGCGCTTCATGGCGCACGGACTGTCATGATGGTCGGCACGGTCGTCACCGCGCCGGGCTTCGTGCTGCTGTCCCTCGCGCGCGAGCCGACGATGTATTTCGCCGCCTGGATCGTCCTCGGCATCGCCGGCAGCGCCACGCTGTCGACCGGCGCCTATATCATGCTGAACGAGATTGCCGGGCGACAGGCCAAGAATGCGATCGGGGCCTTGATGCTGGTGACGGGCCTGTCCAACAGCATCTTCTGGCCGACGACCTCGTTACTGAGCGCTCACCTCGGCTGGCGCGGGACGTGCCTCGTCTATGCCGCGATGATGCTCGTCGTCAGCCTTCCGCTCTATGCGCTCGCGCCGCGCCGGAAAATCGCCGGGGATGATGGCGGCGAGCCGGTCAAGGCGCCGCCGCCGCCCACGATTCCACGGAGCACTTTCGGCCTCGTCGTCGCCGCGATCACGCTCAACGCCTTCGTCAATTTCGGCATCAGCGCCATCATGATCGAGCTCCTGCGCGCGGAGGGGCTGCCGCCGGCGCAGGCGCTTCTGTGCGGCTCGATGCTGGGCGTGATCCAGGTCAGCGCCCGCGGGCTCGATCTGCTCGGTGGCGGGCGGTGGGACGGGATCACGACCGGGCTGGTTGCGGGCACGGCGCTGCCGTTGGCCATGCTGCTGCTGATGCTGAGCGAGGGCGCGACCTGGGCCGTCGCGGTCTTCATCCTGCTCTATGGCGCCGGCAGCGGGGCGATGGCGGTGGCGCGGGCCACCATCCCGCTCGTGTTCTACGACCAGACTGAATTCGCCAAGGCGATGTCGATGATTGCGCTGCCGCTCAATCTCGCCTCCGCGATCTCGCCGCCGCTCCTTGTCGGCCTGCTCACCGAATTCGGCAGCCGCGGCGCGCTCGGCCTCACCTTGGTCTGCTCCTGCGCGACGGTGCTGATCCTGGTCCTGCTTGGGCGGAGGCGGCCGCAGGTGGCGGTGGCCGCGACCTGAGCCCTCCAGGCAATATTCGCGGCGCGGAAAGTTGCGGCCGGCGCCACCCTCCGTGCCCGCAGGAGATAGCCGTATGCCGCCAGTGCAGTGCTCACCGCGCTAAAATGGTGTATCCGCAGGGAGCGCGGCCCGCGATCTCGCCGCCGCGCCAATATCCAGTTCCCGGAGGAAGCTTACATGTCGGCCCTGCCGCTTTCAGGCATCAAGATCCTTGATCTCACGCGCGTCCTCGCCGGGCCGTTGTCGGCCCAGATGCTGGGCGATCTCGGTGCGGAGGTGATCAAGATCGAGCGACCGGGCACCGGCGACGATGCGCGCGCATTCGGGCCGCCTTACCTGACCGACCCGGAAGGCAAGGCCAACAACAACAATTCATTCTACCTCTGCGCCAACCGCAACAAGAAGTCGGTCACGGTCAATATCGCCAAGCCCGAGGGGCAGGCGATCATCCGCGAGCTCGCCAAGGACGTCGACGTCTTCATGGAGAACTACAAGGTCGGCGACCTCAAGCGCTACGGCCTCGATTACGAGACCATCAAGGCGGTCAATCCCGGCATCATCTACTGCTCGGTGACCGGCTTCGGCCAGACCGGTCCCTATGCGCCGCGCGCCGGCTATGACGCCATCCTGCAGGCGATGGGAGGGCTGATGAGCGTCACCGGCCACATGGACGGCGAGCCGGGCGAGGGCCCGATGAAGGTCGGTCCGTCCATCGTCGACTACATGACCGGCATGAACACCTCGATCGGCATTCTCTCCGCGCTCTATCACCGTGACGCCAATGACGGGCAGGGGCAGCACATCGACGTCTGCCTGTTCGACACCGTCATCGCGTCGCTGTCGCACTGGCTGCAGATCTACCTCGTCAACGGCAAGACCCCGCCGCGCCGCGGGACCTGGGGCAATGGCGGCATGCCGGCCGGCGTATTCCGCTGCACCGACGGCGAATTGATGCTGGTGGTCGGCAACGACGGCCAGTTCCGAAAGACCTGCGCCGTGCTCGGCGAGCCGGAGCTCGCGAACGATCCGCGCTTCGTCAAGAACAACGACCGCGTCGTGCATGGCAAGGAGATCATGGCGATCTTCGCCGGCCTGTTCCTCAAGCAGCCGGTGGCCTACTGGCTGGAGAAGCTGGAGGAGGCGGGCGTGCCCTCCGGTCCGATCAACAATTTCGAGCAGGTGTTTTCCGATCCGCACGTCCAGTCGCGCGGCATGCGGGTCAAGACTCAGCATAAGTTCGAGCCCGAGCTTTCCCTGATCCGCAACGCGCTGACCCTCTCGGGCACCCCCATCACCGACTACCGCGCCCCGCCGCTGCTCGGCGAGCACACGCAGGAGGTGCTCGGCGGCAAGCTCGGCTATGATGCGGGAAAGATCGAGGAGTTGAAGAAGCAGGGGATCATCTAGCGCTTTTCTCCCCTTCTCCCGAAAGGCGAAAAGGGGAGCGACGCTTGGCCTTGCCTGAGGCCTGCGGGCCATCCCCAGATAAGTCCGGTCCGTAGTCGCACAGGCTTTCGCTTTGCGCGCGACTCTGATTCGATCCCTCTACTTGAGTTCGGGGAGGGAAGCGAATGTCCTACACGATCGGGTTCCAGGCCAAGAACCAGAAGGCAATTCTGGCGACCGAGGCGGCCACCGCCAATCAGGCCGTCGCCATTGTTGCCGCACTGCGGCAGAGTGCCGACGAGATCAAGTTCATCCGCTCGCCGCAGGAAGGCGAGATGGGCATCGAGATGCTGCTGCTGCTCGCCAAGGAAGAGGCCGAGGAGATGCCGCAGCGGGCCTGATCACCCGCTCACACTTCGGTCAGAAGCGAAACATGCCGGCTGCAGGATGATGTAGCACGGCGTCAGTCTCGCTCGAACCGAAGGTGGCTGCCCATGAAACGCGAAGCGCTCCGCGTCGAACCGATTTCGACGTTCCTCGATCGCGTGAAAGCGCCGACCTCGCCGGTCACGCGCGCCGGCCACACGATCTTCGTCTCCGGCCTGCCGCCATTCGATCCCGCGACCGGCGAGATCGCGGAAGTGCCGATCGAGCGGCAGAGCGAGCTCGTCATGGAGCAGATGAAGCTGTGCCTCGCGGCGGCCGGCGCTTCGCTCGACAATGTCATGAAGTGCAACGTCTACTGTACCTTGACCAAGCACTTCGCCGCCTTCAACGCCGTATACGCCCGCTATTTCCCCACGGATCCGCCAGCGCGGATCTTCGTCTGCACGCCGGAATGGTTCGGCCCGTTCGACGTCGAGATCGACTGCATCGCGATGGTGTGAGGGACTATCGCGCCGCCACCCGCGACGGCGCCTTCGCCTCGATCTTTCCCGCCGTCAGCGCCATCGTCGCGACGCTGACCACGCGCGCGACGACATCCTCGACGTCGTCGAGATCGCATTTGCCTTCCGACAGCTTGGTCAGCCGCTCGCTCTCGCGGATGGTGTGGTGCGCCATCGCGAGCGCGAAGTTGAGGCCCCAGTAGATATCGACCTCGCTGCGCTCGGGCAGGGCGCGGCGCATCGCGCCGGCGAATTTGCGCAGATGGTCGATCTCGCGGTTCTTGATGCGGCGGATCGGCGGCACGGATTCGATCGAGGCGCGGATCATGAAGCGCGCCGCCGTGGAGCGCTGGTTCTCGGGGCCGAGACAGCCGCGCAGCGTCGGCCCGACCAGCGCGTGCAGGATCACCTCGATCGGCGCGCGGCCGCCGCCTTGCTCTTCCGCCGCTTTCAACTCGCGCAAACGCTCGCGGTTGGTGGCGATCGAGCGCGTGACAAATAATTCCGCGATCAACTCGTCCTTCGAGCCGAAATGATAGTTCACCGCCGCCAGGTTGACACCGGCCTCCGCGACGATGTCGCGCAGCGTCACGTCGCCGAAGCCGCGATCGGCATAGAGCCGTTCGGCGGCGGCGAGAATGGCAGACCTCGTATGATCGCTGGCCATGAGTGCCCCTGAGGGGAGGGAGTTGCAATTCAAACAGTTGTATGAAACTATCGTTTGAAGGCCGGAGATGTCAATGCGCAATCGGGACTCGTTCGCAACTCCAAAGGTTGGTTCCGAAGGCACCGCAAGCGCGCTTGCGGGCTGCGCGCAAGCGGTGGACAGTCCGGCGCAAAACAGGCCCGCGAAGCCAGCAGGCTCGCAAAGAGAGAGACGAGGAGCGTCCCATGGATTTCGATCTGTCCCCCAAGCAGAAGGAATGGCTCGACCGCGTGAGGTCCTTCATGGCCAAGCACGTGCGCCCGGCGGTGCCGATCTATGACCAGCAGGATCACAGCGGCGAGCGCTGGAAAGTGATCCCGATCCTCGAGGACCTCAAGAAGAAGGCCAAGGCCGAAGGCCTCTGGAACATGTTCATGCCGCCGAGCGAGCATGAGGACGACGAATTCCGCGGCGCGGGATTGACCAATCTGGAATACGCCCTGCTGTCGGAAGAGATGGGCCGCATCACCTGGGCCTCGGAAGTGTTCAACTGTTCCGCGCCCGACACCGGCAACATGGAGGTGTTCATCCGCTACGGCTCCAAGGAGCAGAAGCGGAAATGGCTGCGTCCGCTGATGGACGGCGAGATCCGCTCGGCCTTCCTGATGACGGAACCGGCGGTCGCGTCCTCCGACGCCACCAATATCGAGACCCGCATCGAGAAGGACGGCGACCATTACGTCATCAACGGCCGCAAATGGTGGTCGTCCGGCGTCGGCGATCCCCGCTGCAAGATCGCGATCCTGATGGGCAAGACCGATTTCAAGGCGGCCAAGCATCAGCAGCAGTCGCAGATCCTGGTTCCGCTCGATACCCCCGGTATCAAGGTCGAGAAGATGCTGCCGGTGTTCGGCTTCGACGACGCGCCGCACGGCCACGCCCAGGTGCTGCTCGACAACGTCCGCGTGCCCAAGGAGAACATCCTGCTTGGCGAAGGCCGCGGCTTCGAGATCGCGCAGGGCCGTCTTGGTCCGGGCCGTATCCATCACTGCATGCGCACGATCGGCAAGGCCGAGGAGGCGCTGGAGAAGATGGTGAAGCGTCTGTCCTCGCGCAGCGCCTTCGGAAAGAAGATCGTCGAGCATTCCGTGTGGGAGCAGCGCATCGGCGAAGCCCGCACCAACATCGAGATGACGCGCCTGCTCTGCCTCAAGGCCGCCGACATGATGGACAAGGTCGGCAACAAGACCGCGCAGGCCGAGATCGCCATGATCAAGGTCGCAGCGCCCAACATGGCGCTGAAGATCATCGACGAGGCGATTCAGGCGTTTGGCGGCGCCGGTGTCTCGGACGAGGCGGGCCTTGCCAAGGACTACGCCCACATCCGCACACTCCGTCTCGCCGACGGCCCGGACGAGGTGCACAATCGCGCCATTGCCAGGCTTGAGGTTCGGAAGTATGCAAACTCTCCAAGTCACTAAGGACGGCGGAGAGCGCTGACCGCGCTCTCCCCACCGTCATTCCGGGGCTCGCGAAGCGAGAACCCTGAATCTCGAGATTCCGGGTCTGGTCCTTCGGACCATCCCGGAATGACCGACAAGAAAAAGAGGGAGCGTCATTGTGGCGGACGGCGTCAGGAAAGACGAAGAGTTTTCGGGCACCAAGCCGGTCGAGGAGCGGCATCGTTTCGACGAGCTGCGCCTGGAAGCCTGGATGCGCAATAACGTCGAAGGCTTCGAGGGTCCGCTGGTAGTGCTCCAGTTCAAGGGCGGCCAGTCCAATCCGACCTACCGGCTGAACACGCCGAACCGTTCCTACGTGATGCGCCGCAAGCCGTTCGGCAAATTGCTGCCGTCGGCGCATGCGGTCGACCGCGAATATCGCGTGATCGCAGCGCTCGGCAAGCAGGGTTTCCCGGTCGCGCGTGCCTACGCGCTGTGTCAGGACGATAGCGTCATCGGCGCCGCCTTCTACATCATGTCGATGGAGGAGGGCCGGGTGTTCTGGGATCCGACGCTGCCGAGCCAGGATCGCGATGCGCGGCGCAAGATCTTCACCAGCAAGATCGAAACGCTGGCGAAACTGCACATGTACGATCCCACGGCGATTGGCCTTGGCGATTTCGGCAAGCCCGGCAACTATTTTGCGCGCCAGATCGACCGCTGGACCAAGCAATATCGCGCCTCCGAAACGCAGCACATTCCGGAGTTCGAGAAGGTCGCCGAATGGCTGCCCAAGACCGTGCCGGAGCAGGCGCGCGTCTCGATCGTCCACGGCGACTATCGCCTCGACAACATGATTTTCCACGCGACGGAACCGCGCGTGCAGGCCGTGCTCGATTGGGAGCTGTCGACGCTCGGCGATCCCATGGCCGACTTCACCTATCTGTTGATGCAGTGGATCATGCCGGGCCTCGATGGCGCCGACCTCAAGGCGCTCAACATCCCGAGCGTGGAAGAGGCCGCGCAGATTTATTGCAACGTCACCAAAATGACGGTGCCCGATCTCAACTGGTATTTCGCCTACAATCTGTTCCGCCTCGCCGGCATCACGCAAGGCATCGCCGGCCGTGTCCGCGACGGCACCGCCGCCAACGCCAAGGCCCTCGAATCCGCCAAGCGCACCGTGCCGCTGTCGCTGGCGTCGTGGGAGTATGCGCAGAAAGCGGGCGCGGTGTAGCAAGAGCGAAGGCGCGGCTGACGGCCGCGCCTTTCGCTTTCGGGAGTTCGTCATCCCGCACATTCGCTGTCATTGCCCGCGAAGGCGGGCAATCCAGTGTTCCAGAGACGCCGAGACGCCGCGGCGTACTGGATGCCCCGGTCAAGCCGGGGCATGACAGCAGTGATGAGGTGGGTTTATTCCGCCGTCATTGCGAGCGGAAGCGAAGCAATCCAGGATCTTTCCACGGCAGTAGTCTAGATTGCCTCGTCGCTACGCTCCTCGCCATGACGGGCGGCGGGTGGCGAGCCCAGCATCGGTTCAGGTAGAGACGGACGCATGATCGACCAGATCACCCTCACCACCTACATCCTCATTGTCCTCGGCTTCGTCTTTATTCCCGGGCCAGCGACGCTGCTGACAATAGCGCGTGCGGCGAGTTCCGGCACAAAGGTAGGCATCGCGACCGGAGCGGGAATTGCTGCGGGCGACATCATCCACACCTGCATGGCCATCGTCGGGCTGTCGGCGATCATCGCGACCTCGGCGCTGCTGTTCAGCATCGTCAAATATGCCGGCGCTGGCTTCCTGATTTATCTCGGCATTCGCGCCATGCTCGACAGGGCCCCGGTCGAGTTGAACGGCGCCGCGCCCCAGATTGGCGCGGGCCGCGCCTTCCGCCAGGCCGTGCTGGCCGAAGTGCTCAATCCCAAGACCGCACTTTTCTTCCTGGCGTTCCTGCCGCAATTCGTGAAGCCGGAGCACGGTGCGCCCGCACTTCAGCTTGCCATTCTCGGTGTCGTCTTCGTGCTGCTCGGTCTGTTCAGCACCGTCGTGTTCGCCGTCGGCGCCGGCCGTCTCGGCAACCTCCTGCGCCGCCATCCGGCGGTGGTGAAGTGGCAGGGCAAGGTGGTCGGCGCCATCTACTGCGCCGTCGGTGTGCGGCTGGCCTTGCAGGAGCGGTGAGGCAGGTTGGCTCGCGTAGGGTGGGCAAACTACCGCCGTGCCCACCATCTCTCGGCGATCACACGAAAACGGTGGGCACGCTCCGATTTGCCCACTCTGCGGCAGCGCCTAAGAGGCGCCCTTCACGCAATGCGCGATCAGCCTCTCCACGAAGCCTGCGCATTTCTCCAGTTCGGCCATCTCCACGAACTCATCCGGCGTATGCGCCTGCGCGATCGCGCCGGGGCCGATCACGACGGAAGGCACATCCGCCATGCTGGCGAACAGGCTGGCCTCGGTCCCGAAGGCGACCTTGGCGTGGTCGTTGCGACCCGCAAGGCTCTTGGCGAGCGTGACGATGGCCGCGTCGGTAGCGGTGTCGAGCGCGGGATAGTCGAGGATCTCCTCGAAATCGATGCCGCAATCGGGATGCCGCGCCTTCATCGCCGGGTCGAGCTCGGCCTTGGCCCAGGCGACGATCGCGTCCGTGACCTCGCGCGATTCGGTGATACCGATGCCGCGGCATTCAAAATCCACCGTGCAGGTGTCGGGCACGATGTTCAGCGCCGCGCCGCCATGCACGATGCTGGTGAGCAGCGTCGAGTGCGGAACGTCGTAGAGGCTGTCCGTCGCGCGCGCGGCCGCGAGTTGCTCGGCGCGGCGGCGGATCTCGACGATTAATTCGGCCGCATATTCGATCGCGTTGACGCCGTCGGGCGCGATCGAGGAATGGCGGGCGAGCCCGCGAAACGTCGCGCGCACGCCGTGCTTGCCCTTGTGGCCGATGATCACCTTCATCTCGGTCGGCTCGCCGATGAAGGCGCCGAGCGGCTTGATCTTCTTCTTCGCGACCTCGCGTAGCATCGGCCGCACGCCGACGCAGCCGATCTCTTCGTCGTAGGAGATCGCCAGGTGAATCGGCGTTGCGAGCTTCGCCTCCACCATCTCCGGCACCATGGCGAGGCACACCGCGACAAAGCCCTTCATGTCGGTGGTGCCTCGGCCATAGAGCTTGCCGTCGCGCTCGATCAGCTTGAACGGATCGTGGCTCCAGTCCTGGCCGACGACCGGCACGACATCGGTGTGTCCCGACAGGACGAAGCCTGGCCGATCCTGCGGTCCGATGGTGACCCATAGCGAGGCCTTCTGTCCGGTCTCATCGATGATGCGCTCACCCTTGATGCCGAACGCGGCGAGGTAGCTCTCGATATGGGCAATCAGGGGCAGGTTGGTGCGGTCGCTGATGGTGTCGAAGCCAACGAGGTCGGCGAGGAGTTTGCGGATGCGGTCGGGTCTTGAGTTCTGCATTGTCTCGTTCTGTCAGGGGAAGGAGGTTGGAGTGCTTGCAGGAACCATACCAAT